>JBKICP010000323.1:0-54649 GCA_046567085.1 Acidobacteriota bacterium
GCTACGCGCGGATTTCTGCCAGGCGGCGTTTCTCTCTGCAAACCCCGCAGGTAATGGCTGTGTAGCTCCCTGAAAACATCGGAAGAATGAAATTCCTCGAGTTGCACGAGCGCCTTCGGCTCGAAACCTGGCGTCGCATCGATAAGGGAATCCTCAGCAGCGCCCTCCTTGCTCGCCAGACCGGCTTGGCTCGCGCTCACATTTCTAACTTCCTCCATCGCCGGCGCCGGCTGAGCCTCGCTGCTCTCGACCGCATCCTGATCGCGCAGACCCTCAACGTCGAAGACCTCTCCGCCGCTGCCCTTGTGGATGTATCCCCTCCGCATACCTGGGGCCGGGAAGCCGCAGATGCAGTTACCATCGCCTCCCAAAGCACCGCCATACTTTCCCCCCTCATTCCCCGACAGAGCATCCAGGGGATGGTGTTTCTTCCCGTCGGTTCGTTGTCCGGACTTCCCGCGCGACGCGGCGTCGGTCGCCGCAGCTGGGATCGCTTCGTCGCCGTTCGCGTGACCTCCGCGCAGGCCCTCCCCATGGATCCCGTTCTCCGTGTCGGATCCGTTGTCGTTCTCGACCGGCATTACAACTCGCTCGTTACGCTGCGGCCGCCTTCCCCCAATCTCTATGCCATTCGAGCGGGAACGCACCTGATCTTCCGTCACGTCAGCTTTGAATCGAATCGCCTCGTCCTGCGCCCGCGCGCGCTTGAGCACCCCATCGAAGTCATTGAACTGGCCGCCCAGGAAACCCCTGCCGATCTCGTCGTGGGTCGTGTCTGCCTGTGCATCTCTGAGATTTGACACAGCAGTTTTTCCCGGCCGTCCCCTTTGATAGCATCGCCCTGAGAGGTACTCCCATGGATTCAGTTCCCCCTCAGGCCAATGGCGCTCGCCGCAACGAGGACATTGCGCTCGATCTGCTCAAGTTCGTCGCTGCTGCCGCCGGCGTTGGCCGCGGCAGCGCTCCCTCTACCGGATTTGTCGCCGCCGGAGCGCCCAAGCCGGAAGATCAGGTGACGCAGCTGCTGGAGCTGTACGCACGCTGCCTCCACGTCGTCGAAGGCAAACCCGCCTAGGCCATCCGGTGTCCTCGCCGCCCTCGTCTCATCTCGGCGTTCTGGTCTGCGGAGCCGGCGTCTTCGGCCGCAACCACCTCCGCGTCTACCGCGCACTGGAGGATGAAGGCCTCCCCGTCCGCCTCGCCGCCATCGTCGAGCCCGATCTGGTGCGCGCCGGGGCCGCCGCCACCGACTGGGGCGCACCCGTCTTCTCCTCGGTTGAAGAATGCCTGGCCGCCCGCTCCCGCAAAGAGGTGGACTTCGCAGCCGCGTCCGTCTGTACCCCCACCTCGCATCACTTCGAGGTGAGTCAGGCTCTCCTCGCGGCCGGGATCGATCTCCTCATCGAAAAGCCCATCGCCACCAGCGTCGACCAGGCCACCCACCTCATCCAGCTCGCCGAAAAGCATGGCCGCATCCTTCAAACGGGCCATCTCGAGCGATTCAACCCCGCCGTCATCGCGACCGAACCGCTCCTGAATCACCCGATGTTCTTCGAGGCGCACCGCCTCAGCATCTTCAGCCCGCGCGCTCTCGATGTGGACGTGGTCCTCGACCTCATGGTCCACGACCTCGACATCGTCCTCAGCCTGGTCCAGTCCCCTGTCCGCTCGCTCCACGCTGTGGGCCTACCCATCCTGTCTCCAAGGGTCGACATCGCCAACGTCCGCGTCGAATTCGAGTCCGGCTGCGTGGCCAACTTCACCGCCAGCCGCGTCAGCACCGAAAAGGTCCGCAAGCTGCGCTTCTTCCAGCCGCACCAGTACGTCTCCATCGACTATGCCCGGCAGGATCTGCTGGTCATCGACGTCTCGCGCGCTGCGCAAATGGGTTCCGCCTCAGAACCGCTGCCCTTATCCGCCAGGGATCTCGCAGGCGTGGCTGCTGCAGGTGGTCCGATTGCCGGCCTTCCAGGTCTTCACATTGAAAAGCCCACGGTCAAACCGGGAGAGCCTCTCCGGCTCGAAATCGAAGCTTTCCTCGAAAGCGTCCGCACCCGCTCGGCACCGAGGGTTTCCGGGGAAGACGGCCGTGCAGCCCTGGCTCTGGCCCTCGACATCAATGCAGCCATCGCCGCCCATGCCGAACGCGCCGGACTTCATCGCTTCATGGGACCCCCGCAGAGGGGGGGTCAGCCCCTCGCAAACCGTTGATTCGACGGAAGACCTCAAGGGGTGGGGGCGCGTTTGTTAACTATTCGGTTACGGGGTCGGAGATCCGCTTCCTGCGTGCTGGTTGACCGGCCCATCCGCCAGCTCCTGCCGCACCTTCCGCATCGTTTCCATGTAAAACGCCAGGTTGTGGAGCGTATTCAACACCGCCGCCAGCGGCTCCTGTGCAGCCATCAGATGCCGCAGGTAGGCGCGGCTGTAACGCCGGCACACAAGGCAGCCGCACGCCGGATCCGCCGGTCCCTGATCTTCCGCGTATTGCCGGTTCTTGATGTTCAGCCGCCCTTCGGACGTGAACAGCAGCCCGTGGCGGGCGGCGCGCGTGGGCAGCACGCAGTCCATCATGTCCACCCCCATGCGTGCATACTCGGCAATCTCATCCGGATACCCCACGCCCATCACGTACCGTGGCTTATCCGCCGGCAGCAGAGGCAGCGTCGTCGCGATCATCTCTCGGGTCAGCTCTCGCGGTTCTCCGACGCTCAGGCCGCCGATCGCATATCCCGGGAAGTCCATCTCCACCAGACGCTCGGCCGACTCGCGCCGCAGATCGGCAAACATCCCACCCTGCACAATCCCAAACAGGTTCGGGGACTGGCCGTCCAGCTCCTGAGCTCTGAGCCCTGAGCCCTGCGCTCCGTCGAGCGTCCACGGGACGCTCGACTTATGTGCCTCAAAGTAATCCCGGCTCCGCCTGGCCCAACGGAGCGTCATCTCGAGCGACGCTCGCGCCCGCGCGCGGTCGGCCGGATATTCCGTGCACTCGTCGAAGGCCATCGCGATATCCGACCCCAGCGCGATCTGCACATCCATCGAGTGCTCCGGCGAGAAGAAGTGCGATGATCCGTCGATGTGCGACCGGAACGACACCCCCTCCTCGGTCACTTTGCGCAACTCGCTCAGACTAAACACCTGGAACCCACCGGAGTCCGTCAGGATCGCCCGCTCCCAGCTCATGAACCGGTGCAGCCCACCCATCCGCCGGATGGCCTCATGCCCCGGCCGCAGGTAAAGGTGATAGGTGTTGCCAAGCAGGATCCGTACATCGAGGCCTTCCAGCAGATGTTGCGGTACGGCCTTCACTGTCGCCTGCGTTCCCACCGGCATGAACACCGGCGTCTCGATGGCGCCATGCGGGAGAGACAGCGTCGCGCGCCGGCCTCCACCTTTGGTCGGATGAATCTGAAATCTCAGGGACACTCGCTGATTGTAGCGATGGGGCTGTCGCCGGCCGGCGGGGAAAGTCCATGGCTGGCATTGATTGGCCGAATTTTCCGGGCATCGACCGATGCCCAAAGAGTCCATTGCCCATTACGTTAATACCCTGTCCCCGTCAAAAATCCTGTCCCATTTCGGTCCAGCAGGCGTAAAGTGATGCCGGGATTTCCTTCAATCACTATCAGGAGGCTGCCATGTTGAAGCCTTTTCTGCTTGCCTCGGTTCTCACGTTTCTTGGCTCGCCGGTGCTCCTGCAGCAGGCCCCCCCTGCTCCAGCCGCACCGCCCGCCGCGGCCCCGAGCCAATCAGCGATTCCGCCCGAGGATGCCGCCAAAGTCAACCCCGTCAAAGCCACCCCTGAATCTCAGGCTCGCGCGAAGCAGATTTACGGGTGGGACTGCGCCATGTGCCATGGCGACAACGGCGACGGCAAGGGAGATGTTGCAGCCGAGCAAAAGCTCACCATGAGCGACTTCCGGAATACACTCAAGACCCTGAGCGACGGACAGATCTTCTACATCATCCACAACGGGCAGGGCAAAGACATGCCCGGCGAGGGTCCGCGCGCCAAGCCGGACGAGGTCTGGAATCTCGTCATTTACTTGCGCAAGATGTCCAACAGCCCGGCGCCGGCCGCTCCGCCAGCGGCTCAGCCGACGGCGCAATAGTTATCTCTGGCCCGGCGCGCCCCTCATCGGGCGCGCGCGCCGGTGTCCACCGGCAGCTCCAGCTGCTCGGTCTCGTGCTCATCCACCCACGGCCGGAAGCACGCCCGGCATCGAGCCTCATACACCCCAGCCGCTCCCACGACCACCAGCGCCTGATTGCTCCCCAGCCGCTGCGTGTGCACCGCTGGCGCTCCGCACTGCATACAGACCGCCGACAACTTGGTCACCTCATCGGCAATGGCCATCAGGTCCGGAATCGGAGCGAAGGGGTCACCGGTAAAGGTCGTGTCCAGCCCGGCCAGAATCACTCTCTTCCCCAGCCGCATCAGCTCGTTGGTCAGGCTGACCAGCGAATTGTCGAAGAACTGCGCTTCATCGACGCCCACCACCTCGATCGCCTCGATCTTCGGCATCAGCAGCGCCTTCAGCTCCTCGACATTGGCTACGGTCACAGCATCGAGCGTCTGCGCGCTGTGCGAGGCAATCGCGTGACGGTGGTAGCGAACGTCCAGATCGGGCTTGAAACACGCCACCCGCCGCTTTGCGATCTGCGCGCGCTTCAGCCGCCGGATCAGTTCCTCCGACTTTCCCGAAAACATCGGTCCGGTGATGACTTCGATCCGTCCCGGATGCGCCTGCCCCGAGAAATGCGCGGCGCTTGCCATCGGTTCTTCCCTCCCCGTCGCATCTGCGAATGCTCAGTTTAGGCGTCCCTCTTTCCCGCAAATGTGGAAAGCAGGGCTCCAAACCCGCACGATCGGGGTGCCGGAAGCCGCCCTCGATGGCCGTCTCCCGGGGCGCCTTTTCCTTGACACTCCCCCGTCCGTACGCGATTCTATGAAACAGGCTTCTCCGGCAGAGACAGAATCGTGTGCGCTCCTGCGGAGGGCTGTTTCCAGGTATCCAGCTCCCGGACGCCGTCGTGACCTCGAAAACCACGCGCTCCTGCGAGCCCTTCCGTGGAAATCGACTATGTTTTGTGCCGCTGACGGCTTTTCCCGTCCGGCCAGAAGGACTGCGCGTTGACCGTCATTGCGTTTCTGGCGCCTTTCGCCATGCCTACGGGAATTGCAGGGATGCTGCCTTTCCTGCTGATTATCGTTGTTTTTTACTTTTTGCTGATCCGACCGCAGCAGAAACGCCAGCGCACCTGGCAGGACATGCTCAGCAAGCTCAAAACCGGCGATCGCGTCACCACCAGTGGCGGCATCCGCGGTGTCATCGTCTCCATTAAGGACGACGCCATCCAGCTCCGCATTCCTCCCGACAATCTCCGCATTGAGGTGGTCAAGAGCGCCATCGCCTCTGTCACCCAGGACGACGCCACCACCAAGTAAAGAGTCCCGCATGAAAACGAATCTTCGCACCAGACTGATCGTCATTATCGCTGTCCTGGTTGTCTTCGTCTTTGGCATCTTCCGCGTGCCGCACGGCCTCTCCGGCTCGGCTCTCAAGCAGGCCCTCCTGCAGAACATCCATCTCGGCCTCGACCTCAAGGGCGGGATGCATTTGATCCTGCAGGTGAAGGTGGACGAAGCCATCGGGGCGGAGACGGATACCGATGTCGCCAGCATCGAGAGCGACCTGCAGAAGAACGGCATCAGCGGCGTTACGGTTTCCAAGCCGGATCCCAAACGCGAGGACTTCATTCAGGTCTCGAACGTCCCGGCCGATCGCGCCAACGACGTGCGCTCGATCCTGGATTCGAGCTACAGCAGCCGTTTCGACATCGCGCCCGGCGTCGGCAACAGCTGGACCCTGACCATGAAGCCGACCGTTGAGTCCGATGCCAAGCAGCGGGCTCTCGATCAGGCCATCGAGGTCATCCAGACCCGCACGAACACCCTGGGCGTCAGCGAGCCCATCATCGAGCCCTACCAGCTCGGCAGCTACCAGATCCTGGTCGAGCTCCCCGGCGTCGACGACCTCGGCCGCGTCAAGGATGTGATCCAGTCCACCGCCCGTCTCGAAGCGCACGAAGTGCTCGGCGGCCCCTATCCCGATCAGCAGGCCGCAATGCAGGCGATCGGCGGCTACCTGCCCGCCGATGCTGAGCTGCTGCCCAGCGTTCCCGGCGCCGCCAGCGAAGGCAGCGTCACCGCGTGGTATGAGCTGAAAAAGATCCCGGTCTGGGGCGGCACCGATATCCGCGACGCCCAGCCCGGTCACAATCCCAATACCGGTGAGCCGGAAGTGGACTTCTTCCTCACCAACGCCGCCGGCTCGAAATTCTCGGCCTGGACCGGCGCCAACATCGGCAAGGACATGGCCATCGTCCTCGATAACCGCGTTCAGGAAGTCGCCGTGATCAAGGGCCAGATCGCCGATCAGGGCAACATCTCCGGCGGCGGTATCACCGAGCAGCGCGTGAAAGACCTTTCCATGCTGCTCCGCACCGGCGCTCTGCCTGCCTCCATCGATTTCCTGCAGGAAACCACCGTCGGCCCCTCGCTCGGCGCTGACTCCATCCACCAGGGCGTCCTCGCCTCCATCGTCGGCTTTCTCGCCGTGATGATCTTCATGCTCGTCTACTACAAGGGCGCAGGGATCAACGCCGATATTGCCCTGTTCCTGAACCTGGTCATCCTGCTGGGATTTCTCGGCTTCTCCGGCGCGACCCTCACGCTGCCCGGCATCGCCGGCGTCATCCTCACCATCGGTATGGGCGTCGATTCCAACGTCCTGATCTTCGAGCGCATTCGCGAAGAACTGCGCGCCGGAAAATCGCCTTCGGCCGCCGTCGATCAGGGTTTCGGTCACGCATGGACCACCATCGTCGATACCCACGTCACCACCATCGTTTCAGCGGCGATCCTTTTCATCTTCGGCACCGGCCCGGTGAAGGGTTTTGCCGTCACGCTTACCTTCGGTCTGCTCGCCAATCTGTTTACGGCGGTCTTCGTTTCCCGCGTCATCTTCGACGCCCACCTCAGCCGCAAACTGCACGGCGAACCGATCTCTATCTGAAGGCGGAATCTTCGTGGAACTGTTTCATGATCCAAAAATCGACTGGCTGGGGAAGAAGTGGTATTTCCTCGGCTTCTCGCTGATCTTCAGCGTCGCCGGTCTGCTCTCCATCTTTTTCTGGCACCACCTCCCGCTGGACGTTGACTTCCGCGGCGGCACCGTCGTGCGCGTCAAATTCTCGGCTCATCCCAACGCGGATCGCATTCGCTCCGCGTTCGAGTCTGCCGGACTGAAGGACGCACGCATCCAGCAGCCGTACGGAGCCCCGGCCAACAACGAAGTGCTCATCACGCTTTCCCTCCAGGCGACCAGCGAGGCCGCCATCGACCAGGGCCGCGCCACCATTGTCACTGCCCTGACGCAGCACTACTCCGGGGAAAGCGCGCAGAATGAGGGCAAGCTCGACCTCGACAACATCAGCGGCTCTGCCCTCGCTTCGTGGCTCCAGCAGAACGATCCCGAGCACCTCGGCAACACCGCCGATGCCCAGACCCGCTACCAGACTCAGGCGGATGCGGTCCTGAAATATCGCGACGACCAGCACAGCGGCATCATCGACTCCATCGACAATCTCCGCGGCGTCGTCGATCCGGCCGTCCTGAGTGCATTCCAGCAGAATGCCTGGCTCTCCGGTTTTTCCGTCCGCAGCGTCGAAATCGTGGGCGCCCAGGTCGGCAAGGTCCTCCAGCATCAGGCCGAGCTTGCGACGCTCTACTCGCTCGGCGGAATGCTCGTCTATCTGTGGTTCCGGTTCGAGCTGATTTACGGCATTGCCGCCGTGGTGGCCTGCTTCCACGACACCATCATCACGGTGGGCGCCTTCAGTCTCAGCAATCAGGAGATCTCGCTCACCGTCATTGCCGCCATTCTCACCCTCATCGGCTACTCGATGAACGACACCATCGTCGTCTTCGACCGCATCCGCGAGAACCTGCGCCTCAGCCGGCGCGAGCCTCTGGCCGATCTGGTCAATCGGAGCATCAATCAGACGCTGAGCCGGACCGTGCTCACCTCCGGACTGACATTCCTCACCGTTCTTTCCCTCTTTCTTTTTGGGGGTGAGGTTTTGCGCGGCTTTTCCTTCGCTCTCGTGGTCGGCATCCTGATCGGCACCTATTCATCGATTGCCGTCGCCGCTCCCATGCTGGTCGCCTACCAGGACTGGCGCGGTCGCCGGGGTAAAGCAGCAACCTTGCCCGCAGCAAAGAAAGCCAGGGTATGATGCTCGCATCTCCCTCGGGCAGCCAAAACCTGCATCCAAGCAGGAGCAGGCTCGTCCTCCGCAGCAGGTGCAGGTGCATCTGGCTTCGGAATTGTGTTATAGAAGAGAACCGGCCCTGTCTGTCGGTTGGACCCCCGCTTCCGGCATAGCGGGCAGGCTGGACATTGCTCATCGGATCCCTTCGGGGTCGGTCCGCAATTTTTCCCGTGGTCGGAACGATCCCCGGGAACAAATCGGGCCCCCTGCGGTGTCTATAGGTGATGTCAACTACTGAAAGGTCCGAGGTCGGCCAATGGCAATGTTTGAAGACATCCTGCTGGAATCCGGGCACAAGATCAAGACCAAGAGCAAGTACTACACCCTTGTGGGTGTGATCCTCAATGGATCGGTGCTTGCCGCCTTGATTCTGTATCCCCTCATCTATCCTGAGGCTCTGCCCAAGGCCATGATGGCCACTCTTCTCGTGGCTCCACCGCCGCCTCCACCGCCGCCGCCTCCGCCGCCTCCGGCCGTTCACGTGGAGCGCGTGGTCTCTGAGGTGATGAACAACCAGCTCACCGCCCCCACCAAAATCCCGAAAGACATCAAGATGGTGAAAGAAGAGGCCGCGCCTCCCTCCGCCGGGGTTGCCGGGATGGAAGGCATGGGCGGTTCCGGCGGTGGCGTGATGGGTGGCGTGCTCGGCAGCCTCGGCACCGGTCCGGCGCCTAAGGTGCAGGCCGCTCCTCCCAAGAAGATCACCGTTTCCTCCGGCGTGATGCAGGGCAACCGCATCGCCGGCGAAATGCCGCAGTATCCGGCCATCGCCAAGGCGGCTCGCATCCAGGGGACGGTAGTGCTGCAGGCAACGATTTCCAAGGGTGGAACGATCGAAAACCTGCGTGTCATCAGTGGCCCGCCGATGCTGCAGTCGGCCGCGATGGAAGCGGTGCGCAGCTGGCGCTATAAACCTTACCTCCTCAACGGGGAACCCGTGGAGGTCGAAACTCAGGTGAATGTCGTCTTCAGTCTTGGCAGCTGATTTAACTGCCCCGGTCCGGCCTCGCCGTTCCGGGGTTTCTCCCGCTCTTCCGGCCTTCCCGCCTCTCGTCCTGCGGGCAGGTAATCCGTTAGCGATCTTTGGCACCTACCGCAGCATTGCCTCAGGAGGAAAGATTCAGTGATTCTCGCTCAGATCAACCATCTCGTTGCCAACCCGGCGTCCCTCGGCTTCTTCCAGGAGGGCCAGACCGTTGGATTCAGCCCGATCGACCTCTGGAACAACATGGGCTGGCTCGCCCGTGGCGTTGTGTTCGTGCTCTTCATCATGTCCATCTGGTCGCTGGCCGTCATGATCGACCGCTGGCTCTATTTCAACGCCGCCCGCAAGCAGTCCCGTGAGTTCGCCCCGCGCGTGGCCGGAGCTTTGAAGGAAGGCAAGCTCGACGAAGCCGTTAAGGTTGCCGATCGGAACAAGAAGTCGCACCTGGCGGAAGTCGTCACGGCCGGCCTGCAGGAATTCCGCAACTACGGCGGCGGCGGCGCAGTCAGCGCGGAGCAGATCGAGTCGTCCAAGCGGGCGCTCGAGCGCGCCGAAGCGATCGTGCACGCCAAGCTGAAGAGGGGTCTCGGCTCCCTGGCCACCATCGGCTCCACCGCTCCCTTCGTCGGTCTCTTCGGAACGGTCGCCGGTATTCTCAAGGCCTTCCAGGAAATCGCCACCCAGAAGACGCCCGGCATCGGCGCGGTCGCCGGCGGCATTTCTGAAGCGCTGGTCACCACGGCGTTCGGCCTCTTCGTCGCCATCCCCGCGGTGTGGCTCTTCAACTACTTCACCAACCGCGTGGAGGCATTCGATGTCGAGATGGACAACTCCTCCAGCGAGCTGATCGACTACTTCATCAAGCAGAGCAATCGCCGGTAGTCGTCCAGTGCTCCTGCGGGCCCAGGGCGCCGCGGGACTGAAGTGCAGGTGAGCGGGAATACTTTGAGCCGGGAGCCCTCCGGGTGCTCCCGGCCCGTGATTACCGCCGCTGCTGAGAATCCCGATCGGAGTGTACGCCAATGTCAATGGCAGTAAGGAACGAGGGAGCCAAGGTTAACGCCAACATCAACGTCACCCCCATGGTCGACGTGATGCTGGTGCTGCTGATCATCTTCATGGTCATCACCCCCATGCTCCAGAACAAGGTGAACGTTGATCTGGCCACCAGTACCAACGCCACGCCCATGGAGGACGCTAACAAGGAAGACTCCGTTGTCGTCGCTATTACGCGCGACAGCCGGGTCTATCTGGGCCAGAACCAGACCAGCGTTGCGAACCTCGGACAGCAGGTGCGCGACGATCTGGAGAACAAAACCAGCAAAATCGTCTATTTCCGCGCAGATGCCCGGGCCCACTACGGCACGGTGATGGACGCTATCGATGCGGTGCGGACCGCCGGCGTTGAAGAGGTCGGCATGCTGACGTTACAGCAGCAACCCACGGCAACGACAACCCGGCCTCCGACCGCAGGCGGTCAGTAGTCCGGACGATGCATCTCTTAGATAGAGCAGAAAACGAGGAAATGATCCCATGGCAATGAGCGTAGGCGGTGGCGGCGCCCTGAATGCCGAACCGAACGTCACACCTCTGATCGACGTGCTGCTGGTGCTCCTGATCATTTTTATGGTCATCGTGCCGGTTACCCCCCGCGGCCTCGATGCACTGGTGCCCCAGCCCCCCAAGAATCCGAACCAGCAGCAGCCGAACGACCGCACCATCGTTGTGCAGGTTCAGTCCGGTGCCGGCGGCGTTCCCACCTACATGATCAACGAGACTCCGGTCGCGAAAAGCGATCTTGAGAGCAAACTCAACGAGATCTACTCCACCCGCGCCGAGAAAGTCATGTTTGTCAAAGGTGATCCCAACCTGGATTTCCAGGCGATTGCATCGGTGATTGACACGGGGCATGCGGTTGGAGTCGACCATATCGGGCTTGTCACGCCCAAGATGCAGGCCGGGCAGTAGTAATCCCCAAGCCTGCTCCACGCGGCACCTGGATCGGACACCGCTGGTGATCTTGCCATTTGCCGAGGACGGATTACAATCGCTGTTCGGCAAGAATTCGGCAAGAATTATGTGGCTCAGGCTCTTGGCGAGCTGAAGGAGAAGATAGACAGCATGAACCGAATCGCACGTTTACCGGTGCTGGCTGCCGCCACGATCCTCGTGGTGGTTTCCTCGACCGGCTGTAAACGCCTGGAGGCCCGCAATCAGCTCAACAAGGGTGTAGAGGCCTATAAGCAGGCGAAATATGAAGAGGCGATCGACCATTTCCAGAAAGCCGTCAGCCTCGATCCCACTTACCCCATGACGCGCCTCTACCTGGCCACCGCTTACGCCCAGCAGGTTGTGCCCGGCCTCGATACTCCTGAAAACGAAAAGACCGCTCAGATGGCCATCGCCGGCTTTCAGCAGGTTCTTCAGGATCATCCCGACGACATCACCAGCCTCAAGCAGATCGCTGCCCTCAAGTACGACCTCAAGAAGTTCACTGAGGCTCGTGACTGGCAGCTGAAAGTCCTTGCCGCGGATCCCAAAGATGCCGAAGCCGCCTATACCATCGGCGTCGTCGACTGGACTCAGGCCTATCAGAACGCCATCCATGCGCTTCAGGGCGCCGGACTGCAGGACGATGGCCAGGGGAACGCCAAGATGCCCAAGGCCCTCTGCAAGACCATTCAGGACCAGAACACGCAGCTCGTCACCGACGGTTTGAAATATCTGCAGGACGCTGTCAACCTGCGCTCGAACTACGATGACGCGATGCAGTACCTCAACCTGATGTACCGTCGCAAGGCCGATCTCGACTGCGGCGACGATGCGGCGCGCAAAGCCGACCTCGCCCAGGCTCAGGATTGGGTCCAGAAAGCCATGGGCGCTCGCAAGGCCAACGAAGAGAAGGCCAACGAGAAGGCTCAGGGCGGCGTGGTCATGCAGTAAACGCAGCTTCCTCCTTCAGCAAGACCCGAAGCCCTCGCCCCATCGGCGGGGGCTTCGTATTTCCGCTGTACCCTGCCGGCTCGACCCTGTACGCTTGTATGCGGTGTTTCGCAAAGTCCTCATTGCCAACCGCGGCGAAATCGCCCTCCGCATACTGCGCGCCTGCCGTGAGCTGGGCCTTTCCACCGTCGCCGTCTACTCCGATGCCGATCGCGCCGCACCCCACGTTCTTGAAGCCGACGAGGCGTACCGCCTCGGACCCGCACCCGCTCCGGAATCCTATCTTCGTGGGGACCTGATCCTCGACATCGCTCGTCGAACCGGCGCGGGCGCCATTCATCCCGGCTACGGCTTTCTTTCCGAGAATGCCGACTTCGCCCAGGCTTGCGAGCAGGCCGGCATCAAGTTCATTGGGCCTCCCTCCTCGGCCATGCGCACCCTGGGCTCCAAAACCAATGCCCGCCAGGCTGCCGACGAAGCCGGCATGCCGCGCACGCCAGGCTGCGTCCACGCGCTCGCCTCACCCGAAGAGGCGGCCGACGTCGCCGCCGGTGTCGGCTATCCCGTCATGCTCAAGGCGGCTGCCGGCGGCGGCGGCAAAGGCATGCGCGCCGTCTTCTCTCCCGAAGATCTGCCCTCCGCCTTCGTCGCCGCCAGCAGCGAAGCCGAACGCGCTTTCGGGTCGGGCGAAGTCTACCTCGAGAAGCTCATCGAGCGTCCCCGTCACATCGAAATCCAGGTCCTCGCCGATGAGCACGGCCACTGTGTCTCCCTCGGCGAGCGCGAATGCTCCGTCCAGCGCCGCCATCAGAAGGTCATTGAGGAGGCGCCCTCCTCCGCCGTCGACCCGGACCTCCGCCGCCGCATGGGCGAGGCCGCCGTTCGTCTCGCGCTTTCCGCCGGCTACACCAATGCGGGCACGATCGAGTTCCTCGTCGACGAGAAGAAAAACTTCTTCTTCCTGGAGATGAACACCCGCCTCCAGGTCGAACACCCCGTCACCGAGCTCGTCACCGGTTACGACCTCGTCCATCTCCAGATTCGCATCGCCCAGGGTGAACCTTTGCCGTTTACGCAGAACGACGTCCAGCTTCGCGGCCACGCGATCGAGTGCCGTGTCTATGCTGAAGATCCCTCTGCGGGTTTCATGCCTTCGCCCGGCCGCATCACCCGCCTTCTCCAGCCCGGAGGCCCCGGCATCCGAGAAGACTGCGGTGTCTACGAGGGCTGGGTCGTGCCGGTCGACTACGATCCCATGCTCTCCAAGCTCATCGCCTTCGCCCCCACGCGCGAGATCGCCATCGCGCGCATGCTCCGCGCTCTGGACGAATACGTCATCGGCGGCATTCGCACCAACCTCGGTCTCTTCCGCCGCATCCTCACCGAGCCCGATTTCCGAGCCGCCCGCATCGATACCGGCTATCTCGACCGGCTCCTCGCCGCGTCGCCCGTCTCGGCACCGGCCGAGGAGAATGGGCACGCCGCCATCGCCGCTGCCGCCGCAGCGCTCTTTGAGGCGACCCGTCCCTCCACCCATGGTTCCGCATCGAACGGTAAGACCCCCGCAAGCGCATGGAAGACCGCCGCGCGCCGCGATGCTGTCGGCCTCTCCGACTAAAGGACGCTCCATGACGTTTCACCTTGAGATTGGCGGGCGCAGCTGTCGGGTCGAACTCGATCCGTCCGGCGTCCCGGGGGAGTGGCGCCTTCGGATCGACGGCCAGCCTCTCGAAGCCGATGCCCGCCTGGTTCGGCCCGGTGTCCTGTCGCTCCTGATCGATGGCCAGTCGTATCGCGTCGTGCTCGAGGCCGACACAACCGAGCCGGTCCTGCAACTCGGCTCGCAGCGCATCCCTTACCGCATCGACGATCCCCGCTCTCTGCGCTCCCGCCGTCGCGGCGGCAGCAGCGACGGACCTGCTACGCTGAAGGCCTCCATGCCCGGCCGCGTGGTGCGTGTGCTGGTCGAGAAGGACGCCGTGGTCGCCGCCCATCAGGGCGTTGTCGTCGTCGAGGCCATGAAGATGCAGAACGAAGTTCAGTCTCCGCGCGAAGGCCGCGTTCGCGAAGTTCGAGTCGTTCCCGGCGACACCGTCTCCGCCGGCGACATCCTCGCCATCATCGAATAGCCCGGGCCCTATTCCCTACTCCCTGCGTTCCCCCGCCCCTTCATCACCACCCCGCCCTTCATGACGAAGCCCACCCGTTCCACCGCTGTGATGTCTTCCAGCGGATTCCCCGGCACCGCAATCACATCCGCGTAGTATCCGGCCCTGAGCTCTCCAATCTGCCCCTGCCACCGCAGAATCTGTGCACCGTTCAGGTAATCCGCCTGCAACACGGCTTGCGGGGTCATGCCGTATCGCACCATCAGCTCGAATTCCCGCGCCTGCGTTCCGTGCGGGAACGGTCCTACGTCCGACCCGATGGCCATCGGAACTCCCGCTGCCACCTGACGCTTGAATTCGTGAATCTTGTAGTCGAGCATCGCGTGTTCTCGTGCCGCAGCGGCGGGCGATGCCGCATGATCGGCGAAGTATTCGAAGATGGTGAACGTCGGGACGGCAGGAATCCGTTTCTCCTTCATCAGCCGCATCGTCTCGTCGCTCAGCTGCGATGCATGATCGATCGACGCCACGCCCGCCTCCGCCGCAAACAGCGCGCCCGGCTCGCCCTGATCGTGCACGCCTACGTTCATCCCCAGCCGCGCCGCTTCTTCCACCGCGGTCTTCAGCTGCTCTTCGGTGTACTGGTAGGGCGTATGGAAGGCCCAGAACTCCGGATCGCCCGCCTGCGCGCCCAGGCGAAACTGCCCGCACATTGCTGCGTCCTCGCCGCACGGAACCGCCTTCGCTCCACCTGGCGCCTCCTCGTCCGAACCGGTCTCGTAAATCTTCACGAAGGTCGAGCCTTCCTTGTGCTGTTCGCGGATGGTTTCCACGATCTGCTCCGCGTCATTCGCGTAGTCCGCGTTGCCCGGCACGTGCGCCGCAGGGTTGTAGCGCACGGCATCCTCATGGCCACCCAGAATGCTGATCGCGTTCCCGCTGATCCGCATCCTCGGTCCCGGAATCAGCCCTGCGTCAATGGCCCGCATCACGGCTGTGTCTGCGGAGCCAGCGCCCTCGGTCCCCATATCGCGCTCCGCCGTGAATCCCGCCATCAGATCGGCTTTGGCGGCCAGCTCCGCGAGAATGGTTCGCTGCGGCACGCTCTCCTCCACGGTCTGCAGATCCTCCGCGCCCGGATGCAGGAACAGGTGCACGTGCGCGTCGATCAACCCCGGCATCAGCGTCATGTCGCCCAGGTCGATCACCTGCGCTCCTGCCGGATGCTCCACCGATGTCCCCGCCGCGGCGATCCGTTCGCCCTCCACCAGCACCTCGCCCGGCGACACAATCTTCCCCGCCTCCGCATCGAACAGCCGCGCGGCGTGCAGCACAATCGGATGCCCTGACGAACCCGCGGCAGGCGCCTCCTGCGCGATGACCATCGAACACGCCCCAGTCATAACGACCGCAGCCAGGCTTTTCCATCCGCACTTTCTCATCGCGTCGCCCCCGAACCCCAAAACTCTAATCCCTAAACTCTAATCGCTTCCCGCTTCCTGTACCCTCTACCCCGCACCCTGTACCCTGTATTGCAATGGACGTCCCCGCTGTCGCCATCCACGACCTCACCCGCCGCTTCGGCTCCTTCACCGCGGTCGACAACATCTCGCTCACGGTCGCAGCGGGGCAGTTCTTTGGCTTCCTCGGCCCCAACGGAGCGGGCAAGTCCACCACCATCAAGATGCTCACCGGCCTCCTCGCTCCCACGGCCGGACGCATCGAACTTCTCGGTCTCGATTTCGCCACGCGTCCTCTCGACGTGAAACGCCAGATTGGCGTCGTGCCGGAAGGCCTCGCGCTCTTCGGCCGCCTCACCGCCTCCGAATACCTGCGCTTCGTCGGCCGCATGTACGGCCTCGACCGCGACACCACCAACCGGCGCACGGCCGAACTTCTCGACTTCATGAATCTCGCCGAAGAGCCCAAAAAGCTCGTCACCGACTTCTCCCACGGCATGCAGAAGAAGCTGGCCCTCGCCGCAGCCGTTATCCATGGCCCGCGCATTCTTTTTCTCGACGAGCCCTTCGAGGGCGTCGATGCCCTCGCCGCCGGCACCCTCAAAGCCATGCTCCAGCGCATGACCGAGCGCGGCGCCACCATCTTTCTCACCTCGCACGTCCTCGAGATCGTCGAGCGCCTCTGCAGCCACGTCGCCATCATTCACCAGGGCCGCATCGTCGCCAACGGCTCCCTCGATGAGCTGCGTGCCGGCGTCGCGGCGAGTCTCACCGGCCCTCAGCCCGACGAGAAGCTCACCCTGGAGGAAATCTTCCTGCGCATCGTCAGCGGTTCCGGCGCAGGAGCGGCCGAAGAATCGCTGCAGGAGCTCTCGTGGCTGACTTAAAGATGCCTCAGGCCTCGCCTGCTCCCGCCGCGGGCGGATTCCTCTCTCCGCTGGCCCGGCAGCAATACGCCGCCATTGCCTGGATCCAGCTCCGCAACTTCGTCAACTCCCTGCGCACCCGCCGCGGCAGCCTGGAACTGGGCGCCCGCATCCTCGTCGCGATTATCTTCGCCTGCATTGCCATCGGCCCGTCCGTCGGTCTGGGCTTCGGCGCCTGGGCCGCAGCGTCCCACGAGACCTACAGCGGCATCGCGATCGAACTCTGGGTCCTGCTGCTCTCCTGGCAGTTTTTCGCCTCGGTCGCGCCCGCCCTGGGAGGACAGAATCCCGAGCTCAGCCATCTTCTCCGTTACCCGGTCAGTTTCGGCTCGTGGATCGTTCTTTATCTTGTCTACGGCCTCGCGGCGCCTTCGACTCTCATCGGCACCCTCTGGGCTGTAGCCATTGGCGCCGGTATCAGCGTCGCGCATCCCGAACTGATTCTCTGGACCGCTCTCACCCTCGCCCTCTTTGTCCTCTTCAATCTCCTGCTCGCGCGCACCATCCTTGCCTGGATCGAGCGATGGCTCGCCCAGCGCCGCACCCGCGAGATTGCCACCGCCATCTTTCTCTTCCTCGCCCTCGCCGCTCAGGTTTTCAATCCTGTCTACCATCAGAGTGCGCACCACGCTCCGCTCACCGAAGCTCAGAAGCAGAAGTTCAGTCACATCGCCGATCGCGTGATCGAAGCTCAGCGGGTTCTTCCTCCGGGGCTTGCCGTCGACTCCATCCAGCGCGCCGCGCAGCACGAACCCCTCGACGCCCTGGCCGATCTACTCTGGCTCGGATGCTTCGCCCTCGGCGCCGGGAGCCTCCTGGCTCTTCGCCTCCAGTCCGAGAGCCGCGGCGAAAACTTCAGCGAAGCCCCGCGCCGCCGGGCCGTCTCAGCCCGCAAACTCCGCCGCCCGACGCTCGACTTCTCTGGTCCCGTAGCGGCCGTGATCGAAAAAGACCTGCGCTACCTGCTGCGCAGCGGTCCCATGCTCTATAACCTTGCTGCGCCGCTCGTGATGGTCTTCGTCTTTGGCGGAGCCTTTCGCGGAAATCAGTTCTCCAGCAGGATCCGCCTGGAATACGCGCTGCCCATGGGCCTGGTGTGGGCCTTTCTTGGCCTTGCCCGGCTCATCTGCAACAACCTCGGCATGGAAGGCGAGGGCATCCAGTTCTACTTCCTCTCGCCCACGCCCATCCGCACTGTGATCCTCGGCAAGAACGCCCTGCACTTCATCCTCTTTTGCTTCGAGGCAATTCTCATTTCGGCGGTCGTCATCGATCGCTTCGGCCTTCCCGCTCCCAACGTTGCCGCCGCCACGCTCGCATGGCTGCTCTTTGCTGTCCCGGCCAACTTTGCCGTGGGCAATCTGCTTTCCGTCACCATGCCTTATCGCATGAATATGACCCGCATGCGCCGGGAAGGCGGGGCGGTCGGGAACAGCCTCACCGGTTTCTTCACCCAGTTCGCGGTCCTCATGGTGGGCGCTCTTGTGATTGGACTGTGTGCGCTCTTCGGCCACCCCTGGCTGGCGACCCCGGTCTTCCTCGTCCTCGCCGGTGCGAGCATCTTCGCTTATCTGCGCATTCTCTCGCGGGTTGACGGCATGGTCCAGTCGCGCATGGACTCCCTCACCCTGGAAGTCATGAAGACGAAATAAATCCCAAAACAAAAACGGGACCCGAGCCAAAGCTCCGATCCCGTTTCAACTCCCTACTCCCTACTCTCTGCCTTCGTTACACCAGCTCGTGTCCGGCAAAGAAGTATCCGATCTCGAACTGCGCGGTCTCCTCGCCATCCGAACCGTGAATCGCGTTCTCCTCGATCGATCCCGCGAACTTCTTCCGGATCGTGCCCTCTTCCGCATTCGCCGGATTCGTCGCGCCCATCAGCTTGCGCAGATCGGCGATTGCGTTCTCCTTTTCGAGGACCAGCGCCACAATCGGCCCCGACGACATGAACGTCGTCAGCGATCCAAAGAACGGCCGTTCCTTGTGGACGTAGTAGAACCCCTCGGCCTGCGGTTTCGAGATGAACATCTTCTTGATGGCGACGATCCTGAACCCGGCCTTTTCCATCTCTGCAAGGATGGCTCCTGCATAGCCCTTCCGGATCGCATCCGGCTTAATAATGCTGAACGTACGCTGGCTCAACGCTGGTCTCCTGAAAGTAATGTCACGTACCAGTGTAGAGCAGACCTTCTTCCCCAGCCGCGCTATCATCAATCCAGGTCATGGCCGCTACCGCCAAAACGATCGTCGACTCCCTTCGAGAAATTGCCACGGACATACTCGTCCCGGAGCTGAAATCATTGAAAGTATCTGTCGAAGGACTGCGGACGGAGATGCAGAGCGGAGATTTGCGCCTGCAGGATTCGCTCGATGCCCTCCGCTCCGAGATGAAGCTTCGCGACGAACGGCTCCACTCCGAGATGCGGTTGCGAGACGAGCAAATGCTGGAATCCATCCGCGGCCTCAGCCAGAAGTTCGACTTCGCCATTGACATCCGCGAACGTCTCGCGGCCCTGGAAGCTCGCCTGCCACGGCAGTAGTTTCTGCTGTCGATTTCGGGTGTTCCACCCGGAAGCGAGGCTCTCCCCATGCGGCTGCGAAAAGAAAAATGGACAGCGGTGGCCGCTGTCCATTCTGTTTGGCTACCGGCTACCGGCTGCCTTACTTCCCGATCGCCTTGGCCACAGTCTCGCCAATTGCCGCCGGCGTTTCCACAACGTGAATGCCCGCCGCGGTCAGCGCCTTCATCTTTTCGGCCGCCGTGCCCTGGCCGCCGGAGATGATCGCGCCTGCGTGACCCATTCTGCGTCCCGGCGGAGCCGTCTGCCCGGCGATGAACCCCACCACCGGTTTCTTCACGTGCTCCTTCACGTACGCAGCTGCGGTTTCTTCCGCTGTGCCGCCGATTTCGCCGATCAGGATGATCGCCTCGGTATCCGGATCCTCGTTCAGCAGCTTCAGCGCATCCACGTGCGTCGTCCCGATAATCGGATCGCCGCCGATCCCGATGGCTGTCGATTGCCCGATCCCGCGCTGCGTCAGCTGATACACCGCCTCATAGGTCAGCGTGCCCGAGCGCGACACGATCCCGATCGAGCCCTCTTTGTGAATCCGCCCCGGCATGATGCCGACCTTTGCCTTGCCCGGTGAAATGACGCCCGGGCAATTCGGCCCGATCAGCCGCGACTTCGAATGCTTCAGCACGCTCCACACCTTCACCATGTCATTCACCGGAATCCCCTCGGTGATGCAGATGATGAGCGGGATGCCCGCATCGTTGGCTTCGAGAATCGCATCGGCCGCCGCCGGCGGGGGCACGAAGATGACGCTCACGTTCGCGCCGGTCTTCTCCACCGCCTGATGCACCGTATCGAAAACCGGCCAGCCTTCGTGGGTAGAGCCGCCCTTACCCGGCGTCACGCCGCCCACGACCTTCGTCCCGTACTCCGCGCAACCCTTCGCGTGGAACGTGCCCTCGCGGCCCGTAATTCCCTGCACGATGAGGCGAGTATTCTTATCCACCAAAACAGCCATCTCTAACGAACTCCCTTCGCGGCGGCCACGACCTTGTCGGCTGCGTCTTTCATGGTGTCCCCAACGACAAAGTTGAGGCCCGACTCTTTAAGAATCTTGCGACCTTCTTCTACGTTCGTTCCTTCAAGTCGCAAAACAATCGGAACCTTCACCTTGGTCTGAATGGCAGCCGCCACGACTCCACTTGCCAGCGTGTCCACTCTCAGGATTCCGCCGAAGATGTTGATGAAGACCGCCTGCACATTCTTGTCCGACAGCAGAATCTCAAAGGCGTGCTCGATCTGCTGCTGGTTCGCGCCGCCGCCCACATCCAGGAAGTTCGCCGGCATCCCGCCCGCGTACTGGATGATGTCCATCGTCGCCATCGCCAGCCCGGCGCCGTTCACCATGCAGGCGATGTTGCCGTCCAGCTTGATGTAGTTCAGCGCGTACTTCGAGGCTTCCACCTCGAGGGGGTCTTCTTCGGCGATGTCGCGCAGCTCCTTCAGATCCTTGTGCCGGAACATCGCGTTGTCGTCGAAGTTGATCTTGCAGTCGAGCGCAAACAGCTTGTCGTCCTTCGTGGTGATGAAGGGGTTGATCTCCAGAAGCGATGCATCCGTATCGATGAAGGCCTTGTACAAGCCCATCATGAACTTCACCGCCTCGGCGATCTGCGTCGGCTTCAGTCCCAGGGCAAACGCCAGCTCGCGCGCCTGATAGGCCTGGAAGCCGATGCCCGGATCGATATACGCCTTGTGGATCGCCTTGGGATCCTTCGCCGCAACCTCTTCGATCTCCATGCCGCCGGCCTGCGACGCCATGAACACCAGCTTCGCCGCGGCGCGATCCAGCACGATGCCCAGGTACAGCTCGCGATCGATCGCCGCCGTCTCCTCGACGAGCAGCCGCTGCACCTTCTGTCCCTGCGGACCGGTCTGGTGCGTCACCAGCTGCATGCCCAGAATCTGCTTTGCGTACTGCTCGGCTTCATCGAGCGTCTTTGCCACCTTTACGCCGCCGCCCTTGCCGCGTCCGCCGGCGTGAATCTGCGCCTTGACCACGACGCCCTTCGCGCCCGCACTGAACAGCGACCGTGCCGCCTCAATGGCTTCATCCACGCTGTTCGCCACTTCACCGCGCGGAATCGCAACGCCATACTTCGCCAGAATGTCTTTTGCCTGATACTCGTGAATTTTCATAGAGGGTCTTCAGAAAATCGCAGTACGGTTTCCGGAAAGAACGAAACGAGTCTTCGTCCGGGGATCGTTTGAGGGTCCGCCGTTGCTCGCCTGCGCGGCAACGGTCAAAGCAGAATCACCAGTGTAGCGAACGCTTCGGACCGCGGGCAAACCGGTTGCCCAGTCTTGCAAAATCTTCTGCTGTTCGCCATTCGCGAGCCCGCCTGCGCTAAACTGGCCCCCTCCCGTTCTTGCCTCTCCCTTGCAACCGTTCTTTCGGGCCCTGTTCGTCGTTCCTCGCACTGGCAATCGCGCAGGTCCTCACTCTCAACAGGAGGGAACATGAATCTCAGTAAAAAGCTCTTTGCAGAATTCTTCGGCACCGCATGGCTCGTTTTTGGCGGGTGCGGAGCCGCTGTCCTTGCCGCGGGCTTTCCCGGCCTCGGCATCGGCTTCGTTGGCGTTGCCCTTGCCTTCGGCCTCACGTTGCTCACCATGGCCTACACCATCGGCCACATCTCCGGATGCCACATCAATCCCGCGGTTTCCTTCGGTCTTGCCGTCGGCCGCCGCTTTCCCTGGGCCCATCTGGTGCCCTACATCGCTGCCCAGGTGTGCGGCGGATTTGTCGGCGCGTCCACGCTGTACGTCATTGCCCGCGGTAAGCCCGGCTTCGCCCTGAACGGCTTTGCCTCCAACGGCTACGGCATCCATTCGCCGGGCGGCTACAGCCTCCAGTCCTGCTTTGTCGCGGAGATGGTCCTGACGTTCTTCTTCCTGCTCATCATCATGGGATCGACCGACGTCCGGGCACCCAAAGGCTTTGCGCCCATCGCCATCGGCCTCAGCCTGACCCTGATCCACCTCATCGGCATTCCCGTCGACAACCTCTCGGTGAACCCGGCTCGCAGCACCGGTCCGGCGCTCTTCGTCGGCAGCTGGGCCGTCTCGCAGCTCTGGCTCTTCTGGCTGGCGCCGATCCTCGGCGGCATTCTGGGCGGGCTCGTTTACCACGCCTTCTTTGCCGAAAAGCCTGCGCCAGGCGTTCAGGCCGTCCCCTCCAAACCCGCGTACGAGCCGCTTCCCGGCACGCAGGCCGGCGACTGAAGCGCTGGCTGTTTTCGAGGACCCCCCTGGCTTCCGCGCCCGGGGGGTCCAGCCCCCTCTATGTCCATGATTCTGAAGAGTCGGGCCTGCGGCGCGACCCTGCTTGTTAACCAATTGGTAATGGCGTCGATGCCGTGAACGCTGGACACCCCGTTGAGCTTCCGGGAAACAGGCGACGGCCTGTCAATTACGATGGGTTCACCGCATGCCCGCACTCCAGGCCCAGCTGAAGCAAATCGTCGACGAACGGCACTCCTTCACCCGTGAGGAAGCCCGCGACCTCCTCAAGACGATCCTCACCGGCGCGGCGGACGCCGTCAGCGACTTCGAAATCGGCGCCCTGCTGACCGCCATCGCCACCCGCGGCGAGACGGTCGACGAACTTACAGGCTTTGCGCAGGCCATGCGCGCGCTGTCCCTGCCCATCCCCCTCGATCCGGAGGAACGGGCTTCCCTGGTCGACACCTGCGGCACGGGCGGCGATGGCCTGGGCACCTTCAATATCTCCACCGGGGCCGCGCTGGTGGCGACCGCAGCCGGAGCCAAAGTCGCCAAGCACGGTAATCGCGGCATTACCTCAAAATGCGGATCCGCCGACGTCCTCGAGGCCATGGGGGTTCCTGTCGCCCTTACGCCCCAGCAATCGGCCGACTGCCTCCGCATTACAGGATTCACCTTCCTCTACGCGCCTGCGCTCCATCCGGCCATGAAGCGCGTGCAGCCGGTTCGCCGCGCTCTCGGCTTCCGGACCATCTTCAATCTCGCTGGCCCCCTGACGAACCCCGCCGGTGCGCCCGCCCAAATCATGGGCGTCTACTCGCCAGCCAAGCTGGACGTGGCCGCCGGAGCCATGGCGCGGCTCGGCATCCGCTTCGGGCGGGTCGTCCACGCCCGCAACGGGATCGACGAGATCGCCCTCTCGCCCACCGACACCATCGTCGTCCGCTCGGTTTCCGATCACGGCCCGCCGCATGCGATGTCCTTCCATCTCTCTCCGGAAGATGTCGGCCTGCCAGCTGCCGGCCTCGGCGATCTCGCGGGCGGTGACACGCCGCAGAGCAACGCCGCTATTCTCGAAGCCATCCTGCACGGCACAGAAACGGGTCCGAAGCGCGATGTGGTGCTGCTCAACGCCGCCGCCGCTCTCGAAGCGGCGGGCCTGGCCGGCGATCTCCGCGAAGGCATCGCGCGCGCGGCGCACGCCATTCACTCCGGCGCCGCCCGCACCACCCTGCGTGCCCTTCGGGACTTCGGCCGCAGCATCGCTCCAGCCCAGCGCTGAAGCCGCCTACCGGGCGATCGCGATCGAGAGCAGCATCAGGTCCAGCGGGTGTGCGCTGTTTCCTGCGTCGGTCGGCGGAGGGCTGCCGTCGCCTTGACCCAGCCGCAGCACGATCGCACGGAGCCGCAGATAGAGCCGCAGCAGCTTCCAGTGCTTCGACGCCAGATCGGATCCGTACCGCGACCAGAAGCGCAGCCAGCCCTCTCTCGGCAGGGCCGGCCGCCGGTCGGCCCTGTACTTCCGGCGAACACACCCGCCGCGCAGGGGATCGATCCCTTCGCAAACGATGCAGAAGTGGAACCACAGCAGCAGGCTCGTGGTTTTTTCCAGCGGCATGCCGAGCGCCACCGCGCGCTGCAGCACCGCCTCCATATGCTCGGGCGCGTAGAAGTCCTTCCACTCGTCGCGATACAACCGGTGCCACTCCTCAGCCTTCAACGCCGGTTCACGCTGCTGTGGATCCGGATCGGGATGAGAAGCCTCCGCCTGAGCGGGCATCGACGGGTCGTCGGGTCTTTGCAGGGTTCTCAGGCAATGCACCTCCAGCAGATCGATCGCTGTTTCCGCCTGCATGAGGCAGGGATCGCTCCCCCCGCCGTCGACGGTCTCGGCTGGAATCCCGGCCACGTAGCCCGAAAAGACGGCCACGCCCGCGCGTTTCCACGCCAGCAGCATCTTCCGGTACTCGCCGATCCGCGTCTCGTTCTGCTTCGCGCGCAGGAGGCCCTGCGCACGGAGGCTTTCCACCGCGATGAACACGCGATGCACGCCCGCGCGCACCGCCTTTTCGACGAAGCCCGGCAGCCGGTGCGCATTCGTATCCACCTGGATCGTCACCTGCAGATGCGGCGCGTCCTGCTCCCGTATTGCAGCGACGCGGTCGAGGATCGCCTCCCATTCCGGATTTTCTGAGAAGTCGTCATCCGCAATCAGGAAGCGGCCGACGCCCGACTGCACATGTTCGCGGAGGATCTGCTCCACCTCGACGACGGTTCGCCGCTGCGTTTTTCGCCCCGCCGCCTGAACGATCGTCCGGAAGGAGCATTGCAGCGGACCGCCGGTTGCGGCCTGAACGCTGGAGTACTGCCCAATCGTTGCCCGGATCGCCTTCACCGGCAGGTCCGCACCGTCCTCCGGCCGGGGGTCGCCGAGGTAGTTGTAGAGCGGTCTCAACTCGCCCCGCCACGCGTCGTGCAGCACCTGATCCAGGCGGCCTTCCTCGACCTCGCCCGCAAAGAGCGAGATCCCCAGGTTCATCGCCTCCTGCAGCTCGGTTGTGACGGCGCCCTGGAGGGCCATGCTGCCCGAGACATGGAATCCGCCCATACACACCTGCACACCTGCCACGCGCAGCGGCAGCGCCAGGTCCATGGCGCGCGGAAACTGGTTCGACTGCACGTCGACCAGGATGACCAGCCCCTGTCCGTTCTTCAGCTCGCGGGCCAGCTGCTGCGTCCGGACGCGGGTGTTGTCCTCATCGATGGAGCGGATCTCGACCTTGACATGCTCGCCGAGCACCTTGCGCTGGCGGCAGTCTTCCACCAGCCCGTGCATGAGCGCCAGCGCGTTCGAGGGGGCAGCGGAGCGGTACCACTGAATCACATAGCCGTCAGCGTCGTACTGCGAGGGCTTGATCAGGACGATGGGGAAACGGCTCGGTCCGGACGCGCGGCCTCCGATCCCATACCGTGCCTTGATTTCATCGAGCTGTTGCTGATCGACACTGCTGCCCTCGAACACTCATCCCCCGGCGTACAGAGAACGTCATTCTAGCGTGACTCCGATGCCAATGGCTTCAACAACATCCGCTGAGGTGCCGCCTGCGATAACCACCGGTCTCCGGAGCAGCCCTGGTGCGTTCTCCGGGGCGTGCCTGAGCCTGGGGGACCTCCCCGTTCCGGGCAAGAGCAAGCGCACAATTTCCTGTGCCGGATGTTCGCAGAAGCCGGGATCGTCTGTCGAGGCATCAGCCGCGAAGATCCCTGCCGAGCGGCAGACGCCATTCATTGCGGAAAAGAGAGGCAGCGCCGGGCTTTCGGCTCGCCTCAGTCCGCGGCCGGCTCGCCGCCCCCGTAGAGGCACTCTTCCAGCGCTGCATCGCGGGTTCCGCCAGCGCCAGCGCCGCGAAGCGTCCAGGAGGGCGGATCGGCCAGCCGCAGCGACTCGTTCTGGCTCCGGTTCCACAGACCAAGGAGCTTGTGGAAGGGCACCAGGCCCGCCGTCATCGCGGCTCCGAAGATCCCCTTCAGGAAATCCGGCGCTTCGCCGCTCTTCCACAGCCGGCGCATGGGCACCACGCCGCCGCTGCGATCCGGATGGAAGGTGCGCTCGTCCCACAGCCGGCGGCCTTCGGGGTGGTCGGGATACTCCGCGACCACATGGGTAAAGTTCTGATACAGGCGCCATCCGAGGGGCACCGCGTATTGCGGCATCACCAGCACGGTGCTCTGCCGTCCTTCGCGAACCTCGTCGACGAACTCGGAAAAATCCGCGGCGTTGGTCAGATTGAGGGAGGCATTGGGCTCGCAGCCGTGGCGATCGCCGCCCGAAATCAGGATCTGATTCCAGTCCGCCGTGAGCCGGAGCACGCCACGGTTTTCCGCGTGGCTGCGCATGCCATTGAGCTCCAAGGCGTGCACGTAACGATTGCCCGCTTCGAGGAAGCGGGTCAGATCGTACATGAACTGGTCCTGCGGAATCTTGTAGAAGTTCCACAATGGATGGTTGAAGACCACCAGAACTTCGGGGATGCGGGATATCTCGGCAAACAGCCGCAGGATGCGATCCTCATCGGCCAGGAAGGTGGCCTCGTGCATGGCTGCCATGATCGAGTCGGCGTCGGCCGGGGGCAGATGATGGATCCCGAAGTGGAAGACCGCCTTGCCGAAAGGCACGGTCCATTCCGTGGAGATGGGCACATCCGGAAACGCGGCATCCTTCCGCAGCAGGAGGCAGGCCTCGATGCTGTTGTGGTCGGTGAGCGAAACCATGGGCCGCAGCCCCAGCTGTTCGATCTGTCTGAGTTCCACATCCTGGGCCATCCGTTCGCACAGCGGAGGCGTCCAGTAGGCGCGATCGAAGTCCAGCTCGATACCGGTGACGCGGCGGCAGCATTCCTTCTGGGCCTCGAACCACTTGCGGGTCGCCGGCCGCTGCCGGAGGAATGCCCCGATGAATTCGAGGCTCTCCTGGGAGTGGCGCGTGTGACTGTGAAGAGAGACGCCGGTTTGCCAGTCGCTCACGCAGTCCCGGTCGCGGGACAGCACCAACAGCTCGTTATGCACTCCGCCTCCGCCATCCCTGTCGATCGGTTTTCGGGACGTAGATCACGCAGATTGTCTTCCATTCGGGAGCCCGGGGATCGTCTCACCTGACCCAGGGAACCGCAAAAGCGTCACAGGGGAAATACGGCACCCATCACTTGTACAGAATAATTCGTTCTACGCTACAGCACCCTCACGAAGTTTGGGAATTAAAGATTGTTCAATCGGTGCATTGACGCGCGATCATCCAGGGGTCATCATAGGTTATCTTGCGCCAACAACTTCGCTTGCTGATCAGGGCCTGCCTCATTTCAGCGGTCGTCGCCCCACTCTGCACCCTTTCGGCCTGTGCTCAGGCAGTTAACGCTGCGGTTACAAATTTGTCAGATCTGCCGGCCGGTTCCCGCGCCGGAGCTTCGGCGATCCAGCCGCCCTTAAGTGTGGACCAGATCGTTCAGCGTCTTGCCGGCGCGGAAAGGAAGCGCGCGGGCGACCTGAAAGGCTATACCGAGAGGCGCACGTACTCGGTTTCTTATCGCGGTTTCCCGGCCAACATGAGCGCGACCATGGTCGTTGCCGTGACGTATGCCGCGCCGAACAGCAAGACCTTCCGCATCGTCTCCCAGACGGGATCGAAGATGCTGGCGGATCATGTTCTGAAAAAGCTCTTCGAAGCGGAACAGGAATCGGCTGCCGATCCGCGCCAGACCGCGCCGACCACGGCCAACTACAGCTTTACCCTGGTCGGCCAGCAGCTGCTCGACGGACGGCCCTGCTATCTGCTGCGCGTGGAGCCGAAGACCCATTCCCACCTTCTCTACCGAGGCACCATCTGGATCGATGCCGACGATTTTGCTGTGGCAAAGATCGAGGGCGAACCCGCGCGCAATCCTTCCTTCTGGATTCGCGATACGAAGATTCACCACGTCAACGCCAAGACCGGCGAATTCTGGCTTCCGGAGCATAACGAGAGCGACACCGACGTCCGCTTCGGCGGCCGCGCCACGCTCACCATCGATTACGGCTCCTACAACATGGGTTCACCGGCGCCCTCCGCGCCGCAGCAGGCCGCGCTCCCGCCCGATCCGGGCACTCTGCCTTCAGGGAAGTAGCCGCCGCAGCGAAGCCAGCACCATTCGGCGCGTCATTCCGCTCCACCGCATCGGTCCGGAGGCGGCCTTCCTGGGCCGCGGATGCTCGATCGCCTGCAGGTAGTACCGCCGCAGCTGCGCCGTCGATCCCTCCCAGCTGTGCCGCTCCACATCGGCGCGGGCTCTTTCCCGAACCGCGGCCCGCTCGTCGGGATGCGACAGCACCCACGCCACCTTCTTCACCAGGCCGTCTTCATCGGTGGGCTCATACAGAAAGCCGGTCACGCCGTCTACCACCGCATCGGGCACGCCGCCGGCCCTGCATGCCACCACAGGACAGCCGGCCGCCATTGCTTCCATCACCACCAAACCCAGGGTCTCCGTCTTCGATGGCATGACGAAGACATCCGACGAGGCGTAAGCCTGCGCCAGCGGCTCTCCGCGCATATATCCCGCGAAGTGGGTCGGCGTTCCCTCGAAATGCTTCTCCAGCTCCCTGCGCACGGGGCCGTCGCCGACGATGGCCAGCCTTGCATCCGGCAACGCATCGAACAGCTTCCGCAGCGAGCCGATATCTTTCTCCGCCGACAGCCGGCCCACATAGAGCAGCAGCGTCTTCTCCGGCGCGCCGCCGCTCAGCACGCGGCGCATCTCCGCCGAGCCTTTCGACGGGTGGAAGGTCTGCGCATCCACGGCGCGCTCCCACAGGGCGAGCCGGTCGATGTCGTGGCTCCGCAGCTCGTCCATCATCTGCGTGGAGGTGCACAGGTTCAGGTCGGCGCGCATATGCCGCGCGCGCATCAGCTTCCACGTCGGCCCCTCGAAGAATCCCAGGCCGTAATAGTGCAGATAGGCGGGCAGATTCGTGTGATACGAGATCACGATGGGAACGTGCAGCGATTTTCCGTAGTAAATCCCTCCCACGCCGAGCAGCGATGGCTCAAAGAGATGGAAGACGTCGGGCCGGAACGCCTCGAGATGTTTGCGCATGGAGGCGCGAGGGGCCGCCACCTTCAATTCCGGATAGAAAGGAAACGGAATCGAGGGCATGCTCACCACTTCGGCGCCGAAGAGCTCCGACGGGCCGCCGCTCGGAGCGAAGACTTTCACCTCGTCGCCGGATGCCTGGAGGGTCTCCACGGTCTTCGTCACCATGGTGACGATCCCGTCGATCTTCGGGAGAAACGTCTCCGTGACGATGGCGACTTTCATGCGCAACCAAACCTCATCCTGAAGGCTAAGGATAGCTGTTGCTGCGGCGTTTCCAATAACCGAATTTCGCCTGCCTGCGGCGCAGACGGCCGGACACCGGAAATCGGGACCGGCAACAGCGCACGCTCTTCGCTCCGGCTACTGGCTCCGTGCGGCCTCTTCGTGAATACTGGACGGGGCCGGATTGCTGCCATCTTCGCCGGCCCGGAGAAATGAGGGACATCGTGGATTTGCGCAGGAGCTTCGTCGTTCGGCTGGCAACCGGGTGCATCGTTTTAGCAGCGGCTTCGGCCTTCGCTCAGAATCAGGCCGCTCATGCCGTGCCCGCATCCATCGAGCTCAGCTCCGGCTGGCAGTTGCAGGACTCCGCGAAGGTCTCCGATCCGGCCGCGACCGTCTCTTCGGCGAGCTATCAGCCCACCGGATGGCTCGCCGCCGTCGTTCCGGGGACGGTCCTGACGAACATGGTCCGGGACGGTGTCTACCCCGAGCCGACGTATGGCGAGAACAACCGCGAGTCCATCATTCCGGAGAGCCTGAACAAGACATCGTACTGGTACCGCACAACGTTCACCGTCCCGAAGGACTACGCGCACCGCCAGGTCTGGATCCACTTCGACGGCGCCAACTTTACCTCGGAAGTCTGGGTCAACGGCAGCCAGGTGGGCACGATCCAGGGCGCCTTCATCCGCGGACGCTTCGATATCACGAAGCTCGTCAAACCCGGCTCGACCGCCGTCCTCGCCGTAAAGGTATCGCCGCAGCCGCACCCCGGCGTGCCGCACGAGCACACCATCGCCAACGGCGTTGGCAAGAACGGCGGCATCACAGCCATCGACGGCCCCACCTTCCTGTGCACGATCGGCTGGGACTGGCTCAACGCCGTCCGCGATCGCGACACCGGCCTGTGGCAGAAAGTCTGGCTCTCGGCCTCCGGCCCTGTCCTTATCGACGATCCGCAGGTCATCACCGATCTGCCGCTGCCCAAAACCGATACCGCCGACATTACCGTTAACACCACGCTCCAGAACACCTCCGCAAAAGAGCAGAAAGGCACGCTTGAAGGGAGCTTCGGCGACATTACCTTCTCGCAGAAGGTGACGCTGAAGCCGAACGAAACCCAGACCGTCACCTTTGATCCGAAGACCACGGCCGCCCTGCATATGGCCAATCCCAAGCTGTGGTGGCCCAATGGCTACGGCCCGCAGAATCTCTACACGCTGCACGTCCACTTCGTCGAACACGGCCGCGACTCCGACGCGCACGACACGACCTTCGGCATCCGCAACATCACCTATGAAGCGCCCGGCGTTGACGCGCTCACCATCTCTGTTAACGGCGTGAAGATTTTCATTCGCGGCGGCGACTGGGGTCTCGACGAGGCGCTCAAGCGCATCCCTCGCGCCCGACTTGACGCCGAGATCCGCATGCACGCGCTGGCCAACATGAACCTGATTCGCAACTGGGTCGGCCAGTCCACCGGCGAGGACTTCTACGAGCTGTGCGACAAATACGGCATCCTCATCTGGGACGAGTTCTTCCAGCCCAATCCCAGCGACGGACCCAACCCGGACGACTTCGCCACCTACATGGCCAACGTCCGCGACAAGATTCTCCGCTACCGCAACCATCCCTCCATCGCGCTCTGGTGCGCGCGCAACGAGGGCTTCCCGCCGCCTGAGATCGACGCTGCCTTGCGCAAGCTGATTCCCGAGCTCGACCCGGCGCGGCTCTATCAGCCCAGTTCGACCTCGGGCCGCGGCGTGCACTCCGGCGGGCCCTACTACTGGCGGGAGCCGCGGGCCTTCTACGTCTTCGACGCGCCCTTCAAGACCGAGACCGGCAGCATGTCTGTGCCCACGCTGGAGTCGATCCACGGCATGATGCCGGAGAAGGACTGGAACGTCATCAACGACGACTGGGCCGCGCATGACTTCGCCAAAGGAGCGCAGCACGGCGACACCTATCCCTACGTCCTCGCCGGACGCTACGGCCGCGTCGCCAACCTCGCGGACTTTGCGCGCAAGGCGCAGATGATGAACTACGAGGCGTATCGCGCGATGTACGAGGCGCGCAACAAGCTGCTCTTCGCGCCGGCGACCGGTGTGATCACGTGGATGAGCAATCCCGCTCAGCCGAGCTTCGTCTGGCAGCTTTACCACTACGACCTCGAGCCCATGTCCTCGCTCTTCGCCGTGAAGTCCGCCTCGGAGCTGGTTCACATCCAGATGGATGAGGACGACTTCCACCTGCGCGTCATCAACAACCTTCCCAGCGATCTCGCCGGCGACACCGCGCACGTCACCATCTACACCGGCTACGGCAACCTGAAGCCGGTCCTGCAGAAGGACATTCCGGTGAGCGGGCCCGCCGATACGGCGATCGATCTCGGGCCCATCCCGATGCCCAAACAGATCGGCCCCATCTATATTGCGCAGCTCGAACTCCGCGATGCGCAGGGCAACATCGTTTCGCGCAACCTCTACTGGGAACCGAACCCCGAACAGGGCGACGACCTCACGCCGCTCAACTGGCTGCCAACGGTCAAGCTCGACGGCACCATCGCTCGCCATGATGCGGCGGGCCGGCTCGGTCTCGATGTCACACTGAAGAATCCCAGCCAGACGCTCGCGCTGATGACCCATCTGCAGCTTCGCCGCAAGTCTACCGGCGAGCGCGTGCTGCCCGTCTTCTACTCCGACAACTACATCTCGCTCGCGCCCGGAGAAAGCCGCACCGTCCACATCGATGCTGCTCTCGCCGACCTTAAGGGGGACACGCCGCTGGTCGTCGTCGATGGCTGGAACGTCGATGTCACGCCGGTGACCAACGCCGACTCCGCACTGACTCTGAATGTGGACGCGCAGGTGAGCCACTGGCCGGCGACCGGGCTGCCCATGATCACCGCCGGCCTTCCCATGCCTCATCACCCGTGACGCAGGCAGATCGGGTGCCCCACATCCGTGGTGTTGGAGATGTGGGGCATCGTGGGAGCGCCGAATCCTGGCCGCTAACCGCTATTCGCTGACGGCTAGAACAGCGTCTCCGACGCGACTTCCTCCAGCAGCGCTGCCGAATTATTCTTCACGTTGCCCACCGCTGCATCCACGCGCCACGCGTGCATCTGATCTGCGTCATACGGTCGTAGCAGATCCATCGGCGGCCGTCCCGCATCGTCGCGACGCAACCAGCGCTCATAGTCACGCGGCTGCAAAATCACCGGCATGCGCTCGTGCATTGCCGAGGTCAGCTCGTTCGCCTCGGTCGTGACGATCGCGAAGCTCTCCAACACAGTCTTTTGATCTTTCGATCGCCAGCGATCCCACAGGCCCGCAAACGCCAGCGGCGCATCGCCCTTCAGCGCGATCGCCCACGGCTGCTTCTTCTTCTCGCTGAACTTTTGCCACTCGTAAAAACCATCCGCCGGCACCAGGCACCGCCGCCTTTCAAACGGTTCGCGCCACATTTTCTTTTCCAGCAGGCTCTCGGCCTTCGCGTTGATCGTGCTGATGCCCAGTTTTTTCGGATCGTCCGCCCAGTACGGAACCAGGCCCCAGTACATCGCCCGCAGCTCGCGCTCGCCGGTGTCGCGATCTTCCACCACCACGGGCTGAAAGCTGGTCGGCGCCACGTTGTAATCGGGAAGAATCTCAAACGAAGGCGGCACTCCCACCCTGAACGCCTCCGCAATCTTCTGCTTGTCCGACCGCCGATAATATCGACCGCACATCCTCGCACCCCCGGCCCCGCGCTTTGACACACTCGCCCGAACGCATTGTAGAAAAAAGCCGCCACCCTCCCCATCGCGCTACACTGGCAGGCGCAACCCGTAACCCGCAACCCGAGGTGAACCAATCCATGCGCTGGCTGCCTTCCATCGCCCTGTTCGTCGCTGCCGCGACTCTGCAGGCGCGCGCCCAGAGTCCCACCCAGTGGCCCGACATCAGCCAGGCCCAGGACTACACCTGGCACCTCTCCTCCAGCGCAGACCCCACCGGCGCCAACGCCGACTTCCGCACCCTTCCCGCCGGCCAGTCGATCACCCTCCTCGACCAGGACGGCCCCGGCGTCGTCTCGCATCTCTGGTTTACCATCGCCAGCCGCGAGCCCTACCACCTCAAGCGCCTCGTGCTGCGCATGTACTGGGATGGAGAAACCTCGCCCAGCGTTGAAACCCCCATCGGGGATTTCTTCGGCCTCGGCTTCGGCGAGTACTTTCCCTGGAGTTCGGCTATGCTCTCGGTCGGCAATGCCAACGCGCTGAACTGCTTTTTCCCCATGCCGTTTCAGCATCACGCGCGCATCACCCTGACCAATCAGGGGACCATGCCGGTCGGCAGCCTCTACTACAACATCGAGTACCGCACCTATAACCACCCTCTGCCTTCCGGCACGCTCTACTTTCACGCGCAGTATCGCCAGGCGCAGCCGAACCACGGCTGGACCAACCACTGGCGCGAGAACGGCGACCCGCTCATCAACGACAAGCAGAATCTCGACGGCAAGGAGAACTATGTCTGGCTGGACGCCGAAGGCCGCGGTCAGTTTGTCGGCGTGACCATGTCGGTGCTGCAGAATCAGGACGGCTGGTGGGGCGAAGGCGATCCGATGTTCTTCATCGATGGTGCGAAGACACCGGTCGGGGGCACCGGCTCAGAGGACTACTTCCTTGGCGCCTGGGATTTCGGCGGCACACCCTTCTCCTATCCGCTCTACGGCGCGCCGGTCGTCGGCAAGGAACTCGCGGGCGAACGCTGGGCCGTCTACCGCTTCCACCTCGACTCGCCCATCCCTTTCACGCAATCCTTCAAAGCCACCATCGAGCATGGGCACGCGAATGCGCGCTCGGACAACTTCTACTCCGTCGCGTATTGGTATCAGGCCGAACCCCACGCCCCGTTCCCGCCGCTGCCGCCGGTCGACGAGCGCATTCCGGCGCTGCAGTTCGTCGGCGGTCCCGGCAATGGCAACGCGGGACATCACGACACCGCGCCTTCTCCGCAATAGCAATCTGCCTCGGTTGATTCTCCCAGCCGAGGCAGATTGGCTCAGTTCACGGTCAGTGTGAAGGTCGCCGTCTGGCTCTGCGAGCCGGCGGTTCCCGTGATGGTGACGGTGTAGGTCTTCGACGTGCCGCCGCCACCACCGCCGCCGCTGCTGTTTCCGCTGCTGCCGCCGCAACCCACCGCGGCTCCTGCGATCAGGAGCAGGATCACGACCAGCGGCATCATCCGCAGCCAGGGAATGTTTTTCCTCCGGCCAAAGACCCACAGCACGCCCGCAGCCAGCACCGCGCCAGTGGTCACGCCGCCGGAACGCGATCCGGGGCGCCATGGCAGCGTCATGGCGCCCAGATTCGTCGTTCCAATCGACAGCGTCGTGGTTGCAGCAGCCCCGTTCGGCGTGACCGTGGCGGGACTGAAGGTGCACGCCGGTCCGGTCGGCTGGGACGCACACGCAAAGCTCACGGCTGCGTTGAACCCGCCCGCCGGGGTCACGGTGATCGTCGTCGTCGCCGCAGTCCCCGCCGTTACCGATGCACTGGCCGGACTCGCGGCCATCGTGAACGACGGCTGCACCGCACTCACCGTCACCGCGACCGCGTTCGAGGTTGACGTGGCAAAGCTCGTGTCTCCGCTGTAAACCGCCGTGACGGAATCCGCTCCCACCGGCAGGGCGGTTGTCGAGAAACTCGCCACGCCATTCGTCAGCGGCGCGCTGCCCAGATCCGTTGGCCCATTCATGAAGGTCACGGTTCCCGTCGGCGTTCCTGTTCCGCCGGCGGCCGGCGTAACTGTATCCGTGAACGTTACATTTGCTCCGCTCGTGACGGTCGACGCTGATGCTGTCAGCGTGCTGGTGGTCGCGGGCAGCGTCTGCGGGCTCACAGTGAAGGCAAGAGCCGGCGATGTGCTGCCGGCCAGGGTCGAGTCGCCGCCATAGGTCGCCGTGATTGTATGCGTGCCCACGGCCAGCGCGTTCGTCGCGTACGTGGCCTGGCCGTTGCTCAGAGTCGCCGTTCCCAGCGCGGTGCTTCCGTCGCTGAACGTCACGGTCCCCGTTGCCATCGAGGAAGCCGAAACTGTAGCCGTGAAGGTTACATTTGTTCCGGCGGAGACGGGGCTGGGGGGCGATGCCGTCACCGTCGTCGTGGTCGGCGCGAGCGTGCTCGCCGCCCCCAGGTTGATCAGCACCGCGGATCCAGCTGCCAGATCCGGCTTGCCGTCGCCGTTGAAGTCGAAGGAAGCCGCCGCGCCGGTGAGGGTCAGATCGATCGCCTCCGCCGGCGCGTTCACGCCTGTGCTGGTCTTGAAGCTCTGCAGGGTGCCGTCGCCGTTGCCGAGGAAAATTCCGGTATCGAACGGCGGGTCGAATCCGGTGACGGCAACATCCATCTTGCCGTCGCCGTCAAAATCCGCAGCCGCTACGCCCCACCCGACACTGCTGCCGCCGGAGAAGTACAGAATCGACGGCGCCTGAAAGGTTCCGTCTCCGTTGCCGAGCGAGATGGCGACCTCGGGCTGGCTATTCGTGCCGCCTTGTCCCAGCGTGATGAGGTCCGGCTTGCCATCGCCGTTCATGTCCGCCAGTACAATCTGTCCCACCTGCGAGCCAAAGGCGGGCGATCCGGGATTGTCGGCCACCTTCGGTGTGGTCGCCGCGCCGAAGGTGCCGTCGCCGTTACCCAGATACAGCTGCACCTGGTAAGTCACGGTGCTGCCGCTGGTGGTGGACGTCTCCGCGAACAGATCCAGATTGCCGCCGGGACGCGTGCGCCCCACCTGGACGAGGACCGGCGGGTTTCCTGTCGGCTGGGTGGTGCCCGCGTAGGTCTGAATCACCTTCGGCGTCGCGAACGTGCCGTCGCCGTTGCTTAGCTGCACCGCGATGCCCTGATAGTAGGTCCCGGTCTTCGAGTCCTGGTTGGTGTAGTCGTAGATCAGGTCGGCTTTGCCGTCGCCGTTCACATCCGCCACGAAGAGGTTATTGAGGTTCTCGTTGTAGTCGATGCCGCCCGAGGGCACGAAGCTCGGCCCCTGCACCCAGGCGGGCGTATTGAAGCTGCCGTCGCCTTTGCCGGTCGCGAGGAAAAATCCCGGATAGCCATTGGGCGCAACAAAACCCTGGGCGATGTAGACCAGGTCGGCATGGCCGTCGCCGGTGACGTCGCCCAGACCAAACGAATCCAGCGAAGAGAAGCTGAGTTGCTGCGAGCTGAGGGTCACGGGCGAAATGGTGAAGGTCTGCACCGGCGTGAAGCCGCCATTGCTCCTCCCCAGATACGACGTCATAGTCAGGTTCGTGCTGTTCAGGGTCGAATTCACGCCCACCGCATCCGGAATCCTGTCGCCATTCAGATCCATGATGTTGGTTCCGGTAAACACGAAGGGCATGGCGGGCGCCCCCTGGAACGTGCCGTCGCCGTTGCCCATCAGGGCGTAGCCTTCGTTGCGGTCGAACTGATCGCCGCCGAACATGCCCGCGCTCGCAACGCCGCTGTACAGATCCTGATTGCTGTCCCCGTCCAGATCGGCGCCGGTCAGATAGCCGGTGTTATTGATCGTCGCGTATCCCCCGGCCGCAGTGAATGTGCCATCGCCTTTGCCGAGGTAGATGTCGATCGCAACGCCGGTGTCCAGCGCCACATCCGGCTTGCCATCTTTGTTGAAGTCCGCCACGACGATGTTCGGGCCCAGCTGCGTATTCCCGCTGTCTCCGGGAAATCCCGGCGCAGCCGCCTGGGTGAAGGTGCCGTCGCCATTCCCAAACAGCACGATCCCTGCCGTCGTGATCAGGTCCTTCTTGCCGTTGCTGCGCAGGCTCGCCGACACCATTCCCGAATACGGTTCGCCCGGCGATCCCGTGGGGGGTGTGAGCTGCACGTTCTGCGGACTGGCGAAGGTTCCGTCGCCCTTGCCTGCAAGGAAGGTCAGGTTGTAGGTGGTGCCGCTCGCGTAGGAGGTGCTCGTCGCAGCGATATCCAGCTTGCCGTCGCCGTTGAAATCGTCGATGACCGCACTCTGCACGGTTTCGCCGGCCAGGCTGTAATTCACCGGCGAGCCGAAGCCTCCATCGCCGTTCGCATCGCCCAGGAGCACAGAGAGGGAGCCGGTTCCGGAAGTGAGGAAATCGCTCAGGACCACCAGATCCGGATTGCCGTCGCCGTTCAGATCCGCTGCGACCACCGCGAGGGGATTGGGCAGATCGGTCATCTCCTGCGAAGAAACCTCCGCATCCGTCGTGCCGTTGGCCACGACGGTCTCGACATAGTTCGCCGAGCCGCCGAAGAACGCGTGTGCGTAAACCTTGTTCCCCGCGGAGGTGCGCCCCAGATACGCAACCTGCCGCGAAGGAATGCCGGTGACGGGATCGCCGCACCCCGCCGGCCAGTTGCCCCCATTGGTCTTCAGCTGCGCCTGGTTGTGCAGGATCTGGTCGTAGTTCGATGTGGTGGGACCGTCCATCGTATACGTGAAGTTCGGCAGGGCGAGCATCCAGTTGGCCGACCACTGGGTCAGCGAACAGTTCGCGGTCCGTTCCACGCCCAGGATGTCGCCGCCCAGTCCATTGATGCTCGTGATGTTGCCGAAAAAATTCGCCGGCGGTGCGTTGGAAGTTCCCGCCGGCAACGCAGCCGCCGCCAGCAGCCGCTGCGCCATTTCTCCTGCCGAGAGATCGCGGAACATGGGGTGCATTTCCGATCGCCACTCACGAATGACGGCTTCCCGCTGGGCCATCGTGAATTTCGGATAGCGCGCCGAGACCGCCATCAGGTTGGCTCGCAGCGCTTCCATGGCATGCTTCTGCATCGAGCTGGAAAGCAGGACGACCGCAACCGCCGCGGCCACGCAGAGCAGAGGGGCGATGAACCAGCGGACTTTCATGGGGCACCTGTCCGTCCCGCCGCGTCCGGCGCGCGCGGCAGAAGGCAGAGAGAGGTTGTTCGGCGGGGGAACGGGGTCGTGCGGCGCGGCACGATGAAGACGCGCCGACGAGTAGCGTGATTCTAGGCAGGCTTCGCGGCGCGCGTCAAGATGGAAAACGCCGCGTGGCGCAAGGCGAATCCCATGGTATGAATGCGCGTCGTACTATGGTGATAGCCGCTGGATCCCGCGGAGGGATGTGTGAGTGGTTGAAACAGGCGGTCTTGAAAACCGCTGTGCCCGCAAGGGTACCGGGGGTTCGAATCCCTCTCCCTCCGCCATTGAAGTGTAGGTCCTTCACTTCGTTCAGGATTTCGCCTGCGGGCTCGGACGCCCGCAAAACGGCTCAAGTTCGAATCCCCCTCCCTCCGCCATTGAAGGCTCGCCATGGGCCTTTCGTGATCCGCGCGCGTAATCCTGGTAATCCTTTCGCCGGTGCACAACGGAGCAATGGAAGACAGGATGTCGTCAATCGGATCGGAAAAAACGCGCTTCTCTCGCGAATTCGCAACCGCTAAAAGCTCGCGCCTCCGGTGTTGGGCTGGTTGCTCAGCACTTGCTTCCCTCCGCTGCGCCCGATGACGTAGACAGGCTGGGGCAGGGCAGGGATCGCATCGGAGGGCGTCCAGAGCCAGACGCGGGCGGGGCTCTGCCAGAGCCCGCACAAACTCCCGTGGTTGACGGAAGAGGCCGGCGGCGGCAGCGGGCCGATGGAGAAGCGCGCTGTGACCTCGGTCCGGACCTGCACTTTCTGCGTGCACGGGGCAGGAGCAGGCTGCTCGGCGGAAACCGGGTTGAGGAGCAGCACGTTGTGCTCGAGGTAGAAGACGAAAGACGATGCCTCGTCGAGCGAGCCGTTGACGACGACGAGGTCGCCGGGGCGGACTTCCGGGTGAATGGCTTCGGCGAGGATCTCCGACGAGAGGACCGGCGAGAAGGTGTTGAGGGCCAAATGGGCTGCGATGAGGATGGCCACAATCATGCCGGCGAGGAACATATTGGCCATGCGGGCGTTGTCGCGCAGGCGGAAGAAGAGCGCGACCGAAACGCCGATGGGAAGAGAAACGAAGGCGATCCAGAGCGGGACTTTGAAGGCGCCCATGGAGGCGCGCGTCAGGTCGAGGAAATACGCAAAGAAGACGGCGTGCCGCGCGGGATTCGCATGGAAGAGCGTGGCGATATCGGTTCCGGGTGCGGGCCGCGGCGCGGCGAAAAGGTAGTACCCCACGAGCGCGGTAGCGGCCATGCCGAAGAAGAAGAGGATCCACGCCGCGATGCGTCCCTGGTGGTGCGGCTGAGCTTCGTCTTCGGCGAGCCATCCGCCGGCGAGCAGCGCCATGGGCGGCAGCGCCGCGATGAGGTTAAATTCGAGGCGCGCCGTGAAGCTGAAGAAGACGAGGACGATGAGGATCCAGATCGAGCAGAAAAGGCGCGCCTGGCGGCGCTCGCTCGAAGGCGCGGGGCCCAGGCGGAGAGCGCGGAGAGAAAAGGCGCACCAGGGCACGATCCAGAGCAGAAGCAGCGGCCAGAAGACGATGAGCGGGACGCGGCCTCCGGTGAAACGGGGCAGCAGGTTGAGGAGATCCTGCTGGCGCAGAGCGTGGCGCGCGGCGAAGTGCCAGGGGAGATCGAGCGCCAGGAAGAGCAGGATCGCGGGGATGGGATGCCAGCGCAGAAGGTGGCCGAGATTGCCGGTGGCCAGCAGGTACAGGACGGCAATCACCAGAGGCAGAACCAACCCGGGGATTCCCTGCGTGAGGACGCCCAGAGCACAGCAGGCGGCGAAGCCCAGCGACGATGCGAGAAGGTGCTTCTCCTGAGTGAGAGAGCGCCAGAAGAAATTGAGGGCCAGCGTGATCCAGAGGCAGAGGAAGACGTCGCGGATGAGGAGATGGGCGAAGAGAAACACGCCATAGGAGGTGAGCAGCGCGAGAACGGCGTAAAAAGCGGCGGCGGGCGAGTGGAAGATGCGGCGGCCCAGCGAGAAGGTCGCGATGAAAAGGACAAGCGTCGCGATGGCAATGGGCAGGCGCGCAGCCCAGTCCGAGACATTGAAGAGGCTGAAGCTGGCGGCGACGGCCCAGTAGAGGAGCGGCTGGTGGCGCGGGTAAACGATGCCGTTGGCCGAGGGCGTGAGCCAGTGGTGCGTGGTCAGCATCTCCCGGGCGATCTCCGCGCTCAGCGCGTCGGAACCGTCGAGAAGAGGCGGTTTGAACAGCGAGAAGGAGCAGTAGAGGAGCACCCAGAGCCCAACCAGCGGGAAGACGAAGCGCTTGGCGGTCCGGAGGGTGGTCATGGGCTATAGCGTACAGGGTTCAGGGGATCGAGGTCAGCGGAAAAACGGCGGTTGAGGCGGGGTCAGAAGGAGGCGCTCTGCGGCGGATCGTGTGGCCGCTGGCGGCTTTTTGCCGGAAGCTTTGCTCACCGTTTCTGCTGGCCTCGCCAGACCGTCTTCAACTGGCGGGTTGGGTTTCGCCGGTCATCGCCGAGGCCCAGCGAAGGGATTCGGTGTAAGCGGCGGCGATGGTGCCCTCGGCGAGGCCGAGACGCTGCTGGATCTCCTCGCACTGCGCCCAGTCGCAGTTTTCCAGATTGCGGACCAGCGCCAGCGCATGGCCTGCCGTACTGGAGTCGCCGGCCAGCGCGAGCTTCATCTCGTTGCGGATGGGGATGGCCTGCAGAATGCGCGGAAACGGCGTCTGCAGCAGCACGTCGAGAAGCGAGAGCATTCCGAGGAGGTAGAGCTCGGCGGGATCTTCGCCGAGCGCGGGTGCGATCAGTTCGCAGAAGCGCGCGCGCGTGAGGATCATCGAGATCAGCGCGGGCGAGTGCTGGCTGCCCATCGCGCCGGTCATGGCGACCGAGATGAGGCGGCGCAGCGCATCTTCACCGATCATCATGAGCGCTTCGCCGATCGTGGAAATGACGCCGGGATGATGCTGCAGCGCCGAGTTGGCGAGCCGCAGGACGCGGAAGCAGAGCGAGGCATCGGCGGCGACGATCTTCTCGATCCGGCGGAGGTCGGTGGAGGCCTGCTGGAGCTGGGCGAGGAGTTTGAGGTAGACGACGTGATTGCGCGGGACGGAGTGCGACTCGACGAGGATGGGCTGGGAGAAGAAGTAGCCCTGAAAGAGCGTGCAGCCTTCGGAGATGGCGATGCGCAGCTGCACGTCGGACTCGATCTTTTCGGCCACCAGGCGCGCTGGAGTGCCGGAGGCGAGGGCGTAGATCTCACGGCGCGCGAAAAAGTCGGCGGTGAGGAAATCGACCTTGATGAAGTCGGCCAGCGCCAGGAACGGCGCGCGCGAGGGCCGGGGCAGGAAGCCGTCGAGGGCGAAGCGATAGCCTCGCGCTTTGAGCGACAAACACGCGTCGATGAGCGCTGGATCGGGATCGATATCCTCCAGAATTTCGAGAACCGTGGAGTCGGGCGACAGCAAAGTCACGAGCCCATCCACAATCGCGCTGCGCGTGCAGTTGACGAAGGCCGCGCCCTGGTGCGCGTCCGGGATCAGCATGAGCCAGTGGTCGACGACCTCGCGGGTGGCCAGTTCCGGGTCCCCCGAGAAGCGGTCGGCCTTGCCTTCGCGGTGAAGGAGCTCGTAGCCGAAGAGGCGGCGCTCGGCGTCGAGGATCGGCTGACGCCCCAGAAAGCGGCTGGGCCGGCGCGCGGTTTCGTGGGCGGGTAGCGCGGAAGATTCGAGCGAGACTGAAGCAAGCGCAGACATAACGAAAAGAAAATCGCCGCGCAGAAGCGAACCTGCCGGCGATGGATGTGGTGGTTATCGGCGCGCGGGAGGAGGTTCGGGAGGGTGATCCGATTAGAGACAGAGGTCGAAATCAGGCTTCAGCGCCGCGACTCGAAGTGAAGGCCCGCCGTGCCCCTCTGCCAGGACACGGCGGGAAGAATTGCAAGTACGACAAAGAAACACCACTGCGGCAGAAAACCTGAGAAGCGGGCCCCGGGCCGAGCTGGCAGCCCGAGCAATGACAGCAACCCATCAATCGAACCGAATTCTGCGTGCAACCGCACCCCGGCGAGCCACTGTGGCCCGCCGGGGTCCAGGTGTTATTTCGAGTTGCCGGCGCGCAGGTCCGGGTTGAAGATTTTCTGCTCTTCGATGGCCGCCTGCGCCGCGGCGAGACGCGCCGTGAGCAGCCGGTAAGGCGAGCAGGAAACGTAGTCGAGTCCGGCGCGGTGACAGAACTTCACCGATTCGGGCTCGCCGCCGTGTTCGCCGCAGATGCCGACCTCGAGGTCGCGGCGCGCCGAGCGGCCCTTGTTGGTGGCCATCTTGACGAGCGTGCCGACGCCTTCCTGATCGAGTACCGCGAACGGATCCTGTTTGAAGATGCCCTGCTGCAGGTACGCCGGCAGGAACTTGTTGCAGTCGTCGCGCGAGATGCCGAACGTGGTCTGCGTGAGATCGTTGGTTCCGAAGCTGAAGAACTGCGCGTCGGCAGCGATCTTATCGGCCACCAGGGCAGCGCGCGGCAGCTCGATCATGGTCCCCACCTTGTACTCGACCACGAGGCCCTTCTTAATGAAGACATCGTGAGCGACCTGGTGGATGATGGCCGCCTGCGCCTTGAACTCCTCGGGGCCGGTGGTCAGCGGGATCATGATCTCGAGGTGCGGATCCTGGCCCGACTTCTTGACCGACGCGGCGGCCTCGAAGATGGCGTGCGCCTGCATCTCGGTGATCTCCGGATAGGTGATGCCGAGACGGCAGCCGCGCAGAGCCAGCATCGGATTCAGCTCGTGCAGCTCTTCGACCCGCTCCAGCATCTTGTGCAGGTCCTTCAGCTTAGGCGACCGCGGCTTGGTGGCCTCGAGTTTGGCGATCTGGACCAGCAGGTCTTCGCGCTTGGGCAGGAACTCATGCAGCGGCGGATCGAGCAGACGGATCACCACCGGATAGGAGCCCATGACCTTGAGCAGCCCCTGGAAGTCGGAGCGCTGCATCGGCAACAGTTTCGCCAGAGCGGCGCGGCGGTCTTCCTCGGTCTTGGCCAGAATCATGGCCTGCATGTGCGGCAGGCGATCTTCGGCGAAGAACATGTGTTCGGTCCGGCAGAGGCCGATGCCCTGGGCGCCGAAGGTCTGCGCCTGTTTGGCGTCGCGCGGGATGTCCGCGTTGGCCAGCACGCGCAGGCGGCGCCGCTCGTCCACCCAGCCCATGAACTGCACCAGGTCCGGGTTATCCGGGTTCACGGGAATGGTGTTGAGCTTGCCGTTGATCACGCGTCCGGTGGTGCCGTCGAGGGAGATCCAGTCGCCTTCGTGGAAGGTCTTGCCCTTGACGCGCATCTCCTTCTTCTTTTCGTCGATGGTGACGTCGCCGGCGCCGGCCACGCAGCACTTGCCCATGCCGCGGGTGACCAGAGCCGCGTGCGAGGTCATGCCGCCGCGCGAGGTCAGAATGCCGGAGGCCACGTTCATGCCGGCGATGTCCTCGGGCGAGGTTTCGGCACGGACGAGGATGATGGATTTGTAGATGCCCTTCTCGTGGACCTTCACCGCTTCGGCAGCAGTGAAGACGATCTGGCCGACCGCCGCGCCGGGCGAGGCGGGCAGGCCCTTCGCCAGCACTTCGATCGTGCCCTTCTCGTCGAGCCGCGGAACCAGGAAGTCGAAGATCTGGTTGGGCTCGACGCGCAGGACGGCTTCGTCGATCGAGATCAGGTTCTCGCGCACCATATCGATGGCGATGCGGACCGCCGCCAGGCCGGTGCGCTTCGCGTTGCGGGTCTGCAGCATATAGAGGCGGCCATCCTGAATGGTGAACTCGAAGTCCTGCATGTCGCGATAGTGCTTTTCCAGACGCGAGGTCAGGTCGCGCAGCTGGTCGTACACATGCGGCATCAGCTTGCGGAGCTCGCTGATCGGAACCGGGGTGCGGATGCCGGCCACCACGTCCTCGCCCTGGGCATTCATCAGGAACTCGCCATAGAATTCCTTTTCGCCGTTGGCCGGGTTGCGCGTGAAGCCGACGCCCGTGCCGCTGGTCTCGTTCAGGTTGCCGAAGACCATGGCCTGCACGTTGACGGCGGTGCCGAGCCAGTCGTCGATGTGGTTGATGCGGCGATAGGTCTTGGCGCGCTCATTGTTCCAGGAGCGGAAAACGGCGTCGCGCGCCATCGTGAGCTGGCGGTCGGGATCCTGCGGGAACTCGGCGCCGGTATGGCGCAGCACCAGCTTCTTGTAGCCGGCGATGACTTCCTTCAGGGCGACAGGGGTGAGCTCGGTGTCCTGCTTGGCGCCGTACTTCTTCTTGGTCTCGTCGAAGATGTGCTCGAACTCGTTCTTGGGAATGTCGAGCACGACATCGCCGAACATTTGTATCAGCCGCCGATACGAATCGTAGGCAAAGCGCGGATTGTTGGATCTTTTGGCGACCGCTTCGACCGACTTGTCGTTGAGGCCGAGGTTGAGGATCGTGTCCATCATGCCCGGCATGGAGAACTTCGCGCCGGAGCGAACGCTGACCAGCAGCGGATTCTCCCCCGCGCCGAGCCGCTGTCCCTGCAGTTTTTCCAGGCGAGCAAGGGCGAGGTCCATCTGCTCGGTCATCTGTGGGGAGAGCGTGCCGCGCATGTACTCGCGACAGGCCTCGGTCTGGATGGTAAAGCCGGGAGGAACCGGCAGACCGGCGTTGGTCATCTCCGCGAGGCCGGCGCCTTTGCCGCCGAGATCGTCGCGCATTTTTCCATTGCCTTCGGCAACGCCGTTACCGAAGAAGTAGACGTATTGGGAGGGTGCTTCGACTTTCTGTTCCTGGCCGATGGCCTGGGAACCGACTGACGTGGTGCTGCTCATAATGCTCTCCGTTCTGCCGCCCGCGTGGGCGAAATGAATGAAATCGGGTACGAATGCGTTGCGGCAGGCGAGGTGGAGAGGCGAGAGCGCAGGGCACGGTCGCCATCCGCAATCTCAAAACGGAGAAATTGTTTATTCCGCAGCCACAGACTGTATGTGACCGCGGGCACAGGTGAATGGGATTAGCCTGTGACAGAAATCACAATGGCCGTAAGGCCAGACGGTTCTGGAAGTTCTGGAACTGCTACAGCCGGTAACAGTCCCCCCTTCGTCACATTCTGGCTACCGTTGACGACAACGCTGGTGACCTGGCGCAGCGATGCGCCGTCGATCCATCGGAACGAAGCCACGCGTCGGTTCGTACGCATGAGCGGCGCGAAGGCTGGCGCAGACGGTCACAAATCGAGACCTCGGCGACCTCCTGCATATCGAATAGTGGACAGCGGTGTTCGGGATCGGACACCTTCGTCTTGTGGATCGTCATGAGCCAGCAACGTGGCGTTGAAGATCCGGTGACATGGCATGCATGTGGCTATGGAAGGATGATTGCTGGTGAAGACCGGGACCCGAGAACGACAAACTTTTCGTCACGATGGAGAAGTGAGAATCACCATCGCACAGGAAGCGGTGTACGTCCTTCGACCCGCATCCAGAACGCCGTCCCGGTGACGGCATGTTTATCCGCTTCGTTCGCAGAGCGGATTCCGGTCGCGACGACCGTCTGCAGATCAACAGTGGATCGCCGGCAGGGGGCCAGGCAGGATGAAGCGGTTTGGAGATTTTCGGCTGGACACGGCCAATGAGTGTTTGTGGCGCGAGCAAACCCAGATCGCGCTGCCGCCACGGCCGTTCATGGTGCTGCGTTATCTGGTGGAGCATCCGGGGCGCCTGATTACGCACGACGAGCTGCTGGACGCGCTGTGGCCGGAGACGTACGTGCAGCCCCAGGTGCTCCGCACCTATATGCTCGAGCTGCGCAAGCTGCTGGGCGATGATGCAATGGAGCCGCGCTTCATCCAGACGGTGCCCAAACGGGGCTACAGCTTTGTGGCCGAGGTATGTGACTGCAGCGCAAGCGAGCACCATACCGGCGCGCCCCGCGCCCCGCTCGTCGTGCTGGACGGCGCCGCCGGGCGAGCGATGGGGATCGTGGGACGCGACGAAGAGCTGAGCCGCCTCCGTGCCCACAGGGATGCCGCCGCGGCAGGCGCGAGGCGTGTCCTGTTCCTCACCGGAGAAGTCGGGATTGGCAAGACAGCCTTGCTGGATGCCTTCTGCAATGAGCTGGAGACGGAATGGACGGTGGCGCGCGGGCAGTGCGTGCAGGGTTTAGGCGAGAAGGAAGAGTACTACCCGGTGATGGAAGCTTTGGGGCGGCTGTGCTCGCCGGCAAAGGGCGATGCGGCGAGCGGCGTGCTGGCACGGGTGGCTCCGGCATGGCTGCAGGCGCTGCGCCGGACAAATGACACTGCCACTGCGACAAATTTCGAGCGCAAGCCCGGAGATTTGTGCGCGGCACTGGAACAAATTGCGGAGGAGAAGCCGCTGGCGCTGGTCTTCGAGGATCTGCACTGGGCCGACGCTTCGACGCTGCAGCTGGTCGCGGCCCTGGCCATGCGGCGCGCCCCGGCCAGACTGCTGGTGATCGCCACCTGCGGCGCCGGCGACGCGGAACATCCGCTGCGCTCGACGAAGCAGAACCTGCTGATGCGGCAGATGGCGACGGAAATTGCCCTGGGCCCGCTGACGCGCACCGCTCTGCGCGAGCTGCTCGCCCGGGAGTTGAAGCAGGAGACGCTGCCTCCGGGACTGGCGGGCTTCGTCCACCAGCATTCCGAGGGCAATCCGCTCTTTGCCATCGCCATTGTGGAACATCTGATGGCGCGGCGGTTCCTGGTACGCGAAGAAAAGGACGGAGCGCTGGGGTGGAAGACAGCCGGCGTCTTCGAAGAGGTCGAAGCCGAGGTTCCGGAACGCGTCGCGCAGATGATCGAGATGGAGATTGAGGGGCTCAGCGCGACCGAACAGCGCATGCTCGGTGCGGGCAGCGTCATGGGAATCGCGTTCCCCGCATGGGCTGTGGCGGCGGCGCTGGGCGAGGATGCCGCGGAGGTCGAAGAGGCCTGCGCCGCGGTGGCGCGGCGGGTGCACTTTGTGCAGCGCGGCGGCCAGGACGAACTGCCGGACGGGAGCCGTTCGGAGTTTTACGTCTTCGTGCACGGGTTGTATCGCGAGGTGCTGTACCGCCGGCTCGCGGCCGCCCGGCGGGCCGAGTGGCACGCGCGGATCGCCGTGCGCCTGGGCGAGTTGTTTCGCGGACGGGCCTGGGCCGTGGCACGCGATATCGCCCTGCATCACGAAGCCGCCGGCTCGTGGAACGGCGCCGTGGAAGCACTGCGGGAGGCGGCGCGTCACGCGCAGCAGGTGCATGCGGACGATGAGGCGACAGAGCTGCTGGAAGATGCATTGCGCCTGGCCGGGAAGCTGAGCGAAGAGGAACGGGAGACGCGCGTGCAGGCTATCCGTGACGAAATGGCGACCCTCCGGGGTGAGCGGCGGCTGCGCATCGTCTCCGGAAAAGCTTGACGAATTCTGGACGGGTTCTTGACGACAGACGTGGAGGGCGATCGCTAGCGTTGGGGGCAATGCAGGAGGACTAAAAATGCGATCGATACTCCCCAAAATTGTTCTGGCGTCGGCAGTGGCTGCGATGGCGGCTTTGACGACAAGCAAAGCGTTTGCCGACATCCGGGTGAACGTCCCTTTCAGCTTCACAGCGAATGGCAAGGAATGCCCGGCCGGCTATTACTCGGTGGGCCGCAACAATATGACCGGCGTCGTGACTCTGCGCGACGACTCCTGGAAGCGAGCGTTCTCGTGGGTCATGTCGTCCGGCGACCCGGCTCCGACCGACAGCCGCGTCATCCTTCGCTTTGACAAGGACGGCGACCACTACACACTGCAGTCGGTGCAGTATCACGCTCTGATCACCAGCCAGCTGGACGGCAGGAAGAAGAACAGCGAGGCGCCGACCGAGGTGCTGGTGGGCCAGTAAGGCAACGGGGTTGGAGAAAGACCCTCCCCCAGGGCTGAGAATCGCGGGACGAGGTGGTCCCCGACCGAATTTCCTCATGAATTGTTGCCAAAGGGCGTGTCCGGGAAGGGGCACGCCCCATTTTTTTGTTGGATCGACTCAAGCAGTTCGGCGCCAGCCTTGACAGGGCACGCGGCCTGATTTACTTTGCAATGCAAAGTAAGAATCCCGATGAACGATCTGCGCGTGTGGTACCTGCTGGCGGGGCTGATCCTGGTTTCGTTTGGCGACGAGCGAGCGTTTTCGCCGTGGGCCATGGGGATTCCGTTCAGCGTGGGACAGTTTCTGGTGGCCGGGATCCTGCTGGCTTCGGCAAGGAAGGGAGAAGAATGAAGGACAAGGTGCCGGCGAACGAAGGCCGCTTTGCCTATGAGGGCCTCGACCGGGTGATCCACGAGCGGGCGCGCCTGAGCGTGCTCACGTCGCTGGTGACGCACCCGAAGGGAGTGACCTTCGCGGATCTGAAACAGCTGTGCTCGCTGACGGATGGCAATCTGAGCCGCCATCTTCAGGTGCTGGAGCGCGACAGAATGGTCGAGATCGTCAAGGGCATCGATCGCAACAAGAGGCCGCAGACGCTGGCGCGCATGACACCTTCGGGGCGAAAGCGCTATCTGGAATATCTGGAGACGCTGGAGCAGGTGGTGCGCGATGCAGCGAAAGCAGGCGAAGAAGACCCTGCACCCCTGGTGCGAGGCCTGAAGCCTTCCCGGGTGTAGCGTCCTGTCCGGCACTCCTCGTTACGGGGGGATGAGCACGGCGAGACTGGAGGAGATCCAGCGCAGAGGGACGCGCAGACTTCGCAAAATCCTGCGCTGATGAACCCCCGGGGCAGGATTTCGCGCAGAAAGGGAAACCCGGAAGTGCTTGATCTAAGAAATGGTCGGGGAGAGAGGATTTGAACCTCCGACCCCCTACCGGATTATTCTCGCGGATGTCCCGTAAACCGTTTAAATGCATAGCTTACTAGCTTGCCGGGCCTCGGGGAGGTTCTCCTGAGGACACATCTGGACACAAAACCCGCCCGAACAACGAACCGAATTGGGCGGCGACCGCCCGGTCATCGGCACTCACGAAGTGGGTGTACCCTCCTTTGTTGCGGAGCCCCAACGTAGTTCGAGGGTCGTCATGCCCGAGCCGGGTCTGACGGACCTTCACGGGGACGCCGTTCCTGTCCATCTCCGTTGCATTCCAATGCCGCAGAGCCTTGAGACCTTTGCCACGGTGCTCAATGCCGAGTTTGTCCAGCAGGGGATTCAGCTTCTTTTCGACGACCTTGCTTTCGCGCCATGGCCTTCCCTGAGGAGTATGAAAAAGAAGTCCCTCCCGTCTCCCAGCGAGAAAGACGCGAAGGTGGTCGGCCAATTCCTCGGAAATGGCGCAGTCCCGGTAGCCAGCAGCGGTCTTGGGAGTCACAATGTGGCTCCCGCTCACGGATTGGCAAACGGAGACGACGCGGTTCTGCAAGTTGATATATTTGGCGTCCAAGCCGCAGACCTCGGCGGGGCGCATTCCGGTCTCTCCAGCAATCCACAAAAAGGTCTTCAGCGGCTCACGTGCGGCGAGGAACATTTTCATGGTTTCCTCCACTGTGTACTGCTCCGCTTCTGGCCTCACGGAGTGAGGGAGAATTAGACCCTGTACAGGCCTGTGGGTCACATAGCTCCACGCCACCGCGGATTCCCACATGGCTGAGAACGTCGAGACGATGTTGCGGATGTACTTGGGACTGTAGTCGGCTCTCTGAAGACCCGCCACATAGCCCTGCACCACTTCGGTGGTGACTTCCTGCATGGTGAAATTGCCGAGTGCAGGGACGAGACGATTACGCACCTGCTTCCGCGTGGTGCTTTGCGAACCACCCAGTTTGTACGTCGGCAACACGTTTGCAATCCATCGTTCAGCGAATTCCAAAAAGCTAATCCGGTGAACAGGTCTGTATGTTAATGAGTTGACGGGGGCAAGCATCACATCGAGTGCACGCTGCGCCTCGCGTTTTGTCGCAAAATCAGCCTTCGTTCCAAGAATTTTCTTGCGGTTTACCCGTTTGACCTCCCCACCGGCCAAAACTACATCTTCTCGCCACCTGCCGATGAATTTTCCCCGTATGTACTGAATACTGCCTCTCTGGTATCGCCTACGAGCCACGGATGAATATCCAATCCGCTGATTCGGTTCTCGGCTAAACGACTCTGGTCGGTATTGTACTTGCGTCCCGCGTCCCACCCATCTTCATCAACTTCCCTCCTCCGAGCCCTGGCTCTGTCGTGGGCGCGGCACGTCTCAAAGTCGGCACCGCTGACCATTGGTGAAACAGCCGGTCATCCACACATAAGAAGAACCGGGTTGGAAAAGGGTGCGATTCGCAGTCGCCCCATTGTCGCCGTGGATGTCACCTGTTTGCCGACCGGTCTTTGCGCTTAGTCGTGTTTCCTGCACACGCTGCCGGGGTGATACTCACCACAGTTCCAGCACTCATTCAGGCAATCGGCAGCGACGTGCCCCAACTCGCCACACGTCCAGCATTCTGGTGCGGGTTTCGCGATACGCGGAGCCGCGATGCGGTCATATCCGCTCGTGTCCGGCAACAGCCCAGACAACGTGACCTCGACACGGACAAGAGAAATGCCTTTCTCCTTGTCCTTTGCCGTTACGAGCAGCGTTTCCGGGTGCCCCTCGACCAGCGTGCGTTCTGCCCCGGCAGGGTGAAGAGTCGAGTGAAAACAGGACATCCCACCGCCACCATACTCATAGACCGCCATACCCTGCGGAGATGCCCCGATATAGCGGACGAGTCCCTGCTTGTGAGCGGCAACGATTCCACGGTCCTTTAGTTCATACCAGTTGTTCTTACGCTGCTTCGCGTTTCCGGCCAGCGTATGGCGACCGCAACTGTAGGCTTCAGTGGCGGCATCGCGCTCGCGGTGGGCTGCTCTGGAGGCTTCACGGATGCACAGCAGTAAATCAGGATGCGGTTGCGGTACCCGCGTTGCCCGCTTTGACCCAGAGCGTTTCAGAGCCGCGTTGAACTTACGCCTATAACGGGATGGAACGGCGTATCCGACACGACGTGGTAGGTAGGTGGTACCGTACGCCAATTCCACACTGACGATTTCGGCGTACGGAATCCCGAGGCTCTTCACCTTACGAATAGAGACATCAAGAGGAATCCGATAAATGCCCTTTGTTGGGAGACTTCCATTCTCGTAATTGCCGTAGGCCGTCAGGCCGGGAAACAGTCCCTGTGCGTCAGGCATTTGGGACCTCGATTTTGAGCATCCGTTCGTGCTTGGGAGACCAAATCGCGCCCTCAATAAGAGCTTCTTCCTCTGCCTTTACCTTCCCAGCTTCATGCGCCCCATGCAATGCGTCTGCGACGACAACCAACTGCTCAGCGGTCAGAGATTCAACCAGCGATGGCGGAATGGACGCAACGATGGCGTTCGCCGTACGGCGGAATGCTGCCATCTTCATGTTTGTGCGAACACGTTCCAGCTTCTCTTTATTGCTCATACTTCAGCCCCTCCTGAGGGCTTTCGCCAGCAACTCCGCTGGCCGGTATGGGCCGGTGGGTGAGACCGGCGTTGTCACAAAACAACATGCTGCCTCTGCATTCCTCTTCTCGATTGCCTCCAACAACCGCGAGGGGTTCGTCACCGTTGAGCAGGAGCAACATCTCGTGCTCTCCTCGCCCTGACTCGTGAATACGGGCGTGGACGTCTTTCCGCCTCACGGTTGCCATATACACATTCCCGTCTTCACCCGCGAACCGTTTCGCAACCTCAAGGCTGGTCGTCCACGAGATACCATGTGGGTTGGATTGGCGATGGGCAAAATTCTGCACACCCCGGTACAAGGTGTAGCTATCGCCTTCGGGGAACGGGTCACAGCATCGAACCAATTCTTCCCGGTCACATTCGAGTAGGAAGTACCGCATGGCGGGTTCCCAGCGATATGCAATCTTCTGGTTGCTCCACGCCCTCAGCAGCGCCTTGACATGCAGCCCACGCTGTTCCAACCACCACCAGTTGCGCGTTACCAGATGCATAGAATTACCCGAGTCGGTGGAACTGAGAAAACCACCGATATTTCCAGCGTTGATGTGTCGTCGTGCTTGCGGCCACAGAGCGGGCAATATGCCCTTCAGTTTCAGCCTTGGTCTTTTCGTTGTCATCTTGCACTCCTCATCCGAATAGTCTTTGCGACGAAATCAAAACACCCTCAAGGACGATTACAAGCATCTCCGCTGGCCGCTCAGTCGGTTACTCCAACGGATATTTATAGATGTGGTAAAGGTACTTAACCTTCCCCCATCCGGTCTTTCCGGTTTTGGGCTGACGGCTGACCCAATTTGCAGCCAGCGTGTAAGACTTCCAGACGTAGGGTTGCTGCATTGACAGGTCAGTGCAGGGTGGTTCCTTTGTAGGGTCGGTTGGCCTTTCCACCAACCATTTCTCAGTGCGAATGCCACCATCACATTCATCGTCCTCAACTTTGAGGATGATGCGGACCACGCATTGCCCCTGCCAATTGCTGTCTGCCACTCGCAACGATGGCTGTGACAACTGAGCGTCGATATAGCTGCACCAACTGTCGTATGTCGTTCCCATGTGCTGCCTTTCCCGAGGGCGTTTGCCAGCATCTCCGCTGGCCGGTTACACGCTGGTCGCAAGACCAGCAATGTTGAGTGCAAAAGCAAAAAGGACAGCCATAGAAACCAAGGGTTTTTAACCCCTCGGAATCTATGGCTGTCCCTTGCTCTGACTGATAAGCCGGAAGATACCGTGAATCGTATAGCCTCTACTTCCAAAGAGGCGCGGCAGGAATCGAACCTGCGACAGCTGTTTTCTCTCAGCTAGGCATAGTATACGAGCACTGTTCTCGATTTGGATACTAAATCTTAGAAATAAAAAAAAATCTCAAATCGCCATCTACTTTGTGTACGTCCTGATATACCCGTACCTCACAAAGCATCACCGCCAGTTGAGGCGTCTCCATAATCAAGGTCGCTATCCCGCAGGAATGCGATTGGTGACGGTCAGTCGCTGGCGTTCGGTGTTACCCACGAGTTTCGGCGCGGGGCGGGAGGCTTTCGTTACCGATTTTGGGACGGCAACGCCGCACTGCACATCGCCCGGTGAAGGTCGCAGCGCGACCATTAAACGCATCACGGCGAAGTACTATACTCCGGCGACAGTGAAAGTAAACTAGCGCGAATGCCTTCGCTCACAGTAAGCTGCCGTCTCCCAATTTCCTCATCGTTCGTGGGAAAACAGCATGGTTCATCAGCTAGGTCAAAATTCGTGACGAACAAGTTTTCTGACTTCCGAGTATTTGAATAGTGGCAGATGCAACTGCCATCCCCGCCGCTGTCGGGTTTCCAGAGGGGTCGTCTTCGGACGACCCCATTCCGAAACTCACGGCACTGGGACGGAAATCTGGGAACAGAACAGCACCTCTAAACCACAGAACTAACTGACCTCCGTTTCCGGACTCCGAGCGAAATTCATTCGGGAGTCCATCATGGATTACAGAACAATAGAGCAGCTCGCCGAGCAGGGTTTCCTCTTCTCGCCTACGAGCATGGGAAAGACCCGCTCAGACCAGACCGGCTGGCCGGATATAGCGGCCAGTGATTTTTCCACTCTTCGCCAATGGATTGCGGACGGCTCCAACCTAGTAAGCGTTGCCAAACACGGTCACGGGTTCGCAATCGACATCGATGACATCGCTAAGGCAGTGGCGAAGGGGTTCGACCTCACGTGGCTGGATGGATACTACCTCGTCGATACGCCATCCGGCGGACTACACGCCCACGGCCTTCAAGACGCAGGGTCGGAAGCGATGGGGAATCTGGTTGTCGTCCACGAGGCGAAGGGTGACAAAACCTCTCCCAAGGTTGTCGAGGTAAAACTTAACAGGCAGTCTGTCGCCGCACCGACCGCCGTTCGGCGCAATCAGCCTAGAAAGATTGACGGCGAGTACCTGCCACGCGGAGCAGTCCAACAGGTGAAGCGCGGACTCTGCCCCGAATTCACGGCATGGCTTGCGGCGAACGCCGAACAACCGAAGGCTCCAACTAAGAGTTCAGCCAGCAAAGTAGCCTTCCATCCCGACTTCGGCCTCTGTGAGTTCTTGGAGCATCACGACTGCACCGAAGACCAGCGTTATCTTTCCGAGGGCGCATTGTGGCTGGTCGTAGAGACCTGCCCCTTGTGCGGCAAGGACGCAAGGACGACCACAGGTCTGGGTGGCGTGACCAAGTTCGTTTTCGGTGGGCGCGGTTTCGGGTTCATCGTGTCCTTTCGGCAAGGCTGCATGAAATGGGGTGTGCAAGGTTGGTAGGGTGAGTCAGCCGGAGAAGGTCGGCTGACGATGGCGGTGAAGAAGTCGGTGG
>JBKICP010000324.1:0-2752 GCA_046567085.1 Acidobacteriota bacterium
CTCCTGCTCACCGGCACCATCGACGAAGTGGAAACCAGCCTCTCCGCCATCTACGAGAATCAGGCCTCGCTGCTCCACTTCCTGAGCCAGAGCGGGCTGCCGCGTCCCGCCGCCCTTGATCTGGCGGCCTCGTTTGCCATCAATGCCGGACTGAAGCGAGCTCTGGAGAGCGATCCGATCGATGCGGTCCAGGTGCGATCCTGGCTGGATCTTGCGCAGGCCGACCAGGTTTCGCTCGACAAGCCGCTCCTGAGCTACCTCGCCGACAAACGAATGAAGAGTTCGATGGTGACGCTCCACAGCGACCCGAATGAGCCGTATCTGCTGGAAGATGCGCTGCTGATTGCGCGCACCCTCCGGGAACTGCCCTTCGATCTGAATCTGTGGCAGGCGCAGAATCTCTGGTATGACGCTTTTCGCCACATTCGCGATCAGTCGCCTGCCGACGAGGTCTTTGAAAAGTGGAAGGAGCTCGGACGCCAGCTGCACATCTCTGTCGAGGACATTGTGGCCGAAGAGGGCAATGGCAACGGCCTGCACGAGGCCGCCAAAATTGCGGAAGGCTCTTCACGGGCCTCCTGAAAGGCTCAAACCCTCCAGCCTGGTGCTGCGGCACGGTTCTGCTTTACGCTGAATCGTGCCCCCCGATGAATGTGCTTCTGCGGAAATGGTGGCAACTGGATGACGAAAATATCAGGCGAAGTGGACAGACGCGCCTTCCTCGGACTCGGTGCCAAGCTGGGCGGAGCCGCGATGCTGGGGCGGATGCTGGACTGGCCAGGAGAGCTCTCCGGCAACCGGCCGCAGCCCTCGGCGCGGCGCTTCACCAGCCCCGCGATTGAAGAAACGATCCAACGGGTCAGCGGACGTATCGCCGATCCCACGCTGGCGCGGATGTTCGAGTGCTGCTTTCCGAACACCCTGGATACGACCGTCTTCCCCGGCCAGTTCGACGGCAAGCCGGACACCTTCGTGATCACGGGCGACATCGATGCCATGTGGCTGCGCGATTCTTCCGCGCAGGTCTGGCCCTATCTTCCCTTTATGAAACAGGACGCCAGCCTGGAGCGGCTCATCGAAGGCGTGATCCGGCGGCAGACGCGGCAGATCCTGCTCGATCCTTACGCAAATGCCTTTCTGCGCTCTCCTCACGACCGTCCGCTGTCCTGGTCCGTGCACGACAGGACGCGGATGCTCCCTGGTATCGGTGAGCGCAAATGGGAGATCGATTCGCTTTGTTATCCGGTGCGCTTGTCGCATGCGTTCTGGAAGCGGACCGGCCGCACCGATCTTTTCGACGAGCAGTGGCACCGGGCGGCGGAGCTGACGGTGACGACGTTCCGGCAGCAGCAGCGCAAGGCGTCACGCGGTCCCTATCGTTTCCAGCGGGCCTCGCTGAATCCCTACGATACGCTCGCTCTGGATGGCTACGGCAATCCGGCCCGGCCGAACGGCATGATCTTTTCGATGTTTCGCCCCTCGGACGACGCATGCATTTATCCGCTCTTTGTTCCAGCCAATCTGTTTGCCGTGAAGACGCTCCACCGGCTGAGGGAAATGGCCGCGGAAATCTGTGCCGACCGCGCTTTGGCGGCCGAATGCGGCGCCCTGGCGGACGAGGTCGATACGGCCATCCGGCTGCACGCCGTCGTTGAGCCCACAAACGCACCCAGCATATGGGCATACGAGGTGGATGGCTACGGCAACGCGCTGCTGATGGATGACGCCAACGTCCCCAGTCTGCTCGGTCTTCCCTATCTTGAATGCTGCGATTCCCGGGATCCGCTGTATCTGCGCACCCGGAACTTCGTCCTCAGCGAGCGGAATCCATGGTTCTTTCGGGGCTCGGCCGGCGAGGGAATCGGCGGCCCGCATATCGGTATGAACTATGCCTGGCCCATCTCCATCGCGATGCGGGCGCTGACGTCCAACGACACGGAAGAGATTGCGGTATGCCTGCGCACGCTGCGCAATACCACCGCCGGCACGGATTACATGCATGAATCCTTCGATGTCGACGATCCGGCGCGGTACACGCGTCCGTGGTTTGCCTGGGCCAACTCACTGTTCGGCGAGCTGATCCTCCGGGTGGAAGCTGAACACCCCGAGTTGCTGCGGCAGGTTTACTGAGCCGAGTTCGCCCTGCATCTGCTCCCCGGCTGGAGCTTCAGAACGACTCCAGGATATCTGCGACGGCTGCCCGGGCAAAGTCTCGGGCCAGTCTTCTTGTTGCGGCCGTGTCTTCCTGGATAAAGCTGGCGAGATCCTGCGTCTGCTCGTATTGCTGACGAAAGAGATAGTGAGAGTTGTGCCAGATCGTTCTCCCCTGGCGATCCGTCAGGCTCAGCTCCGCCTGGATCGTCACCAGATAGCTCGACGTCTGCCCTGTAACGTCGTCGTAGGTCAGGGGAGTGATTTTGAAGCTGGTGATCGTCCCATGCAGAGTCGCATCCGCGCCGGCGTCCTGGCCGGCAATCACTCTGTAGGAGGTTCGCTCAGTGAATTCCCGGATGATCGCCTGCGTGAAGTATGCGGCCGTGTGATACGACTGCGTGTTGTTTTTGAAGGCCGGGATGGCCAGCGTCCGAACCCCACGGGGAAGATGCGCCGCGGATGTCACCGTATGGTAATCGCAGCCGCTCAGCAGCAACAGTACCAGGCACAGACAGGCAGAGATTCGGGCAGGCATCCTGGAGCTATTCTCGCAGATGGAAGAGACCTGGAGTGGTTGCCGGCAGACACAAAAGGCAGC
>JBKICP010000325.1:0-51507 GCA_046567085.1 Acidobacteriota bacterium
TTTTGCATTGACAGCGGTTGCATCCGGCCTTTACATTCGCGTGCCAGAAAGGGACTATAGTGCGCGTCCCAAACAAACAAGTTTCATTCTTTACCTGGCTTTGACCCATTCAGGGGAGGACCGATGAGGCAAGAGAAGTTTTGTGGAGGCAAAGGGCTCGGTGCGATTGTGCGAGCTCTGTTCATGGTTATGCTGTTCGCTGGTTCCGGCATGGCGTTCGCTCAGACCGGCAACGGCTCAATTGCCGGAACGGTAACGGACCCCCAGGGGGCCGTCGTTTCCGGAGCGCATATCAAGATCACCCAGATCAACACCTCTGTCTCGCGTACCGACACGACTAACGGCGCGGGCCAGTTCAACGTCCCGTCTCTGCCGCCGGCCACCTACCTGCTCACCGTCGAAGCCCAGGGCTTCAAGACCTTCGAGCAGAACATCATCCTGCTTGCCGACCAGAGCCGCGACATGGATGTGAAGCTGGAAGTCGGCGCGCTCACCCAGAAAGTCACCGTCGAAACCTCCTCCGTCCAGGTCAACACGGTCAGCCCCACTCTTGGCCAGGTCATCGAGCAGTCCCGCCTGGTGGATATCCCCCTCAACGGCAGAAACGCCGCTGACCTCACCCTCCTTGTGCCCGGCGCCATCAATCTCTCCGCGAACAACGCCGGTACCCAGCAGGGAGACACCAAGCAGGTTCCCGGCGCCGAAGCTATTTCCGTCAACGGCACCCGTCCCGACCAGATCGGCTACAACCTCGACGGTGCCAGCAACGAAGACCTGATGAGCAACACCAACAACCCCTTCCCATTTCCTGATGCGCTGCAGGAATTCAGCGTCCAGACCAACAGCTTCGACGCCCAGTACGGCGACAATGCCGGCGCGGTCGTGAACGTGGTCACCAAGTCCGGCACGAACAACTGGCACGGCGATGCCTTTGAGTTCGTCCGCAACCGGGTCTTCAACGCGAGGAACTACTTCGCGCCCACCAAGGACCCCCTCAAGCGCAACCAGTTCGGCGCCACCATCGGCGGCCCCATCCGCAAGAACACGACCTTTATCTTCGGCGGCTGGCAAAAAACCATCATCCGCAGCGCCAATAACGCCAGTAACGGATACGTGCCGATCCCCGCCAACCTCACCGGAGATTTCTCCAACTACTCCGCCGTCGGCCCCACCAACCCCAAAGGCAAAGTCGTCAACGTCGTCAACCCCTTTACCCACGCGGCTTATGCCAGCAACAGCAATATCGGGCCTCTCGATCCGGTGGCGCTGGCCATGACCAAGCTCCTCCCCATCTCCTCGGCCTCGTCGAGCGGCTTCGTGACCTATTCCACTCCCGTCCAGCAGAACTTCGATGAGTACGTCACCCGCTTCGATCAGATCCTCCGCGGTCAGGACCGGCTCTTCGTCCGCTTCTATCTCGATCGCTATGTGCACGCTCCCACCTATGACGGCAAGAATCTCCTGACCGCCAACACCGGTTCCACCGTGCAGACCCAGAACTGGGCTATCGGCTACACCCGCGTCTTCTCGCCCAACGTCGTCAACACGCTCATTCTCGGCTTCGTGCGCTCGGCCTCCGACCGTACCCAGCAGGGTGGCCCCGGCGGCACCGTTCCCGACATGCGGACCTTCGGTTCCACCATCTTTCAGCTGCCCAAAGCCCAGAGCGGCATGCGCGCCTTCAGCGTCTCCGGCGACTTCAACATCGGCGGTTTCACCGATGGCAAGTTCATCCGCAATACCGCCGATCTTCGCGAACTGCTCAACTGGAACAAGGGCAAGCATAACTTCACCTTTGGCTATGATCTGGAACTCGATCAGTCCAACGTCAGAAACACTGACCTGGAAAACGCCAGCTTCAACTTCACCGACGACGTTTCCGGCCTCGCCATGGCCAACTTCCTGCTCGGCTATCAGCACACCTTCAGCCAGACCTCCGGCAACTACTCCGACTCGCGTGAAAACCCCATGGGCGTCTTCGCCAACGACACCTGGAAGGTTTCACCCCGCCTGACTCTCAACTACGGACTGCGCTATGAACCGCAGCAGGTGATGAAGGAAATCCGCGGACGCATCGAGCAGTTCTTCCCCAATGCCAATCAGGCCGGCGTCCATTCGGCCATCGTTCCCAGCGCCCCCGCCGGCCTCTTCTTCATCGGGGACAAGTACAACGGCGTCGGCGTCCCCGATCGTGGCGAGACCGGAGACTATAACAACTTCGCTCCGCGCCTCGGCGTCGCATGGGACATGACCGGCACCGGCAAAATGTCGCTCCGCGCCGGCGGCGGCCTCTTCTATTACTCGCGCCTCCCCGGCCTCTTCCTGAATGACGCCTCGATCTCCGCGCCCTTCAGCCTCCGCATCGACCTCTTCGACTCCTCCACCGGAGCCTCCCAGATTGGTTCGCTCACCAATCCCGAAGTCAACTATCCCAACTTCACCCAGCACTTCCCGCTTCTCTATACGCTGAGCACCGTGCCCAAGGACGCGACCTTCGCCACCAACCCGACGGTCTTCGGGCTCCAGCCCGGCGTCTCCTGGATCACTCCCGAAATCTACGACTGGAACGTCACCTGGGAAGATCAGCTGCGCAGCGACACCGTCCTGCACCTCTCCTATGTCGGTACCCGCGGCGTGCATCTCCGCCAGGACGTGAACCTCAACCCCGGCGTCTATACCGCGGGCAGCACGGCATCGCTGCAGGCCCGCCGCCCCTACCAGCCCTTCAGCACCATCTATGAGAACCGCAACAACGGTGCCAACGGCTACAACGGCATGCAGATCGACCTCGAGAAGCGGCCCACCGGAGGCTCGGGCATCCTGAACCAGATCACGCTCCTCGCCAACTACACCTACTCCAAAACCATGGACTACGGACTGGCCGAGAACGGCGGCATCACCGACATCGGATCCAGCATCGGTTCCGGCATGTCCTTCTACGATCCGCGGCAGCATGCCTTCGAGACCGGCCCTTCGGTTCTCGATCACCGCCACCGCTTCGTCGCCTCCTTCGTCTGGAACCTGCCCAAAATGTCCGGCTCCAACGGCTTCGTCCGCAACGTCGTCGGCGGCTGGCAGTGGACAGGCATCTACTCCTACATCTCCGGCGATCCGCTCACCATCCTCGCCGGTACCGATCAGTCTCAGACCGGCAACAACCTCGATCGTGCCGACTATATCGGGCCTGCGAATCAGTTCGGGGGCCGCGGCAGCAGCCCCGGCGGATGCAGCGGGACCGTTCCCCACTGCGTCTCCTGGCTCACCACCTCCAACTTCGCCAAGCCCGCGCTGGGTACCTACGGCAATTCCGGCAAAGGCAACTGGCGCGGCCCTGGCCTCACCGATGTCGATTCCGGACTGTTCAAGAATTTCGTTCCCATCCCGTCGCACGAGAACATCAGCTTCCAGCTCCGCGGCGAATTCTTCAACCTCTTCAACCATGCTCAGCTGGCCGATCCCAACCTGACCTTCTCCAACGGTGCCTTCGGTGGAATCCGCGGTACGGTTGGCAGCGCTGCAGACTACCGCATCGTGCAGATCGCCTTGAAAGCGTTCTTCTAAACCCATGCCCGTGGGCCGGCCCCTGACAACAACAGGAACCGGCCCCGGCAATCGAACCTGCCACGAGAGAACAGCTCTGCCGTTCTCTCTTTTTTTTTGCCCACATCCCACGCCCCGCCCATTCCAGCGACTCGACCACGAGGAACCGCGCGCGCCCCGCTTGCGTAACCTCCTCCAGCATGGACGGCCTTTACAACCGAGACTGGGTGCAAAAGCGGGCCGCATCGACCGGCGCCGCATGGAAACAGTGTGCGGCCACCAGGCTTCCACCCGCCCGGCGCTACTCCGCCGCCGAACAGGAGGAGCGTGAGGCCGCCTACGACGAGGCGCTCGAAGCGGTCGAGTCCACGCTGAAGCGAAGCCGCGGCAACCGCACCGCCTCAGCCCGTCGCGATACCGAGCAGCGCGTGACCGAGCACTTCGCCCGCTTCTCCGCAGCCGCGCTCGATCTGCACGACGACGCCATTGTGCTCCTCACGCAGGACTTTCTCCCTGCAGGCACCCGCCTCGCCCGGTGGGCGCGGCGATTTGATCCGAAGCTGGCCATGCCGGACATTATTCAGGCCTGCCGCAATGCCTGGACCGCCTGCGGGCTGCAGCCGCTCCTCGGCGAGCGTGTCGAACTCACCCCCGCCATCCTCGGCTACAGCATGCTGTATCCCTACAGCGACAATTACCTCGACCGCGAAGACCTCCACGGCGAAGCCAAGCTCCACCTCAGCCGCCGTTTTCGCGAGCGGCTGCGCGGCGTGCGCCTCACGCCGGAGAACCCCGTCGAAAGCGCGCTCTGGCGCCTGGTCGATCTCATTGAGGCCCAGTATCCCCGCCCGCGCTTCCCCCAGGTCTTCGATTGTCTGCTCGCCATCCATCAGGCGCAGGAGGACAGTATCTCCCAGGTGGGAAGCCGCGCTTCCGAAGACGATCTGCTCCTCCTCAGCTGCGCCAAGGGCGGTTCCTCGGTCCTTGCCGATGCGTGCCTCGCCCGCGGCTGGCTCACCGAGCAGGAGACAGCCTTCGCCTTCGACTGGGGCGTCCTGCTGCAGCTCGGCGACGACCTGCAGGACGTGCGTGAGGACTGGCAGCGTGGCTCCATGACCCTCTTCTCCGTGCCCGCCGCGCGCGGGGAACGCCTCGACCTCCGTGTCATCCAGCTTCTCACCTTCGCCGAGCGCGTCGGCGACGAAATGGAGGCGCAGCCGCATGGAGACGCAGTGCTCAAAGGCCTTCTGCGCATGAGCTGGCGCTCGCTCATCCTCATGGCCGTCGCCGCCTCCCACGAGCACTTCTCGCCGGACTTCCTCGCCGAAGCCGAGACCTGCTCGCCCTTCCGTTTCGCCTTCCTCCGTCAGCGCCGCGACCGATTGGCCGGCAAGCAGGGTCTGTACACCATGCTGTTCGAGCAGATGGTGGAACCCACAGGCGAAAACACAGTCGATCCCGCGCCGGCACTGCAGCCGGCCTGCGCGATCGAGTGACGTGATCGCAACGCGGTGTTATTACCGGCGTCCGAGTTTTGAGTTCACAAAATCACTTCCCAGCGCAGGGGTGACCCGGGTTTGCTCTCTCCTTCGAGACGAAGCCCCGGTTCGCCGCCCTTCGCCGCCTCTGCGCTTCCGTTCACCTTGATTCTTGTAACTCGCCCGCGCTCGTCATTTGGCAGCGTGAGTTCAATCTCCCACTTTCCCGCGTCCATGGGAGCATACCATCCGGAGTATCCATCGCGACTTTTCCTGAAGCCCATCAGCGGAGACGAAAATTCGTACGTGGCCAAAGGGAGATTGGGTCGAAAGACAATTCCTCGCGGATGAAACCCCAGCCCCAGCAATTTGGAAGCACTATAGAGCGGCCATGCATGAGGATGCATATTCATCACCGGGAAATCCGGACCGGTTGCTCCCGGACTCTTCGCCAGCACAGAGTTATAAGCGTCCGGACCGCTCCAGATACCGAACCAGAAGTCGGGATATGCGGCAGCGTGGCCGGCCAGCGTGTTCTTTTTCCATTCGTCCCACGCCATCGCCCCGTCTGCCTGAGCCAGCGCCCAGATCAGCGTCCCATTGATCGAAGCGAAGATCCCACCGTTGGTGCCTACCCCGGCTTCATCCTTCATCGTGGGATCCGGCTGGCTCTGCAGAAGCGCCCCAATCGGAGAAGGCCTGCGCGCCAGCTCGTCAATGGACTCCACCAGCGTTTTCGCCTGATCTGGAGTGGCGCAGCCGCCCAGCAGGGCCCATGGCTGAGGCTCCAGCCACATCGGCTTGTCGCCCGACCAGCCCAGCTCCTCGCCAAGCCACGCCCGCCGGAACCACCGGCCCGCCCACTGCTTCCTGACCGCCTGGCGCTGGCCCTCAGCTTTGGCCCGAGCCTCCTCCGCCAGGGGGGCATGCCCGATAAAGTCCAGCATCTGCGCATAGTAACTCAGCACATAACTCGCCATGGCAGCATTCAGAACGCTTTCGCCGTGTTCGACAACTTCGGCAGACTGTGCCGGCGTGAAGCGGTTCACAACGATGCTGTCATTCCAGTCTCCATTGAGGAGACGCATCAGGCCGTGCTGCCCAACACCGATGGTCTCCGTAATTCTTCTGAAGGCGTGTTCCAGCAGTTCGCGGACCGATCGATCCTTCTTCTCGGAGCCGGAATCCCCATAGACTGGAATTCGCTCCTCGAGAAATCCCTTGTCACGCGTGCCCAGAACATACTCGCTCGCCACCCACAGCAGCCAGAGTTCCAGATCGCTGGGCCTGTATTGGCATGGCATGGGGACTCCGCTTCCCACGATGCCGTAGGGCAGGGAACCGTCTGACTGGATCTCCTTCAGGGTGTAGCGCAGAACTCCGCGCACGACTTCCGGATCGGTGAACACAAACGGCAGAGCATGCTGCAACGGATCGCGGGCCGCTCCCTGTAACCCGGCAATGTATTGGTAAGGTGCGCCCTGCGAAATGATGTGTTCGCGAAAAAAACTGTCGTAGGTAATTTCGCTGCGCAGATAGTAGCTGCTCCACGTCGTCTCTCTCTCGATCCATGGTTCGGCCTCGCTGCGGAAGCGGACGCCGTCTCGTTTCCACTGAGCACTCGATGTTGCCCAGAGTGACGAAGGAGTCTTCTCGTATTTGGCAATGAGTTGCTCGAGAGCGAATCCATCCGGCAGATATCCGTAAAGGAAGTAAAGGCTGCGGCTCTCCCCGGGACGCAAGGTCAATTGGCGCTCGAGCAGCAGTGCGCTCCCCGGACTGCTGGTGCTCAAATCGTTGTCCAGGGGGCGGCCCACTCCGGACGGGCCCTCCACGCCTCCCTGAAAAAACGCATCGCCGTCGGTGGCATACCGATCGGCTGGAGCGTCGAGAGATACAAGAAATGTCGCGGGGGGGTGGAGGTCGTCCATACTGGCTCCGGGCGCCAGTGGCGGCACCGGTCCTCCGTAAAACGTATGCGGGTTCTCCCTGAGTTTCGCCTGCACCTGCTGCCAGGCTGCTTCCTCCTCAGCCGATCGGCCGCGGAAGGACTGGCTTTCGAGCAACCCCCTGCCGCCGTCCACGGCCTGAAAATGATGCGTGAATCGATTGCAGAAGTCGCGACGGAGCGCCGGTGCCGACGTGGCACCGCCAATCAATGCGGATTCCATCAGTGACCGGTATGAGAACTGATAGTTATGGCAGCCCCAGTATTCAACCCATCGTGGGCTGGTTGCATGACTGGAATGATTCGTCAGGGTCACTTGTGAAATCAGGACAGGGTCGTCCCCGAAAGGAGCAAAAATCACCTGATCGATTGCATATTCGTGGCCGGCGACACGCTTGCGCAGATAACCGATGCCGAAGATTCTCTCAAAGCCTCTCTCCTGACCGGAATACCAGGTGCTGAGAGTCTTATCTCCATCTGCCAGAAAACCAATCCCGGCTCCATAGCGTCGCTGCTCCGGATCGTAATCGTTAAGAAACTTCGGAGAGCCTTCGTCCTGCCGTACCTGCACGTAGCCGTAATTTGAAACTGCCGCTACGAGACGGTTATTCCCGACCTGATGCGTATGGTCCGCAGGGGATCGCCACGCTTTGTCCACCGGGGAAAGTGCCCTTGCATCGGTAATCTGATCGCACGTGTACTGGTACGCAGGCAATCCAAAAGGATCGGTGATCCATTGTCCGAAGTGTCCCGACCCATACGCGGCGGCCGATTCCGCATGGCCAGCTGACTGAGACGATCGCCTGGCGGGCAGAAAAGCCGCCGCGGGGTCCTGCGGAACGAGATGACCGCAAATTCCCAGGCCCGCCCACTCGATAAATGTCCGTCGATCCATACGCCACTCCTCTTTGCTAAGGCTTTTCGTCGCTCAGAGACGGCGGCGCGTCGGCGGGTGCTGCTCCCCATTCCTGGTTAGGATGAGCGCCGGCGACGATCTTCAGGCTGCCGCCTGCCGCAATGGAGTGAAACGAAATCCAGTTCTTTTGCCACGGTTGACCATTCAGTTGCACCCTCTCGATGTAAGGCGCATTCGCACCGGCGCCCTCGGCCTCAATGGAAAAGTCTCTCCCCGAGTAAGGCGCACGAAGATGAAGCACGACCTTCGAAAAGGTGGGAGTTACGACTTCATAGGCAAGGCTGGCCGGGTCGACGCTGTAAATACCCATCATCGCGAGGACCGCCCATGACGACATAGCGCCGCAATCGTCGTTGCCCGGAACGCCATCCGGCCCATCGAAGTAGTTTTCCTGCAGAATGCGGCGCACAACCCGCTGCGTCATCCACGGCTCTCCTGAGAAATGGAAAACGAAGGGCGCCTGGAGATCCGTTTCGTTGTAAGGGTTGTAATACTTTGTGTACCATCCCGGTTCGGGATAATCGAAGAACTCAGTCATGCGCTGCGTGAAGAGATCGCGGCCCATGGCCTTTACAACCCAGGCCAGGTCTGCAGGGGCGAACGGCTGATATTGCCAGCCGGACCCTTCGATAAAACCATGCTCATACCTTGCGGGATTGAAATTGGGCACCCAGGTCCCATCGGCGTTGCGCGGTCGAAAGTAGCGGTCTGCCGGATCGAACACATTGCGATAGTAGAGTGCGCGATCATAGAGTGTCTTCGCCTCATCTGCCTTACCCAGTGTTGTCGCCAGTCGATAGAGTGAGGCATAAGCAACCGCATCTTCCTGGATCTCAGACACGGAGCCATAATCAACCTTATCGTCGGGCACGTAGTGCACTTTGTTGATCCACTCCATCCCCTTTTCCCCAAGAAAAGGATGGCCGGGAGGAGGCGCCTGCGTGGCGTCCTTCAGCATGCCCTCCCAGGCTGTGTCCATGTCAAAATCGTGCAGGCCATCCAGCCAGGCCGTCGCCAGCGCGATGCTGAGCGGACTTCCAGCCATATCATTGGTATAAAGGTTAATCTGAGGCCACCGGTCGACCCATCCGCCCTGTTGATACATCAGGACCACCGATTGCGCCATATCTTCCATGCGTCGTGGCTCAATCATCGCGAGCAGCGGAATCTCGCTGCGGTAAATATCCCAACCGGAAAAGTTGGTGTAAATGTGCCTTGTGGGAGAGACGGTGTGGACCCGACCATCAAATCCGAGATAGCGACCGTCGGAGTCGTCAAAGCGCGACGGCATCAGCAGGCTGTGGTAGAGCGCCGTATAGAAAACTCTGCGCTCCTCGGGCTTGCCTCCTGAAACTTCGATCGTGCCCAGCTCGTTGTTCCAGGCCCGTTCAGCCTCGCTGCGAATCGCGGAGAAATCCTTTCCTTCCGCTTCGGCGTGCAGGTTCCTCTCGGCGCCCGCGAGATCGACATACGAAATTCCGATCTTCGCTGTAATCGATTGTTTCCCGGAAGTAGCCGCCCAGGTGGCATAGGCTCCAACCCATTCCTCATGTCCGGATTGTTCGGCCGACCGGCTGCCTTCCGTGACAGTTCCCGGGCCGCCATAATTCGCTCCGGTCCAGGTCCCGAAAGAGGCGAAGGGGCGGCTGAAGGTCATCACGAAATAGACCTTGTAAGTCGGAGTCTTATTACAGAAGGCGTGGTTTTCCACATAACCTTCGATGCGGTCATCTCCAACGATATGTACCGACGCCGCAGAGGTCTCGTTGAGTGTGTGGCTGAGAGGAATAAGAATATCAGCGTTCTTCCCGGCAGGGAAAGTAAATCGCGCAATACCGGTGTGTTCGGTCGCGCTCAGCTCGGCCTTAATCGCCCATTGCAGCAGTTGCGCCTGATAGTAGCCGGGTGTCGCATGTTCTTGTTGGTGCGAGTAGGGCGATTGAAAATCCGCTGTCTGCGTGACAACCGGGCCAGTGGTCGCGGTAAAGAAGACGTCACCCTCGTTCGCACAGCCAGGGCCGCTCATGTGCGTCATGCTGAAGCCCTTGATCTGGGTTTGCGTGAAGTGGTAGCCAAACCCGTGATCCTCGGTGTCGGGGCTGAGCTGCACCATGCCGAAGGGGACGACTGCGCCTGGAAAGAGATTGATGCCTTCACCCGGCCCGTAACCGGTGCCGACCAATGGATTCACCTCGGAACTCAGATCGCTTGTCCGGGAGCTCTGCGCGTGCACCCCGGCCACGAAAACAAGCAGAAACATTCCCGGCACAATCCAACGCGCAGGGTAGGGCCGATGGTTCGCCCTGAGGGTTGAACGATGAGTCATAGTATCGAGTGCTCCTGGATAGAGGTCCGATGAATCAACCTGTCGAGTGCTGCCTGGATCTGGTTACGTGCGGCAGAACGACCATTGCAGAAATACGCATGCAGAAGTTGTAGTTCGGCGGATTCACGGCACGATCTCATGCAGCGGAACGGTCCTCTTTTCATGGGCCGAGCGAATGGCAGCGAACGCGATTCGCGTTGCGGCCACTGCGTCATCGACACTGCATACCACCGGGCCCTGGCCCAGGATCTGATCGACAAAGCGTTCCAGCGCGTGCATGTGGCCCTTGTCCGGCTCCGCCGTGAATTGCAGAATTGGATCCTGATTGGCCTCGGCCTCTGCGCATGCCGCGCGCTTCTTGGCAAGCCAGCCGGAGACGCCGCCTTCAATGCCGATCTGAGGATGGCGGTCCTGCACCATGGGATAGTTCGTCTTTGCAGCGACGCCTTCGATGCCGGCCGTTCGCACTTCGAGCATATGATCGACAGCAAGATAGGCGCCATTCCCCATGAATTCGTAAAGTTCTTTGCAATAGGCCATGGTTCCATTGCTTCCGATGACGATCGTGGCAAGGGCGCCGCTTCGATAACGAATGATGACAGCCTCGTTCAGCATCCCGGTTTCCACAGCAGTTACTTCAAGCGGCTCGTCGACGAGGAACCAGTTACACACGTCCGTGAAGTGTGTCATCTCGAAAAGCATGGGCCCGTGTGGCGCATGAGACGGATCGAAGACCCAGCTCTTCCAGCTGTACCAGTCGTCGTTGATCCGTACAGACACAGACGGGGTGCCATCCTCCGGTAACGCCGGAAGGCCATCGCCTTCGCGCCGCCAGCGCCAGGTGCATGGGGTGGGGTTCGTCATATGCCGGCGAAAGATGCGCTGCGCATCGAGCATCGCGGGACTGGAGCGGCGGTTATGTCCAGCGCAAAAAGGAATCCCGCTGCCGTTAACAACCTTCTGTATCTCATAGAGTTCCGCCAGCGTGGTTGCCAGCGGCTTCTCCACATAGATCGGTTTCTTCGCCTGCGCCGCCAGTGCAATTACAGGCAGACGAAGCTTCTCGGTGGTGGCGAGGCAGATCACATCGACATCCGGATCTTCAATGGCTTCGCGATAGTCTTTGCACATACGCTGCGCGCCAAAGACATCGTGGCATTCGGCCAATACGGCATCATCCAGATCGACGCAGGTATGGAGCTTCATGCGGGGGGAGCGGACGATGTTCGGAAGATGCTGCGCCCTTGCAACAGAGCCGCAGCCAATCACGGCAAAGCGAAGTGGTTCGGCCGGGAATATCTCGTTCACGCGGTTTCCTTGTCTGACTGGGGAGATGGCTTCGGTGCCGCTCCAGACTGACCGGCGCCAGGCTCGAGTTGTGTCAGATACTTATGCCGCGAGATGAGCCCGAACTGGCCCATGACTTCTCGGACAGAAAGATCGGAGGAGCGCGATTCCAGCGTGAAAATGCAGTTGTGCTGGTTGAATCGAATGCGCACGTCGCGGCCATAATGCCGGGCCACCGCGCTCATCTTGTCCTGATTGAAGTCCGCGAAGAGCGTCACGGCGTCGAAGTTGATCGTGGCCGCCAGAACCGGCGTGCCGAAGCCGGCACGGAGCGTCTCGGAGCGATAGCCTCCTGCGGCCAGCTCCGTTCCATCGCGATCCACGATCCGGCTCCACGGAGAGTAGGCGAGGACCATCGGCACACCGCAATTCAGCGCACACGAGTCCAGAAGAGTTCCTCCCGGCGTATAACTCGGGATGACAAAGAAATCCGCTCCAGCTTCGATTTGTGGATCGAACACCGCACGCGGATAGTAAAGATCAATGCAGATCGCTCCTCCTATGCGCAGACCTTCCCAGTCGATAGGGCCCGATATACCCGGCTCGACTCCGCAGGCTCTTTCCCCCACAGCGGGTACGCGCTTCTGATACGACCCGATTGCGTCCCCGTCTTTCCCAATGACATAAAAGCGGTTGGCAAGGACTCCGCCGTCTCGCACCAGGAGCGGCAGAACCAGCGCAATCTTCGATCGGGCCGCCGTTTCGCAGAGCATGGCCGTCGCTTCGCGCCAGTCTTCAAGAGCAAATTCTCCCAGCGGCGTGCGGTCGTCCTTCCGATGCAGGAGGTTGATCGTCTCGGGAAGCACAGCGAGATCCGCGCCTGCGGCGGCTGCGTGTGTCAGCCAGCGCGCAGCCTCGGCAAGTGTCTCCTCGAAGGTGGCGAAACCGCCACCCGGGAGTGCAATCGTCGCGATGGTCTTCTCGTTCACGGCACTTCACTTCCGCAATCGAAGTTTGGACTCGAAGCCGCCATACAAAGGTTCTGCTCAGCAGGAAAATCGGTTTCGCTTGCACTCCGCTGCTACGACAGCCATCGGTCCAGATGTTCAGCTACAAAAGCATCGTCGTTCAGGAGCGGATAAGAAGTATAGATGCGTTCGATCTCGTTGGATTGCCCGGGCGAGAGGACTTCGGCGGAATCCAGACACCAGCGACCCTGCAGCAGACCCTGGCGGCGCAGAATCTCGTGGATTCCGGGAATGCAGCCGCGGAACTGATGTCTCGCGTCGAAGATTGCCGCATTCGCATCGGTAATCTCGGCACCGCGCGCAAGTACGGTGTCGAGCCGGGCGCCATTGTACTTGGCATCGTGCACGGACTGGAGCAGCTCCACGGCGCGCAGAGTCCACACCGCCCACTGTCCCAGCAGTCCGCCCACGAAGTGCACCGTGCGTTCTCCAAAGCGAAATTCCGTCAGCAGATCGGCGACGATGTTATCGTCATTCCCGGTGTAAAGGGCGATCTCGGCCGAGCGCCCGCTGTTGGCCACCGCACGCAGAACCTCCATCGTCTGATACCGATCGAAGGAAGCGACCTTGATCGCGACGACCGAATCGATCTCGACGAACCTCTCCCAGAAGTCAATGTTGAGCGGACGTCCGCCCACCGCCGACTGCAGATAGAAGCCGATGAGAGGTATCGTCCGTCCCACGGCCCGGCAATGTTCGATCAGCGCATCGTTGGAAGCATCCGTGAGGGCTGCCAGGCTGAGCAGTCCGGCGTCGTAACCTATCCTGCGTAAGGTCGCCGCTTCCTCGCAGGCCTGCTTCGTGTCGCCGCAGATACCGCCAATCTTAGCCAGTATCTTTCCCGATCGCTTCTCGAATCCGGTGAGCTCTTCGAAGGCGAGGTGGAGCACTGGCTCAAACAGGCCAACCTCCCGGTCGCGAATCGAAAACTGCGTGGTGTGAACTCCGACCGCAACGCCGCCGCTTCCCGCATCGCAGTAGTAACGCGTGAGTGCGCGCTGGCGCCGCTCATCGAGCTTCAGATCCTCGGTCAGCGCCAGGGGATGGGCGGGAATGACCAGCCCCCGCTGGAGAAGTGCACGAAATTGTTCGGTGCTGTCAGGCATCAGAACTTCCCATCCGTTACCTGGAATTTCGTCGCCTTATTCAGGCTGGCCCCGCCGGATTCCACCCAGCCCGCCACGGCTTCCATCAGCGCATGAGCCGACACTGCGGGATAACCCAGCGCCGCATGACACACTCCTGCATCGTTCAGCAGCGCCAGTCCTTTCGATTCGCCCTTCACCTGCAATTCGCGCTTGAAGCGGCGGCCGAAGAACTCCGCGACCCGCAGCACCTGGATCGTCTCCGGCCCGGTCACGTTCAAAATGCGTGCCGGCGATTCGCACAGCTCCAGAGCGCGCATCGCATAGGAATTGGCGTCTCCCTGCCAAAGAACATTGACCGCTGGCACAGAGATATCGACAGGCTTGCCTTCGTACACCTGACGCGCAATATCGACCAGAACGCCATAGCGAAGATCGATGGCGTAATTGAGCCGGAAGAGCAGGCACGGCGTCCCAAACTTTCTGGAGTAGAACTCGAAGACGCGCTCGCGGCCGAGGCACGATTGCGCGTACTCGCCCAGCGGTGCAGGCGCATCCGATTCGACGCACCCGCCCCGTTCCGGAGAGACAAACGGATAAACGTTTCCCGTAGAAAAGGCGACGATCCGCGATTCGCGGAAGTGCTGCGCCACCTGCGCCGGAACCACAACATTCATGGCCCACGTCAGATCGGGATCCCCCGCTGAGCCAAACTTGCGGCCCGCGAGGAAAAGCACGTTCTCCACCACAGGCAAAGCTGCAATACCTTCCGGGTCCAGCAAATCGCAGGAGAGTGTCTCCACTCCGGCGTCGTTCAGCTCCCGCTGTGCTGCCGAGGACTGAAATCTGGAAACCGCAAGGACGCGCGATTTGCTGCCGGCGCCGCGAAGCGCGCGGAGCAGTCTCTGCGCCAGCGTCGGCCCCATCTTGCCCCCGGCGCCGAGAATCATCGTGTCTCCGCGAAGGCGGCGGGCAAAGGCAACATCGGCTTCGCTGGGCTGTGTCAGGAGATCGTTGAGTTGCTGATCGGATTCAGGTCGGATCATGGGAGAGCAAAACGGTTTTCTGCGAGCAGATACGGTTGGGCAGCCTGCGGCGGCTTCCTGAATATGTGGTCCTGAGTTTCGAAATGCGAAAACATTGTTTGAAATACGGACCAAGCATATTCCGCCACTCCAGGCCTGTCAAGCAACAGACGCGTGAGCTTCACCGTCGCAGCCAGCATGCCGCCTGAGCCGCATGCACAAACGGGATACTCCAGTACTCAAGCGTGTTCCATTCAATGGCGGTGGACTCCTCCACATACGGCGAATCGTCCGGCCGCCCGATAAAGCCCACCACCATCGCCTCCGGAATTTGCGGAATCCGGAACGAGTATCCAACCGGCTGGCGGTAGCCGATGCCGGAGAAAAGCGACCGGTTGCGGACATTGTGTCCGAGGCACCAGTGGAGCAGCCGCTCGGCGGGACCGCGCCACTGCGGCTCCGCCAGCAACGCGGCGGCGCGCGCCAGCAGATGCGCGTGACTCATGAGCACGGAACTGCTTCCGTGAACGATCCCCTGCGCATTGAACGGATGCATAAAGGTTCTTACTCCCTGCCCCCTCCCTGCATTGCGAAAATACTGCCGGTCCGGATGCGGCGGGTCAGAATAGACGCCGTAAGGGGTAAGAGAAAACGGATTGCTCCCCGCGTCGGCCAGCAGGTACTTTTCGATGTAATCAACGACCGCCTGCCGAGCCTGTCCTGTGATCGGCGTCTCCCCAACCATCGAGCGCAGCTCCCAAAAACGAAGCAGCGCGAAAGCAGGGTCCGCCGCGAACGCGATCGAACGAAAGGCGTCGGAACCATGGTTCTCGGTGAAGTAGCCCGACAGTCCCTCTGGCTCATTCACCTGACGCCGCATCAGCTCGCATGCCGCAGTCTCGATCGCCGCCCGATCCGTCGACTCGTCCCCAGCCGCCAGCAGTTCCAGCGCGCCGCGCAGCTCGGCTGCCAGAAAAAGAGTCCGCCGGTCGTGCCCCTGCCGGCGCGCAAAAGCTGCTGCGCGCCGTGCATGCTGAAGGCAAACACCGGCCTGCGGCGCTGATAGGTGCTTCGATGCGCGCGCCTGAGCCTGCACAAAACTCCATTGCACAAGGGGATTGTAAGTCGTGCGGATTTTGCGCTCGTCGCCTGAGCCGGGGATGTTATCCGTAAAACGGTTATCGCTCGGATCGCCATAACAGCCAGGATGATTCTCGAACCACCAGTCTTTCTCGTAGCTAAGCGCGCTGCCCGGCGGCGAGTTGCCGCCCGCGACATCCTCATAAACCTGCCCGTCAGGGCCCATCATCCGGTGGAAGTACGTGTTCCCCCACGCCACTTCCTCGAGCAGCAAATCGCGTCCCACGCCGCCGGTTTCCAGGTCGTCTCCAGCCTGCTCGCGAATGGTGAGCAGCGCCTCGATATGGCAGAGCGTGAAGGCCAGCCATTTGCGGAAGTCTCCGGCGTCATGCCAGCCGCCCGTCGTCTGCAGCGGCGATCCGTCGGTATCCAGGATGCCGTCGTCGAGATGGCACGCATCATGCACGCCGAAAACCGCACAGCCGCAGCGCTGCGCGCGCAGAAAGGTCAGATAGCCCGCAACGATGCGGTCGTAAACCCGTTCGCGAATGGCGAAGGGCGGAGAGATCTGCCAGTCGGTTTCAATCTGGTAGCTGCCCGGCGTCTCAAAGTCGGTGAAGTCCGCCTGCCACAGTGTGCCCCAGCGGCTGCTGATTTTCCTCAGTTCGCCGCGGTAGAGTGGCTGTACGCCGCTGCTCGGAACCAGTTTCCCGCGCAGAAGATCGTAAGGAGAAGGGAAGCGCGCGGAGAAGCCCTCCACGGCTGCTCCGTCGCGCGACATGCGCAGGCAGTTCTGGCGCAGGTAAAAAGGAATCACCTCGGGAAGCCCGTTGCGATCGTCGGCCAGAAGAGTGAGAGTTTTCGGGCTCCTGGGCAGATATCCGAGATGGTTCAGGCTCAGTTGCAAACCGATCCTTCATGCACGCTCGCGCGCTCTCTCCTGACCAACCGGCGCGTCACGAAGACAACGCCAGAACTCCACGCGGGATGCCGCTGTGGCCCAGCTGCAGTGAAGCCTTGCGCGCCGCTTCCTTCACCAGGGCCGCAAAAGCAGTTTCTTTCTCCGGCGTAAATTCCTCCAGCGGAAGCGTAATGCTGATGGCTGCGGCGGGCTGATCCTCGGGGCCGACCACGCCCGCGGCCAGCACCCAGTACCCCGGCAGCAACTCCTCCACGTTGCGCGCGTAGCGCATCTTCTGTACCTGAGTAATCTCCTGCTTCATCCGCACTGCGGTGGTGATGGTGCGGCTGGTGTACTTCTCGGCGCAGGTTGACATGATGCGGTCCACCGTTTTGGACGCCATGCCGGCGAGAAAAATCTTGCCCGAAGCCGTGGCATTCAGCGGCCGCCGCAAACCCACATCGGCAAAGGCATCCGGCGCGCCCGAGTATCCCACTGAGTGAATGAACAGCACGTAGTCACCGTCCAGAACTCCCAGCTGAACCGTGCCCGGCAGTTGCCGCGCGAGCTCCTGCATCGGAAAAAACGCTGCCCGGTAAAGAGCGGAGTGGCGAAGATAGCCGGAACCGATCCAGAGGGAATGGCTGCTGAGCATGTAGCGTCGCGTCGCCGACGCCTGCTCGATCAGGTTCGCTTCGATCAGCGTGGTGCATAGCCGATGTGCCGAGGCTTTGGGAATTTCCAGTCGAGCGGCGATTTCACTGAAGGACAGCTCAAACGGTTCCTCCGCCAGAAGTTCCAGCACCTTCAGGCAACGCAGCGTCGAACTCATGGCGGTAGATGCCTTTTTCATACAGCAACCCTCTCACGGGGGGTCTTGACAGCGCAATATGGATTCGATTACCGTTGTCCGCAATACAAAAAGCAGTTTCGCATTGCAGAACTACGGTATCACATTCACCTCTTCGATGCGCAAATTGCCGGAAAACCTTTGGGAGGTACGGCAGCATGAGGGCAGACGCACAGTTTCTCAAATTCAGGCAGTACGCCATTGTGACGTTGACCGCGTTCCTCCTGGCACTCTGTTGGTTCCCCGGTCGTGTGAGTGCACAGGAAGTGACAGCTTCAATCAACGGCACCATCACTGACCCCTCGGGCAGTGTTGTGCCAAACGCTCGCGTGACGGCCACCGATCTCGATCGGGGAACCGTTTGGCCGGCCACGACAAATTCTGTCGGATTCTATAGCCTGACGCGGCTGCCGATCGGACGCTACGAATTGCGCGTGACCGCACCCGGCTTTCGGACCATTGTCCAGTCGCCCATCGAGCTCCAGTTGAACCAGGTCGCAGCCGTCAATCTCAAACTCGCCGTGGGCCAGGCGACGGAGACGGTCCAGGTCACCAATGCCGCTCCCCTGCTGCAGACCGAGACGACCGATGTCGGCACCGTCATCGACACCCGGACCAACGTGAGTCTGCCGCTGGCCAGCCGCAACTACCTGCAGCTCACGCTGCTCACGCCCGGTGCTGTGACCGTGCAGCCTACAGGATTCCAGAGCGGCCAGAACGCCGGTCAGGTCGCGCGCCCGGAAATTAACGGCAACCGCTTCGATGCGAACAGCTACCTGCTCGACGGCATGGACAACAACGATGCCGGAAGCAATTACGTCGCTTACTCTCCGCAGCCTGATGCCATTCAGGAGTTCCGCGTCATCACGCAGAATGCTCCCGCTGACTTCGGCAACTACATGGGCGGCGTCATCAGCGCTTCCATCAAAGCCGGCACGGACGCCTACCACGGCACCGCCTTCGAGTTCTTCCGCAATGACATCCTCAACGCCAACCAGTGGATGAACAAGCTGATCCCGGGCAACATCACCCCGCGCCAGAAGATGCGCTGGAACGAGTTTGGCGGCACCCTCGGCGGCCCGGTCATGAAGCAAAAGCTCTTCTTCTTTGCCGACTACCAGGGCGAGCGCTTCGACTTTCCCCGCACCACCTCTTTCTTCACCGTATTTACCGCGAAGGAGCGGAAGGGCGACGTTTCCGAACTGGTGGCGGCAGGCAAGAACATCGTCGACCCGAAAACCGGACAGCCCTTCCCGAACAACGTTATCCCCCAGGACCGTCTGAGCAAAGCGGCTCTGGCGATTCTCAACTCGCAGTACTACCCCACGCCTGTCAACAGCGCCCTTCAAAGTAACGCCACCAACACGACCGCAATCAAGACCGACTCCGACCAGGGAGATGGTCGTCTGGATTATGCCGCGAGCGACGCGGATCACTTCATGGGTCGTTTCTCATATTCCAATATGACGAACCCGACCGTGAACTCCTTCGCACTCCGCTATAACCCGTTCAATGTGGTTTCCACGTGGAACTTTGTGACTGGATATACGCGCACGCTCTCGACCAGCATGGTGAATGATGCTCGTCTGGGGGTGAACTACGTCAGGGTCGGCCAGAACCACACCACAGCGAACTTTGCAGGAAACGCCGGCGGCCTGTTCAGTATTCCTGGCTTGACGACCAGCTTCCTCCCCGCCATGAGCTTCAGCGGTGGCTATGTCAGTGGTTTCGGCACCAAAGACAGCGTCACCGACAATTACGATACCTCGATTCAGTATTCGGACTCTCTGAACTGGGTGCACGGGAATCACGATACCCTCATCGGCTTTCAGGGCTGGCGAATCCGTACCAACGGTTTGTTCAATGGCAGCAATGGACAGTCCGGGACCTTTGGTTTCAGCTCCATCTACTCGGGCAGCCCGGAAACCAATTTCCTTCTCGGCTTGCCCACCTCCGTTGGTGCTGGTAACCTCGGCTCGGAATGGGGACAGCGCAACAATATATTTGCCGCCTTCGTTCAGGACGACTGGAAGGTGACCGATCGGTTGACCTTCAATCTCGGACTTCGCTACGAGACGCACACGCCCTTCGTTGAGGCGCAAAACAGAGAGGTCAACTGGGATCCGCAGACCGGTAACTTCGAGTTGCCTGGCCAAAACGGCAACAGCAACGCGCTCTATAACTCGTACAACGGTTACGGAAACTATCAGCCTCGTATCGGCATCGCGTACCAGGTCATGCCGAAGACCACGGTCCGTGCCGCCTTCGGACTGTCGTCCTTCATGGAAGGTACAGGTCTCGGACTGCGTCTGCCCGCGAACCCGCCGCGGCCGATCGCAGCCAGCGCCAATTACAGCACCCTTGCTTACCCGACCACAAGCCTCGATCAGGGCTTCACTCCCATCTCTGTACCGGCAGGATGCACAATTGCCGGTCTGCAGAGCGGTGATCCTCTCTGTTACAAGGGAGCCATCATTTACTCGTGGGACAAGAATGTGCAGCCGGCTCATTCGAGTCAGTGGAGCCTGTTCCTGCAGCACGAACTCTCTCCATCGGCCACTTTTCAGATTGGATATGTGGGGCAGACGACGAAACACCTGACCAACGCAGAGTTGCTCACGCAGCTTGTGTGGGATTCGCCCGGAGTCGTGAGCCCGTCTCCATTCTTTGCCAATAACAGGCAATACATTAATCAGGTCGCGTATATCTTTGGCACCTTCGCAGAAGCCCATCAGAACTACCATGCCCTGCAGACTCAGGTGCAGGGGCGGCTGAACAATGGCTTGTCCTACCTGCTCAGCTACTCCTGGTCCCGTTGCATGACCAACTCTCAGGGATTCTGGGGAGAAGGTGGCCAGTCATCGGCACCCAGTGCCTGGTGGCAGAATACCTACGACCCGAATGGAGAAACCGGTGCCTGCTATTACAACGTCAAGGGCGTCTTCACCGGCTACCTGATCTATGACCTGCCCTTTGGCCGCGGACGGCAGTTCGGCGCCAATATGAACAAGGCCGCCGATGCCGTGGCCGGTGGCTGGAAGTTGAGCGTTATTCCCACCTTCCGTGGTGGCTTCCCGCTCACCCTGAGCTCGAATGACGATCACTCCGGCACCAACTCCTTCCAGAACCGGCCGAATTGCATCGCGCCGCCGCATGTGCTGCATAAGCAGACCATCGGAAACGGCTTCTACGGATATCGGTGGTTTGATCCGAAATCCTACCAGGAGCCTTCCGCTGGCTACTTCGGCAACTGCAGTGTGAGCTCAGTGTACGGCCCTGGAGAACAGAACATCGACGGCAGTGTCGCCAAGATCTTCCCCGTTACGGAGCGTCAGAATGTCGAGTTCCGCGCCGAGTTCATTAACGCCTTCAACCACACCATCCTCGATGCGCCGAACAATGGAGGCATCGACATCGCGAATCCGAACGGTGGCACAATAGGTCAGATCAATAAATCGGAGGGCGCGCGCAACATCCAGTTCGCGCTCAAATACAACTTCTAGCTGCCGCCTCGCGGCAGCTGGCAGACAACCCTTGCGTCGGGCTCCGGACGAGCCGCAACCTCTCGGGGCCTGACGCTTGCTTTTCTTTATGCCGATCTCTGACCTGGAACAAACCGCTGACTGGCCCTGCCCACTGGAGCAGCTTGAGCTTCATGATGTCGGCTCAGCAACGTTGATAGGCTCCTGATTGATTATGCGGAACAGAGATCTCATCGCCTTCCTGAAGCCGATTCCCAACCAGTTCAGTGCTGTCGATTCTGTCGAGTTTATCGATGTCACCGGACAGGTGACCGACATTCAGGCAACTCGTTCCCGCCTTGCCCTGCGCCTGCAACTCCCGGCGGGTTTGTACCGCGGCCGTTTCGAAACCATAACCAACGCGTTCGATATGTCGACCGCGATGATTGAGATGGTGCAGGTTCCCGACGGCAGACGTGTTCCCGTCGGCCCCTGGGACCTCGATCACATTCACAATGTGATGGCCATGCCCATGGCGTGTGCCTTCGTGAACGGCAAACTGAAGGGCGGCCTCTGGTTCGCCATGCCGGGCCCCGAGCAGATCGCCGAAGGACGCCTGGCCGCCGACTTCGGATTTGAGGCCGAGGCCGGCGAAAACGAATTAGTCCTGGAGATCATCGAGCGCGACCGCCAGCGCATCCACTGGGGCAGTCTGGATCACTTTGAGATCCGCAGCGACGATCGTCGTACCGTGCCTCTGGAGCCGGCAGTCAGCGGACATCCGCGTATTTTCCTTACCTCTAAAGATGTGCCGCGCATCCGTGAGCGCTGGCAGGGAAGTGCCGAATTTCGAGCTCTCGAAGAGCGCTTGCGCACTGAGGAACTGGTCTTCCTCACAGATAACAGCCAGGGCACGCTCGAAGTAGCGCTGCTGTTGTTCGCTCTCACCGGTGACCCAGCCATCGGAGCACGCGCCAAAGCTCGCATCATGGAACTGGCGCACGCTCCCGCTTGGTGCGGCCGTCCCGACCCCCTCCTGATGGGGGGCGAGAATGATCGCTTCATTGGACATCGCCTCTATCACATAGCTCTCGCCTGGGATTACCTGCAGCCTCTTTTGAATGACGACGACCGCCGCGCCCTCCTGTCGAAGGCCGGGGAATATCTGCAGAAGGTCTACGATTTCACGCTGCTGCAGCGCGCCTACATGGGCTGTCCCTCCATCGACCCGCACTCCCTCGGCGCATGGAACGGGGCTGCGATCGCGTGCATGGCCTTCTATGATGACCTCCCGATCGCGCGCCACGCGCTCCCATTCTTCCATGGGCTGTTCTGTGACAGCCTCTCGCTCTTTCCGGCGAGTGGCAAGGCCGCATGGGCCACTTACTTTCCCTTCCACCTGATTCTTTACCTCGCCGCCGCTCATGTCTTTGGCGGAAAGAATTCTGACTTATCCGCCAGCGCATTTCTCGATCATCTCGGCCCGGCGTTGCTCGCGGCCTTCGACGTGCCTAACAGTCAGGAACTCCAGCGTGGCTTGCGGACACGGGAGCACCGCTTCCTCACCGCCTTCCTCTGCCGATTCCATCCCACACCCGGGATCGAATCAATCTACCGCGCCTTCGCCGAGAAAGAACGCCAGGCCGCCGGGGATGTGATGCTCGGGATCTTTGACCTCTTGTATGCCCCTGACCTGGCCGGCGAGACGGCCGCTTTTCCGCATCGCCCTCTCTTTGCGCGCGACGTTGGAGATCTGATCGCAATCGCGAGTGGTCAGCCCAGGGTTGCGGTCTCGTTGAGTGGCGGCCCTAAAGCAGGGCGCCAGGCCATCTTCACCCTCATGCCGCACAACCGTGAGTTTGCTCCATCCCTCGGGGCGATTGACATCACCATCGACGGAACGCCTGTGCTCTGCAATATCAACATGGGCCTCTATGGGCTCAACAGCGCGCTGACCAACACCATGTGCTTCGAAGAGGGCGGAGCCATGACCAATGGCCAGTACCTCAATGGCGACGTTCCACCCGAAGCATGTGGTGTCCTTCGCCGCTGCTTCATCGATGAGCGCTACGTTTACGCGCATGTCGTGATCACGCACGCGCTCGATCCAAAGCTCGAAGTCCGTCGTGCAGACCGCATCTTTGTATTTGATCGGAAATCGGGAACCGTCCTGCTCTCCGATGCCTTTCAGGGAACGCGCGCCCTTCGTTTTGCGACGCACCTGCATTGCTCGGGTTCGGTGAAGGACCTCGGCAACCGGCAATACCGCCTCACCGGCGGACAGGCGAATCGCATCGCCGGCATCAAAGGCGGCAGCAAAGGGCTCAACGACGACGAAAAGGGAGAGCTGTTTGTTCAGGTCCTGCGCAGCGAACCTTCGTTCCGCGTCCTCGTGGAAGAACCGACGTGGGTGCCCGGCTACATCTACGGACTGAACAACACGGGAAAAGAAGAAATCGGCGACGGACGTTTCCCGCGCTACAACCGCTGGAGGCTCGAAGTGCCCGATCCCGTTGCCGAAGGGTCATTCCTCTTCGCTGTCAGCCCGCAGCCCGGACGCGTGCAGTTTGCTGACGGCACCGTTCTCCTGCCCGATGGCGGCGGAGCGCGATTCGGCCGCGGAACTCTGACAGCCCTCGGCGTCGATTGCGAGTGCGAATGGCTCCTGTGGGACGAAGCGGAGCAGCGCATCGCCGCCATGGGACTGCGCTCGCTGCGGCACGGCGATCGTGACTTCAGATTTGCTGCACCGGTCGACATCGAATACTGCCTCTCCACCGGTGCGGGAACCCTCTATGCTCAGGGATCTCTACGTCCTGACACATCTCTGGGCTTCGCTATCGGCCCATGGACGCCGGTGGGAGACGACGCATGGAAGACGCACAACCGCTATCGCGCAACGTTCGCAGTTATTCCAGACGAAACTGAAAAGGCAGAGGGAAACGCATGAGCAGTGGGAACGCAATCCGGGTCGCCGTTCTCGGCGGGGGGAAGATGGGGGATAACGTCATCCGCCACCTGGGAGACAGCCCCCTCGTACGCAACATCACCGTCTTTGACCGTCATCCGGAGCGCATGGCCTCCCTGAAAGCACGCTATGGCGTGGAAACGTCCGACACGCTCCTTCGCGTTCTGGACGATCCTGAAATCAGGCTCGTTTTCATTACGGCCTCTAATAATGCACACCGTGAGCTGACCGTTGCCGCACTGGAGGCGGGCAAGGCCGTCATGTGCGAAAAGCCGATGGCAACCACGCTGGCCGATGCCGAGGCGATGGTACAGGCCGCTGAACGCACCAACGGCTTCCTGCAGATCGGCTTTGAATTGCGCTACTCGCACCTGTATACCGCGGTCAAAGGCTGGATCGATCAGGGACTTCTCGGCCGAGTGCTGAATACCCACTGCTTCTATTGCAGCAGTGCCTGGGGCCGGCATGATGTATGGCGCGCGAACTCCGGAACCAGCGGTGGCATGTTCGGGGAAAAATTGAGCCACTACGTCGATCTGCCGCGCTGGTGGATTGGCGATACCGTCGAAGAGGTTTACGCCACCTGCGCCCCCAATATCGTCTCCTACCTCGAAGTGCATGATAATTTCCATTGCACCTACCGCTTCCGGAGCGGAGCCGTAAGTCAGATCACCTTCATGATGGGACCTGCGGCGACATTCCATGGAGATCCGTTGCAGAATGCCGTGTCGCAACAAACCGGGGACGGCCACGCGCTCCGGTACCTGATCTATGGAGAAAAAGGAGCGGCAGAAACCGATGTATTTCCGCGCACCATCAAGCGCTGGGAATTCGGCGAGGACGATTACGGACAGACCAGCAAATGGGTGGAGACCAGGACGTGGAGCCCCGAGCAGGACTTTGCTTACTTCCACAACACCCACGATCAGGCGCTGGATATCGTGCGGCGCGTCGTGGAAGGTGAGCCGCCAAAGACCCGGCCCCGCGATGCGCTGGAGACGACCCGGCTGTGCTTTGCCGCCGAGCGCTCTGCAAGAGAAAACCGGCCCGTTCGTCTCGCTGAAGTCAGCGACAACTGAGTCCGGCGCAGCCGCGCAAAGAGGAGGACGATGAGCAAGGAGCAGAGCCAGAGCGCAGCGTCGCCGCTGCATGCACCGGCGGACGCGCCCCACGGCACCGAGGCTGCCCTCGCCGGTTTCTACTCCAACCGGAAGCTGATGTGGCGCAACGTCTCGTGGATCACATTCGGCCATTTCGGCATGGCGCTCTCCACCACCATCCTCGTACCGCTGATGAACCTCCGGCTTAAGGCGGTCGGCGTCAGCGATTCCGGTGTGGGACTCATCACCTCCGCTAACCTGTGGGGGGTCAGCTTCCTGGTGATGTATTTCTCCTGGAAGAGCGACCACTGCACCAGCCGCCTCGGCCGCCGCACGCCATTTGTGCTGCTCTCGCTTCCGTTTCTCACCCTCGCGCTCGTTCTCTTCCCGCTTTTCAGCGAGAAGTGGCTCCTGGTCGCACTTATGCTCGTCTATTACTTCTTCAATGACATGAGTGCCTCGACTTACCCGCTGCTCTCGATCGATTGCGTCTCGCAGGAGGTTCTGGCACGCGTCTCCGGCCTGGTCGCAATCGTCATCAGCCTCGCCGGATTTCTCTCTTCACGTGTGGGCGCAAAAATGGCAGACACTCACCAGACCGGAGTCTTCATCTTTGCCGCACTGGCGATGACGGCAACCGTGCTGCTGGCCCTCTGGCAGATTCGCGAACCGCCCATCCATCATCCCGCTGAAGGCAAGTTCAGTCTGCTCGCGCCCATCCGGGTCGCCTGCCAGGACAAACGCATCCTCGTGCTCATGCTGGCCGTCGCGCTCCTGAATGCCTTCTCCATGATCTTCAATACCTGGGTCTGGTTCTACGCCAAAACCAGGTTGAATCTGAGCATCGGTGCAACCGGCGCGGCCATGTCGTGGGGCCTGCTGCTCCGCATGGCGGTTTCCTATCCCGCCGGCTGGCTCATCGACCGCTTCGGCAGCTATGTGGCGCTCTGTCTCGAGTGGCTCCTCATGTTGGCCCTTGCTGTCTCCTCCATCTATGTGACAAATTCGAACGGGCTCGTCCTGCTCATGGTCTTCTTCTCCCTGTGGATGCCGCTCCAGGTCGCCGGAGACACAATCCTGTGGAAGACCATGGATAAGGCCGACACCGGCTCTTACACTTCCACCGTCGCCCTGATTCGCAATTTCTGCACCGGCACCGTTATCGCTATCTCCGGCTTCCTGATTAAGTGGACGGGCAGTTATATCGTCGCTTTCTGGTTCGGTTTTTCGCTAAGTACCGTGGCGCTGATCGTCTTCTTTGTCTACCGGCGCCTCATGCACAAGGGAGGCGCTTCGCCCGCCGCGCAACCGGAAGTTGCCGTTCAGCCGGACCTCCCGGCAAACTCGGCGTCTGCGTGTGCGGCCGTGCGCGCCTGATACCCGAAACACGCTGCTCGAAGAAGAAGGGGGTGAACAGCGATGGAAATCCGGCTCGCCGAATCGCGTGTTCGGCTCGGAGAAATGGCTGCCCAGGAGATTGGCGCTGCGTTGCGCGAGGCCCTGCGAAAGAAGGCGCATCTGCGGATGATCTTCGCCGCCGCGCCTAGCCAGAGCGAAATGCTCGCGGCCCTGCTGCGCGAGCCCGGCATCGACTGGTTCCGCGTGACCGCCTTTCACATGGACGAATACATCGATCTGCCTGAAGATGCACCGCAGCGCTTCGCCGCCTGGCTGCAGCGCTCCTTCTTCGATCATGTACGGCTTGCCAGCGTGTACCTCATCCGCCCTGGCGCCGATCCGGAGGCGGCCTGCCGCGCCTACGCATCGCTGCTGGCCGAGGCTCCCATCGATGTCGTGCTCCTGGGCATCGGAACCAATGGCCATCTGGCCTTCAATGACCCGCCTGCCGATCTCCACGACCCGCTGGCGGTCAAAATCGTTGAGCTCGATGCCATATGCCGGGAACAGCAGGTGCTCGATGGCTGCTTCGCGAAGCTGACGGACGTCCCCACGCGCGCCATCACCTTGACCGTCCCCACGCTGCTCGGCGCGCAGGAGCTGTTTTGCTGTGTGCCGGGCAGTCATAAGGCCGCAGCGGTCAGGGCCATGCTCGGAGATCCCGTCAGCGGAGCCTGCCCCGCGACCGTCCTCCGCACCCATCCCCGATGCACCGTCTATCTCGATCGCGAATCGAGTTCTCTGAGCCAGTTCCATGCCCGCAACTGAAATCCCAGGCCGCGATCCGGCAACCGGCAACTCCATCACCGTGCTCGTCGAGCAGGGACGGATCGCCTGTGTGGCAGAGACCAAGAGCGATACCGACCTCTTCCTGTCTGCAGGCTTCGTCGATCTGCAGGTGAACGGCTGTGCCGGATTCGATATGAACGCGGCCGATGTTGGAACCGATACCGTCGCCGGTCTCGTCGACGCCATGCTCGCCCGCGGCGTCACCTGCTTCGCTCCCACGCTGATCACGGCCCCTGAAGAGCAGATTTGTAACAGACTCCGAGTGATTGCGGAAGCCTGCAGACTCCATCCCCGGGTGGCCGCCTGCGTGCCGTTCGTTCATGTGGAAGGTCCGCATATCTCCGCGCTCGACGGCTATCGCGGCGCTCATCCCGCCGCCGTTCGTCCTCCCTCCCTTGCGGAATTCGACCGATGGCAGGACGCGGCCTGCGGCAAAGTTGGCCTGGTGACGCTCTCCCCGCATTTTGACGAATCAGCCGAATACATCGCAGCCCTCGTCCGGCGCGGAGTCCACGTCGCCCTCGGACACACGCACGCATCGCCGGAACAAATCGCTCGGGCCGTCGACGCGGGAGCAACGCTGTCCACACACCTCGGCAACGGCATCGCGCAGGAAATCCCGCGTCACCGGAATCCGATCTGGACACAGCTCGCCGACCAGCGCCTGACGGCAACATTCATCGCCGACGGATACCATCTGCCTCCCGATGTTCTGAAAGTCATGCTGGCCGCGAAAGGCATCGCGCGCTCGGTTCTGGTTTCAGATTCCGTTGCCCTCGCCGGCATGCCTCCCGGTATCTACACCACCCCCGTCGGCGGCAAGGTCGAGCTTCGGCCTGACGGGCGGCTGTGCCTCTTCGGCTCCGAACTGCTGGCCGGATCCACCGCCTCTCTGGCGCAGTGTCTGGGAAGAGTCGTGCAACTCACAGGGATACCGCTCCGCGATGCGCTGGCGATGGTCACAACCAATCCAGGCCGCTTTGCTGGCGGTCGTGGTCAGCTCGCCGTCGGTGCGCGCGCGGACCTGGTGCGGTTCCGTTGGACGGGCGAGGTCGTCATCACCGATGTATGGCTCGCAGGGGAACACGTATCTGCGGCCGAACCGGCTCGCGGCGAGGGAGAAAGAGAAGGGAAATGAGAACCATCGGAGCGGTCGATATCGGCGGGACCAAGATCGCGGTCGGCGCTGTCCGCGAAGACGGAACCATCCTCTGGCGTGGTGAATGTCCCACCGATCCTTCGCGCGGCTTCCTCGATGCCATGCAGCGGATTCGTCATATGTTGCGCGACGCGCTGGCCGCAGGCGGAGCGTTCCACGGGATCGGTGTCGCCTGTCCCGGGCCGCTGGATCCCTTCACCGGAGTCATCGGCGAGGTCGGCACGCTGCCCGGTTGGAAGGACGGCAATCTCGTCGAAGAAATCCGGCAAGGCTTCGAAGTGCCCGTTGTCGTTGAGAACGACGCCGACGCAGCGGCCCTCGCCGAGTATGCGTGGGGAACAGCGCGTGGCGTCGGAACCTTCATCTTTGTCACCGTCAGCACGGGAATCGGTGGTGGCATTGTGCTGAACGGCCAGCTCTACCGCGGTGTCGCCGGATCCCATCCGGAGTTAGGCCATCAGGTCATCGACAACGCCGGCCCCCTTTGCTATTGCGGGGCGCGCGGCTGCTGGGAGACCCTCGCAAGCGGCACGGCGATGAGCGAGTGGTTCTTCGAGAAGTCGCCGCACGCCGGACGCATCGGCGCAGCGGCCATCTGCGAGCGTGCAGCTCACGGGGATCCCCTGGCCGTAGAGGCAGTGAAGCGCGAAGGCTACTACGTGGGTCTGGGACTGGCGAACATGGTGACACTCTTCTGTCCCGACGTGATCTCTCTCGGAGGCGGAGTCATGAAAAGCAGCGATCTCTGGATGCAGGATGCGCGGAACGTCGTCCGGACGCTCTGCACGCAAGTCCCGGCCGACAAGACCAGCATCATCCTGGCCTCCCTGGGCGCTGAAGCCGGCCTCCTCGGCGCCGCCCAGGCCTGGCTGTGGCGACAACGATAGCAAACAGATCGGCATCCAGGTGAAGCCCGCACCGCCTCAAACCGTATCCCCAGGATAGAAATCACAATGACATCGAATCTGGCGCGCAACATTCTTGCTCAGAGAGAATCGCTCTCCGCTGTCCTTCGCCATCAATGCGGAGAAGGCGCGGCGGCTCTGGCCGAAGCGGGTGCCCTGGTCCGCTCCGGAAAACGCCTCCTCATCACGGGCATTGGCGCCTCTTTGCATGCTTCCATTCCCCTGGAGTACGCCCTGTGCTCCGTCGGCGTCGATGCCGAAGCCATTGAGGCGGGCGAGTTACTCCACTACCGTTACAGTGTCCTTCGCGATTCCGTTGTCGTGGTTGTGTCCAGGTCCGGCGAGTCGGTTGAAGTCGCTAAACTGCTGGATCTTGTCAAAGGCCGCAACAAAATCATCGGCGTCAGCAATGAACCACAGAGTCTGCTCGCGCGGAGCGCGGATGTCGCGATCCATATTGGAAGTCTTGCCGACGAGATAGTAGCCATCCAGACGTACACCGGTACTCTCCTCGCGCTGCACCTATTCCTGAGTAGCGTCACCCATACAGCTCCATCCGCCGTGGATGCCATGCACGCCTCCCTGCCTGCCTTCCGCTCACTCGTTGAAAGCAGCATGAAGGATCTCCCTACCTGGGATGAGTTTCTCGGCGTGGATTCTCCCATCTATCTGCTCGGGCGCGGCCCCTCCCGCGCGTCGGCGCAGGAAGGAGCCCTGCTCTTTCACGAAGTGGCGAAGAGTCCGGCAGTCAGTATGGCCTCCGCATCCTTTCGACACGGCCCCGTCGAAGTCGTCGATCGTACTTTTCACGCATTGATCTTCACCTCGCCGGAGAAAACCCGGAACCTCGACCTGGCTCTGGCGGAAGATCTGATGCGCTTCGGCGGACGTGTGCGCGTGATCGGTCCGTCTCTGCAAAGAGCCGGGCTCTCCGTCGCCAATTGCGAACTGCCGGAAATCCCTGAGGGCCTTGCCCCTCTGTTCGAAATTGTGCCCGTCCAGGTCGCCGCTTTGCGTCTGGCGGAACTGCGCGGAATTCGGCCAGGAAGTTTTCGCTACGCCCCTCAGGTCACCGTCGATGAGGCGCGCTTCAGTAAGGGAGGTCAGAATGCAGAGTGAGGCGAATACAACGCCAAAGCAGCACTGGAATGCGCGCTGGTTCTGGTATTCGATCCTCTGCGTTTTGTGCTGGGGCGCCTGGGCGCTGTTCTCCAAACTCGGCTCGCGCGAGATTCCACCCGACACCATGCAGTTTCTCTTTACCCTCGGTACCGTTCCCGTAGGGCTCGCGCTCCTCATCGGCCGTCGAGGCAAATTGGAGAAAAGCCCGCGCGGCATCGCGTACGCTGTTCTTAACGGAGTTCTGAGCGGCGTCGGCGGTCTTGCATTATTTGCCGCCTATCACACCAATGGAAACACCTCCTTGATCACCGTCGCGACATCGCTCTATCCCATGATCACCGTGGTCCTCGCAATTTCGATCCTGCGCGAACGCTTCCGCCCCGTTCAGGCCATTGGCCTGCTCTTTGCCGTCGCAGCGATCGTCATCTTTTCTCTATAGGAGGTCGATAGCCTGTGCATATTCCTCCGTGGCTTCTCTATTCCGCGATAACTGTGGTGGCATGGGGAATCGTCGGCCTTCTGCAGAAGTTATCGACCAACTACATTTCTGCAGAGTCTTCGCTCATCTGGCTGGTCGTCGGATTTATCCTCCTCGAGCCATTCTTCTATCCGGGATCGGCGGTGCTCCATTATCTGCGATCGAACCTGGCGTGGGCGCTGCTCAGCGGAGTCCTGAATGCTCTGGGCGCCTGGGCGCTCTTCGCCGCGCTGAAAAGCGGAGGCAAGGCTTCTATCGTTTCTCCCCTCACCGCTCTTTACCCGCTGGTCGTGATGATGCTGGTGCCGTTCGTCCTGCATGAATCCATCACCCGGCTGCAACTCTCCGGCGTTGTCTGTGCCCTGATCGCCGTCGTCTTGCTGTCCAACTGACCCCCGGACGCGGCTCGCCGCGGTCCGCATCGAGTCCCTATCCCAACGAAGCGATCCCCGCCGCGGCTCGCAGACGTTGCGCCCCTGCGCCGGTTCTCGTACCGTGGTTGTTTCGGAGCCAGTCGATCCTGAGCGTGAACGTCGGCTCACCACAGCGCATGGCTTCAGCCCATGCGCCAGGCTTTCGGCAACAAGACATCAGAGGTGACGATGAAGGCTATTGCTCTCCTGACTCTCGCAGGCGTTCTGGGAATCGGCGTCGCCGCCGGCGCTGCACAAAGCTCCAAACAGCCGGTCGATTACGTCGACCCCAATATCGGTGGCATCGGCCAGTTGCTGACGGCGACGGTTCCTTACGTACAGTACCCGTACGGCATGGCCCGCGTGGCTCCCGTCACGACCCCCGGAATCACCGATCGCTACCTTGCCGACAAGATCGAAGGATTTCCCGCGGGCCCGGCTCTGCTCATGGCATCGACCGGGCCGGAAGGAACCCGACCCGAAGACTACGCCTCCGAATTCGATCACGACTTTGAGACCGCAACGCCGTACTACTACGAAGCCGATCTCCAAACCTGGAACATAAAGGCCGAAGCCACCACCACGCGGGATGCCGCCTGTTATCGATTGACGTATCCCGCCACTCCCCACGCTCATCTGGTGCTCGTTCTGCACAACCATGCGCAGTTCACCGTCATAGGACCGACGGCCGTGGAAGGGAGCGAGCAGGTCGGCGGCAATGTCGCGAAGTTAGCCGATGCGCAGGGCGAGACCCGAGAGTACTTCTACATCGAATTTTCCCGCCCACAAGCTTCCTGGAAAACGTGGCAGAACGGCTCCCTCGGAACCGCAGCGCAAATCAGCGGCGACGACATCGGATACGTCACCGACACTGCGACGGCGAACGGCGAAACGATCGAGGCGCGCGTCGGCATTTCTTACATCAGTACCGATCAGGCGCGACGCAACCTCGAGCGAGAGATTCCAACGTGGGGATTTGATGCGGTCAGGCAGCAGAGCCGAGCCGTCTGGAATCGCGCCCTTGGGGCCATCGCAACCGTCGGCGGCACGGAACGGCAGCGCACCATCTTCTACACCGCGCTCTACCGCTCCCTCGGCCGCATGACCGATATCACGGAAGACGGACGCTACTTCAGCGGATTCGATCACCAGGTACACTCCTCCGAAGGTCATGATTTCTATGTTGATGACGGCCTCTGGGACACCTTTCGCTCACTCCACCCGCTGCAGACGCTGCTCGATGCCAGGCGTCAGGAAGATATGGCCCGTTCCTACATCCGCATGGATCGGCAGAGCGGATGGATGCCCTCCTTCCCTTCCGTCGCGGGCGAGCAGGCGGTGATGATCGGCCACCACGCGGCAGAGTTCATCCTCGACCTTTACGAAAAGGGCTATCGCGATTTCGATGTCGAACAGGCCTATGAGGGGATTCGCAAAAATGCCACGCAGGCTACGCTCCTGCCCTGGCGCCGCGCCCCGCTCACGCCCCTCGACAAAGTCTATTTCGAAAAGGGATTCTTTCCGGCGCTGGCCTTCGGCGACAAGGAAACCATCCCTGAAGTGACAGGGGAGCGGCGCCAGGCGGTTTCAGTCACCATCGAGAACAGCTATGACGACTGGTGTGTCGCCCAGTTGGCGCGCGCTCTGGGCAAGATGAAAGACGCTGCCTACTTCACCCGTCTCGCGCAGAACTACCGCAACGTCTTTAACCCGGCGATTGGCTTCATGGCTCCTAAAAGTGCAGACGGTAAATGGGTCGAACCCTTCGATCCGAAGTTAGGCGGAGGGCAGGGAGGTCGCGACTACTTCACGGAGATGGACGCGTGGGTCTATACCTTCGCCGTTCAGCATGATGTAGCGGGCCTGATCCGCCTCTTCGGCAGTCGCGACGCCTTCAATCGAAGGCTCGACCGGCTTTTCGTCGAGCAATATGGAACCTCGAAATACCGCTTCCTCAATCAGTTTCCCGATGCTACGGGCCTGGTGGGACTCTATGCGCAGGGGAATGAGCCCAGCTTCCATATTCCCTATCTGTACGATTTCTCCGGCCAGCCCTGGAAGACGCAGCGTCGCGTGCGTCAGTTGATCGACCTCTGGTACGGAGACGGCCCGCTCGGTATTCCGGGCGACGACGACGGCGGCGAAACATCGTCCTGGTACGTCTTCAGTGCGATGGGATTCTATCCCGTCTGTCCCGGAAGCCCGGTCTACGAGATCGGTAGCCCCATCTTTGCGAAGACCACAATCCGCATGGGGAATGATAAGGAGTTCACCATCGTTGCAGATCATGTCTCAGCGCAGAACAAGTACATTCAATCGGCCCAACTCAACGGCCGGCCGCTCGATAAGCCGTGGTTTTCGCACAGCGATATCGCCAACGGCGGAACGCTGACTCTGGAGATGGGACCACAGCCCAACCCCCGTTGGGGCAGCGCTCCCGAAGATGCGCCCCCGTCCATGTCGACCGAGAAGAGTACATCCGGATATCTCGCGGATTAGTGCCCGGGCACAACCTCACGCGATACCCTTCCCCTCGACGATCGTGATGTAGCGGTCGATGGGGAGATGGGTGAAGCGCTCCGTCTTTCCGCCCGGCAGCGGCCACCGGATCTCCAGCCAGTCGATGTGCGTGCGTGCGCCCAGTCCGAGCACAAGCCGCGGATCGTGCGAGGAGAGAAAGCTGCCACCCCCCACTTTGGTGCGGCTGCGCTTCAGGTCGCCGGCCTGCCATGTAACGCGGGCACCGATGGCGTCGCGGTTCGATTCGCCGCCCACAAGGCGAAGGCCAAGCCAGTGCCGGCCACCTGCGGCGCGATTGCGCAGCAGCAGCGGCGCGGCATCGTTGACGGAGATGAGCACGTCGATGGCTCCGTCATTGTCGAAATCGCCGACGGCCAGGCCGCGCGCCGAGAGTTCTCTGCTGAACAGTGGCCCGCTCTGTGCGCTCACGTCGCTCAGGCCTTTGCCTTCTCCGTGAAACAGCAGCAACGGCTCGCGATAGGTCACATCTCGTTCAACCGTCTGAATCATGTCGTCGGGGTTGCCGTTGGCAATCAAAAGATCCAACTCACCGTCGTTGTCATAGTCGAAAAATTTGAGACCCCACCCGCTCATCAGGCGAGTGGCCCCGGCAATGCCCATGGCTGCAGCTTCGTCGTCGAAGGTCTCGTTCTGATTGTTTTGATAGAGCGCATACTCCTCGTGATCGATGTTGGCGACAAACAGATCAAGCCAGCCGTCCTGGTTCACATCAGCGGCATCGACGCCCATGCCGGAACGCGACCGTCCGGCCTCGCTGTAAGCTACGCCAGCAAGCGCCCCGATCTCCTCAAACTTTCCCGCTCCGCGATTCATGAACAGGAAGTTCGGCTTTGTGTCGTTGGAGACAAAGAGATCCAGCCGGCCATCGTTATTGAGGTCGACCGCCACCACACCCCACGCCTTCCCGAGATGGGCCGCAATCCCGGACGACTCGCTGACGTCGGTGAAGGTCCCGTCGCCGTTGTTGTGGAAGAGCCGGCTGGCCGTCGGTTTGTAAAGAGTCGGAACGCAATAGCCTGGCCGATTGTTGTAGTTCACGCAGGGCAGGTTCTTGGTTCTGGAAAACTCGACAAACTGGCCGACAAACAAATCGAGACGCCCATCGTTGTCATAGTCGAACCACACCGCGCTCGATGACCACCCCGGAGCCGCAACCCCGGCCGCTTCGGTGACGTCGGTGAACGTTCCGTCGCCGTTATTGCGGTAAAGAATGCTTCGTCCATATTGCGTGACGTAGAGATCCGGAAATCCGTCGCCGTTGTAATCTCCAACCGCGATGCCCTGTCCGTAACCTCCCCCTCCGACGCCCGCCTTCTCCGTCACATCGGTGAAAGTACCATCCCGGTTGTTGCGATAAAGCGCGTTGCGCAGCGGCGGCTTCGGATCGTAGAAATCGCACTTCCCGCTGTTCACGAGATAGATGTCCATCCACCCGTCGTTGTCGTAATCCAGAAATGCGCAGCCCGCTCCCGTAGTTTCCGGCAGATACTTCTGCGGCGACTTACCCGCAGTATGAACCCAGGTAATTCCGCTGACCGAGGGCGGTACTTCTTCAAAGGGATAGTCCGTCGGCTGCGCCGACAGCGACGCCAGGCCGGCAAAGCGCACTGAGGCCGCGCTTGCGGCAAGCGTGCGCAGAAAACGGCGGCGCGACAGCCCACCTGGATTGAACCGGGGATCGCTCACTGCGGCGATTTGTCTCCTGCATTGTCCGAGCTCTGCGCAGCCCGTTGCTGGAGCGCGAATTCCCGCTCCGCAGCCTCCTTGTCTCCCGTGCGCGCATAGGCCGTGGCAAGCGCATAGTGCCCCGCAGGATTGGAGGGCTCCAGCTTCACCGCCGTTTTCAGCGGAGCGATCGCCGGCTGATATTGCTTCTCCGCGATCAGAGACATGCCCAGACCCAGCCACGCGTCGGCGAATGTTCCGTCCAGTTCCGTTGCACGGGTAAAGTGGCGGACCGCCCCTGCAAAATCCTGAGCCTGCCGCGCCAGTTCACCGGACACATACTCCGCCCCTGCGTTCGCTGGGTCGATCTGCAGCTCTTCCTCTAACTCCTTCTTGGCTTCCTGCTGAAAATTCGGACCCGGGTTAGGCCGCGAAAGCAGAAGCCTGGCTAAGCGGAAGTGGATCCCGGGGTAGCGCGGGTTCTTCGCGAGGATCTCGTCATAGTCCTTCTCCGCCCGATCCCAGTGACCCTGCATTTCATTTGCCTCGGCGTCCAGTTCCAGAGCGGGCACCGAGTACGGCGCGCTCTGCGCCAGGATCTGCGCGGCGTGGTTCGAGAGATCGGAATAAGCGTGGATCGAGACATACAGTACCTCCGGATCGCCAGGAAACTTTTCGTTGAGCATCCGGACAAAGTCGCTCAACTGATCCCACCGCCGTAGAAGCGTTGCGCAACGAACGCCGTCCACCCCCGCGCGCTTCTCCAGCGTCTTGTCGGTCAGGTGAGCTGCAACCTTCGTCAGAACAGGAAGCGCTTCCGGGCAGCGGCCCGCTTCGGCAGCGGACGCGGCTCGCTCCGCGGCTGTCGCATCGGGCATGGATGCCGCGGCGCGGCTCTGGGACGGCGCGTCCAGGCAAACCGCAGCAAGGAACAACAGAAGCGAAAAGATCCGGGGATGTCGACTCATAAGCAAAAGGGGCAAGCGCCGGAGCGCCTGCCCCCGGAAACGCTCAGTTGCACCTAATAATAGAACTTCAAAGCAAACTGAATATTCCTTGCGGGTTGGGAAGCGGGTGTTCCCGCCGCAGGCCCGATCTGGCCGAAGGTACCAGGACTCGAACTCCAGCCCATATCCGGGTGGCCCAGATCCACGTTGTTAAAGGCGTTGAGAAAATCGCTGCGGAATTGCAAAAACTTCTGTTCGGTAAAATGGAAATTCTTCATCAGCCCGATATCGGCGTCAAAGTATCCCGGACCCGTCACCGGTCCCTGCGCCGGGCAGTTGCCAAAGTGACCCGGTGCAGGATCGGAGTAGCCCGCTGGGCTCAGCCATTGATAACCTCCGAAATTCGGCGCCAGCTTACTGCGCCTGTACACCGTTTGAACGCCGCAGTCCGGACGCGCCCCGCGCGAACCCGTCCCTGTGGCATCGCCGTCGTTGTTATAGACCGCAAGAGGGAAGCCGCCATGCATCGATATCACCGTGGACGCCTCCCACCCACCCACAACCTGGCTGACAACCGGATTCATATTGCCGCCCAGAGTTCTGCCCCGGCCCACCGGAAGACTGTAGGTTGCGTAGGCCGAGACAATATTACTGGCGTTGTAGTAGCAGCTGGCATAATCTGCCCGAGGGTTATACAGATTCTGAAAATAGGGCGATGCCGTCGTCGATCCGGCCGCCTGTCCCCAGGTTCCGTAATAACCGCTGTTGTTGGTCAGGCAGTGCGACCACGTGTACGCCAGCTGTCCTTCCAGCCCGCTGGCAAGCCGCTTCTGCAGCACTGCCTGCAGCGCGTTGTAATTCATATAACCCACGGATGCGGTACCTGACACGTTGGAGAGGACGTTGATCAGGGAAGGGTTGTCCTGGAAATACAGCGGTGTTGTAGCCACCCCGTTCACAAGTTGCTTCTGCAGATAGGGCATTGGCACCATCAGATGGTCGGCCTTCTGCGCGACATATCCAACCTGCAGCGTTGTCGTGGGGGTTAGTTCCTGCTGCAGCGTTAGATTCCACTGCTGATCAAAGGCCGGCTGCACGGTCTTGGCCCACACATACATAATTGCGCCCGCAAATGGATTGCCAGGAAGTGCGCCTCCAGGGCCCTCCTGCGTCTGAACCGTCGCCGAAGCATATTGCGCTCCAACTTCCGGAGGAGTGAACGGCGGGTTTCTTGGGAGTCGCAGATTGGTGCCCGTGCCTTCCAGGTAGGACGAAATCGTATAGGCTCCACGCAATACGGTCTTGCCGCCCATAAATTTCGGCGAGTATGCAAAACCGATGCGAGGCTGGACGTCCGGAAGGCCATACACCGAGTTATAAAGCGCGCGGCTGTTCCCGTTCTGGCCTGCAAGTTCCAGCGCGCCCGTCGTCAGATCGAGATTGGATTGTCGGTTGTTCAACTCCACCCACGGAGTGTGAGCCTCATACCGCAGTCCCAGATTCAGAGTCAGATCGGGAGTTACACGCCAGTCGTCCTGGCCGTAGCCTGCAAACAGCCACGAAAGTTGGTGCCACACAAAACTCGTGCTGACTCCGATGCCTCTGGCTTCCGGATAGCCAAGGAAAAAATCGGCCGCCGGATCGCCGGCGAAATCCACCCCCGTGCTGCCGCCGCCGAAAAGGATGTCGCCGTATTCCCCGGTATTGCCCGTATAGCCGGTGTTAATGCGATAGCGCCACATTTGAAAACCCGTCTTGAAGACATGCTTGCCGCGGGTAATTGTCACCCCGTCATCGAACTGAATGACTGTGTCGGCGAAGTCCTGCTGCACAACCTGGCTGCCGACGTTCGTAAGCGTGCTGCCGCCGTTGGGCTGCGGCGCCAGACCGCCGCCGAAACCGAGCAGCAGCAAGCCAGGACCGCTGGTGTTGGTGTTGGCGATCCCGAGGTTCGACCCCAGATTGCCAATGCTCGGGTTGAAGTCAGAGCCGTTGAATAGCGTCACCCAGCTTGTTCCCAGGCGAGCCTCGTTCAGGATGCTGGGTCCAAAGGTATGGGTCCACGTCCCCACCACGTTGTGGATCGGAGCCTGCGCAAAGGTATTGCCCAGGATCAACAGTGAGTTACTCCCCGGATCATTCTGGTATCCCTGCGAGTATCGCCCCTCGAATCGGTCGTTCTGGGTGATGGTGTAATCGACCTTCACGTCTCCCTGGTCCGCGTTGTAGGCCTGGGTGGTGGTGTTGATCGCATTGTTCGAAGTCTGGCTGTTAATCGGCGTTGGATAGTACTTCGAGGCAAACAGATTCGTCGCTACGATATTGCGCTGCGACAGCGGAATCTGGTTGCCCGGGTAAGGTGCTCCCGTGATCGGGTCGACCAGCTGCTTGCTGATTTGCGAGAAGTCTCCTCCGCGCTCCGCATTCGTGAAAACTGTGATGAATGAACTGCTGGCAGGATGGTCGAAGCGTTGCCCCTGATAGTCCAGGAAGAAGAACAGCTTGTCCTTGATGACCGGCCCGCCCAGTGTGCCCCCGAACATGTTCCAGCGCACTGTCGGTCTCGTCAGCACGCTGCTCGGGTTGAGCTTGTTCTCCCACTGGTTGGCGTTCAGCACGTCGTTGCGGAAAAACTCCCACACATCCCCGTGAAAACTGTTGGTGCCGGACTTAATCGAGGCGTTCACGATTCCGCCCATGTAGTTGCCGAACTCCGCGGGGGCGTTGTTCGTGATCAGATTGAACTCCTGGATCGCGTCCGGCGAGGGCGTGAAGGCCAGCAGGTTATCCGAGGTCTGGTTGTTGTCCATCCCGTCCAGAATGAAGTTGTTCGACTGCTCGCGGTTCCCGTTGATGAAGGGGCGCGCGCCGCCCGCCACGTTATCCCCATTGTTGAAAGATGAGTTATCCGGATGAATGCTGCCCGGCGACAGCAGCGTCAATTCAACGTAGTTACGCGTCGCCAGAGGAATGTTGGTAACCGCAGTGGAGTTGATCAGCGTGCTCACCTCGGTCGTCTGCGACTGCATCTCCGGCGCCTCTGACGTCACCTGCACCGTGTTGTTGACCGAGCCCACCTGCATTTTGAAGTTCACGTTTGCGGTTTCATTCAGCACCAGCGTCAGGTGAGACTGAATGACAGTGCGGAAGCCGGCCGCTTCTGCTTTCACATCGTATGTGCCGATCGGCACGCGAACCAGCGTGAACAGACCGCCATTCCCGGTCTTTGCGGTGAAGCTCGTGCCGCGTTCCACATCGGTGGCCGTGATCGTTGCGCCGTTGATGACCGCACCGCCCGGATCCACCACCGTACCTGTGATCGATGCTGTGATCTGCTGGGCGCGCAGCGGTGAACCAACCCACCCGCATGCGCCCAGCGCCACGAGGATACATCCCCACAACCAAATCCTTTTCATAACGGCCTCCCGCCAGCTCTGGGAATAACTTGCGGCATCGCCTGCTCAAATGCCGGGGACAGCAGTGAAGGACTTCAATTTTCGAAAAGAGACCCTGAAAACGGGAACAGCGCACAACGTAAAGCGACCCTTTACGGCACGACTTCAGATGTTCCAACGCACAATGAGGACAACGTCTGCTCCGCGCCGGAACGGCGAGCAGAACAGCTCTATAGCAGTTCCAAATGCTATAGAGCATTTTGCGCCACCATGTCAAGTCAAACAACCGTTGGATCTGTGGAAAATGTCCGCCCTCCGCCCCCTGTGCGCCGCTCATTGCAGCGGTAATCCGCCTGCCTCCCCGGCCCGTCCGACTCTGATTTCGGTCTCCCGTGCCGCCCAGCCGTTGCGCAATCCGGTCACACCCTTGCGGGTTCTCTTACATTGTTCTCTTGCACGCTCTATAGCACTCTGCTAGCATTCAGCCGCGTGGCCATCCACAGCAGCACCGTGGTAGACCCATTCTTCCCCCAACAGAGCACCGCGGGCTGCAGGAACACAGGGCTCCCCGGGCTTATGAAGATCAGAACGTGAGCATTATGTCCCGCCGCTCGGAAGAACCCGCCTATAAGAGGATCGAAGGTACGATCCGGCGTCGCATCGATTCAGGCCAGCTGAAACCTGGCAGCATGGTGCCCTCGGAACGTGAACTGGCGCGCCTGCATCAGGTCAGCCTGATGACCGCGCGCCATGCCCTCACAGAACTCGCAAGGGACGGAATCGTCGAACGCCGCCGCGGAGCCGGCACCTTTGTTGCTCCCCCCAGAGTCCAGTTCAACAAACTGCTCGGCTATCACGAGCAGATGGCCAGTCTCGGGCTCACCGCCCAGTCGCGCGTCGTTGCCTCCACTGTGGTCAGGAGCGAACCCGAGATTGCTGCCCGTCTCGGTCTGGCGCCCGCGGCGCGCATCGTGCGCCTCGAACGCGTGCGCCTCGCCCAGGAAGAACCCGTCGCCCTCGAGGTCGCCTACTGGTCTGAGGATGAATTCCCACATCTGCTCCAGGGCACCTCGGTCAACGGCATGTCTCTGTTTTCTGCGCTGGAGCGCGATTGCGGCATATCGCTGGCCTACGCCGACGAGGAGATCGACGCCACCGATGCCGACCCGCGTCTCGCTGACCTGCTGCGCGTTCCCCGCGGAACACCCCTGCTGCGCATTCGCCAGCTGATCTTCTCAAACACAGGCAAGGCCACGGTCTACGTTACCGGTTTCTACCGCTCCGGACGGCACACGCTGCGGATTCGGCGCTTCCGCTGATCGCTCCCCGACGGCAACGTTCCCGCGGTTCTGTCCGCTATAGAGCGGTATCCAGCTGTAGCCAACGGCCCTGCTGAATGCTGGCCGGAAACCTGGATAGCGATCGCCGCTTCCTGTTTCATCAGTCACAACCATCTCTACAACTGCATGCGCAATCGCGCACGCGTGGCGGCATGGGCCACCAGGAGAATCGCCACCGTGAAGGCGACGGCACGGATCGCACCCGGCCACCCGTGATTCCAGTGCTCCTGCAGATACGCCGTTCCAGTAACTGCCACAACAAAGTAGTAGATATCGGGGATAAGATAAGTAAGCAGCGTGTTCGATCCCGCCGGCCGCACCAGCCACGCCCACCCCGTGCGCTTCTTCAGATCGCAGAGCCAGTAGAGCGCGCTGAAAAGCACGCAGCAGGCGGCGACGGTCCACAGTGCCCACGTCGGCGTCGCGCGAATCTTGGAGATGCCCAGCGGCCGCAGAAACCACCCGGCGACAAAGGCCAGGATTCCCATCAGAAGGCCGAGCTGCAGCTTGCGCGCGGGTCCGCGGCTTCGCCCGTCGTCGAGAAAGATCAGCGAAGTGACAACCCCCGCCATGATGAGGCTGGCCATGCATCCATTGCCGAAGGGCCACAGGTATAGGGAAATACGGTCCACGTCGATCCAGTGCGCGCAGCAGACGCAGTTATATGCAACCAGCACCAGCAGCCAAACGACCGGCGCCATGCGCCAGCGTCGCGTCGGGATATAGAGCAGACAAACAGCAAGATAGGTCAGCCCGATCAGGCCTAGAATCTCGGGATAGGAAAAACCGAGCCACGCTTCGCCACCCGGCGTCGCGCGTCGGAAGATCGCGAAGACAAAGACGAGAAGTGCCGCGCCCGCCATCCGAAGCATCAGCACAACTCTGCGGCTGAGCCCGCTGTAAACATTCCAGAGCAGAATCCCTCCGCCCAGGCCGAGCAGGGCCCATAATCCTCGTGAGAGGTGCATCCTCGCCGGGTCGCCGCGATCGGCGTTGGCGAGGATCAGTCCCAGAGCGAGCAGCGCGGCCGAACGCAGGATTACATGCAGCCACAGCTTCGCCACCGACGGGCTCCGCTTCAGCCGTTGACGCACCGCGAGCGGCAGCGACATGCCCACAATAAAAAGAAAGGCCGGATACACCATGTCCACATAACTCATGGCATTCACATTCGCCGGCATATGATACGTCCACTGACTCAGGCCGTGGACGCTGTCCAGATCGTTCACAAAGATCATCACCGCCATGGTGATGCCGCGAAAAATATCGATGGAGACAACCCGCGTGGAGGTTGTCTGTCCGGTGATGCCCGTCGAGGGAGATACCTGAGCCGTCGCCGTCATCGGCCGCCCTCGGCGCCGCTGGTAGCCGTGCCGTGGAAAGTATGATCGATCGCATCCAGCAGCGCGCCCGAAGGATCGGCGTTGTATTCCCAGAACATAATTCCGGCCAGATGCATGCGCTGCACGTACGCGCATTTCAGCGCCAGCGATTCCGGATCCTCATAAGATACGAATTGCTCCGCCTCCGCATTGTAGAGATACGGAACTGAAGACGACGCATCCCAGTACCGCGTAAATCCATGACCCAGCATGTTACTCACAATATCGTGGTAGCGCGCGAAAGCATTGGGCACCGGCGAGCCGGACTGGAATAAACCGTGCTGCGTCGCGGCCACGTGCCCCCACACGTGTCCGTAAAATGGCACGCCGAGCACGATCTTGCGCGCCCGCACGCCCGCCTGTTCGTAATGCCGGACCGAAGTATCGGCGGAGATATGCCGCGGATCGGCCGGATCCGTATAGAGTGGCGCGTGATTGCCCGTCGTCCCCTCGGCGCCCGGCTCGTAGTAGTCGTAGGCCATCAGGTTTACCGTATCCAGCAGGCGGGCAATCGGCCGCATCGGCGTATGTTGGAGATAGTCGTCGTTCGCGCCCGCCGCGATCGACAAAAATAAATGCCTCCCCAGCCGCGCCTGCTCGCGATTGAATCGCTTGCGAAGCTCCCTGAGCAGCAAAGTGAAATTCCTGCCGTCTTCCGGACGAAATCGATTGCCGGCGCCCACCTCGCCCGGATACTCCCAGTCGATATCCAGGCCATCGAGATTGTACTTGTCCACGAAGGCCGCCGCGCTGTCCACAAAGCGCGCCCGGTTCGCCGGCGTGAGAGCCGCGTCGGAAAAGTTCCCCGACCACAGCCATCCACCCACCGAAATCACAATCTGCAGCGACGGATTCTCCCTCTTCAGCCCCACGAGAGTCGCCAGGTTCGGAGCATCGGCCGGACTGACGATCACCATCCGCCCTTCCTGAATGTTCGCAAAGGCATAGTTGATGCGTGTCAGCTTGCGCGCTGCAATTTCGCCAGGCTCGATCACATGATCCCGCGGAAACAGATACGCAATCACCTCCGGATCGCTATGCTTCGCCGCGGCAGCCGGAACCACAAGTCCCGCAAGTACAGCCGCCACCATCGCCGTCTGAAAAAGAGCAGGAAGAAGCCACCGCGAGATACGCACGCCATCACCTCGGGAGATAAGTCAGCACCCATCATGGCACGAACCGAAGGACGCATCCGGTTCTTATTCTTCGCCATCCACAAATCCAGGCATGTGTCGGAGTCGCCTGATCCGCCCGAACCTCGATTTGCACACCGGGTGAATCACAACCGATCCCGGGGGCAGCATCGGTGGCGACAAGCCGCAGGAGTCAGTCAGGACAATCAGGAGTAGCAAATCCACCCAAACCGTCCTACGCTGGTCATGACATTGGAGTGTGGCATGAAGGCCCTTGTTCTGGAAGAAACGTTGCGGCTGTCGCTGCGCGAGATCGATCTGCCCCTGAAAATGGGGCCGCGCGATGTCCGCATCCGTATCGGCTGCGTGGGAATCTGCGGCAGCGATGTGCACTACTACAAGCATGGACGCATCGGGCCCTTCGTCGTCGAACGGCCCATGGTCCTTGGACATGAAGCCGCGGGCGTCGTCGTCGCAGTCGGCAGCGAGGTCACCCATCTCGCTCCCGGCGATCGCGTCTGCATGGAGCCCGGGATTCCCGATCCCGCCTCCCGCGCCTCTCTCGAAGGTCACTACAATCTCGACCCCGCGGTCCGCTTCTGGGCCACTCCGCCGATTCACGGCTGCCTCACCGAGGAGGTCGTTCACCCCGCCGCCTTCACCTTTCCGCTGCCGGCGAATGTTTCGCTGGCCGAAGGCGCGCTGGTCGAGCCCTTTGCCGTTGGATTGCATTCCGCAACCAAAGCGGCCATCAAGCCGGGCGCGACCGCGGTTGTCCTCGGTGCGGGAACGATCGGCGTCCTTACGGCATTAGCTGCGCTCGCCGCCGGAGCCGGTACGGTCATCGTCTCCGACCTGGCAGCGGAGAAACTCGCGCTTGCCGCCTCGTTCCCCGGCATTGTGCCCGTCAATATTCGCAGCGAGTCGTTGCCGGCGCGCGTCGCAGAACTCACCTCGGGCTGGGGTGCCGACGTCGTCTTCGAGGCCAGCGGTGCGCCGAAAGCCTATGACGGCATCTTCGACCTCCTCGCTCCGGCCGGAACCCTGGTCCTCATCGGTATGCCGCCCGCCGCGGTGGCCTTCGATACCGTCGCCGCACAAGCCAAAGAAGCGCGCATCGAGACCATCTTTCGCTACGCCAACGTCTATCCCAAAGCCGTGGCGCTGCTCGCCTCGGGCAAGGTAAACCTCAAGCCTCTCATCTCTGCCTCGTTTCCGTTTGAGCAGTCGATAACTGCGTTTGAGCGCGCCGCAGAAGGCCGCCCCGCTGACATGAAGCTGCAGATTGTCGTGGAGGATGCCGCTTCGTGAACTCCGTTGCCCCAGGTTCCATTGCAACCGCGGAACATTCTGATTCAGACCGGCACTTCCTGGGCATGCCTCTTGCGCTGCTCGGTGGCTATATTGCCATCGTCTTCTGCATGACCGGCGATGGCATCGAGCAGGCATTCCTTTCCCGATACCTCGTCAATCTCGGATTCACCCCCGAGAAAAGTGCGCTCGTCTTTACCGTCTACGGTGCCACCGCCGCTCTCTCCAGTTGGCTCTCCGGCGTTCTGGCCGATGTCTTCCGCCCGCGCCGCATCATGCTCATCGGCATTGTGTGGTGGCTGGTGTTTCATGTGCTCTTCCTGTGGCTGGGGCTCGGCACCGCGAATCTGTGGACGACCATGCTCTTCTACGGCATTCGAGGCTTCGCCTACCCGCTCTTCTTTTACGGATTCTTCGTCTGGGTGGTGCAGCGCAGCCGCCCTCACGAACTGGCCTCCGCCATTGGCTGGACGTGGAGTATGTTCACCATCGGCTATGGCATCATCGGCTCCTATCTGCCGAGTTATTCCATTGGATGGTTCGGTTACATGGGCACCCTCTGGATGTCGCTCGCCTGGGTTCTGCTGGGAGGGCTGCTCATCTTCTTCTTCACCGGCTCGGTCGCGAACCTGCCCAACCCCTCCATCGCACGCGGCGAGAACAGCAGGTTCGGCGAGATTGCGAAATGCGTCACGCTCATCTTCCATAACCGCAACATCGCGCTTGCCCTCATCACCCGCATCATCTGCAACCTCTCGCTGTTCGGTTTCCCGGTGATCATGCCGCTGCTCTACACCTCATCCCGCGTCGGCTTCAGCGTGCCTCAGTGGGCGCGCATCTGGGGCACCTTCTTCCTGGTGCAGCCGGTCACGAACGTGGTCTGGGGCCTCATCGGCGATCGCATCGGATGGATGCGGCAGATGCGCTGGATCGGCTTTGTCGGCTGCGGCACAGCGACGCTCACCTTCTTCTGGCTTCCCATTCACTTCCCGCACAATATGTGGGTCGCCACCGCCGGCGCGCTCTTCTTTGCATTCACCATCACTTCCTTTGTCCCCATGGGCGCCATCTTTCCCATGATGGAGCCAAAGCACAAGGGCGCTGCCGTATCCGTGCAAAACCTCGGCGGCGGCCTCGCCAACTTCGGCGGCCCGGTGCTGGCCACGCTCATCCTTCCCTTCTGGGGAATCGGCGGCGTCGTTGCCGTCTACGGAGTGCTCTACTACATCGCGGCCATCCTTACCCTGTTCATCCACGTCGATCAGCCGCGGCATGCCAAAGCCTCCGCCATCGCAACCCATTAGCGCAAGATCTGTGTTGATGAAAAGATCTCCCGCCGCATTCTCGCGTTGCGGCATGTTTCGTACCCGAATTAAGGTACCTTGGACCGTATTCGATTTTGCCGTCTGACTCGGCCGCAGCAGACGCTGCGCCCGCCGTCGGGCTTTCGTGGGTGTCCGCATGAATCGCAGAACCTTCCTGTGCTCGACCGGCGCGACTGCGCTCGGAACGCTCTTACCCCGTTTCGCCGCGGCCGCTGACCAGGCTCAGTCGCCCGCTTCCGCGCAAACCCTCGCCTGGCACACTCCGGAACTGGCCTTCTCCTGGGAAATATCTGAGCAGCGCCTCCGCCAGAAAAGCATTCTTCCCGCCGGCTCTTCGCCTGAAATCGCCCCTGCGGCTTCCATCGGAGTCGAGACCGCAATTCAATGCACCGGAGAAAATTCCCCCGATCCCGGATTGAAGCAGGGCGTCGGTCAGCCTGGCGCCCGGCTCCTGTTCACCGGGAAACGAGAGGAGACCAATGCCCAGGGACGCCGCCTCATTCTGAGCCATTCAGATCCGGTCCTCGGCATCGAAGTGGATTCTTTCTACCAGGCCTTCCCGGGCGTGCCCGTCGTCCGCAGATGGACGCGCGTCACCAATCGGGGCACCGCTCCCGTCGGCATCGACTACATCAGCTCCGCCATGCTCCACGGTCTCGCCGATCCACAGGCCTTTGAGAACGAACTCACCATCCATCTCGCCTACAACAGCTGGATGGCGGAAGGGCAGTGGCACGCCCTTCGCCCCTCGCAGTGCGGATTCGTAGAGAACCTCAGAACCAGCTGGTCCGAGGCATCGGCGGGCAGCGTCGGCGGCTGGTCCACCGAGAAATATCTGCCTATGGCCATGGCGGAGAATCGGCGCTCCGGCCTCATCTGGTTCTGGCAGATTGAGCACAACGGATCGTGGTACTGGGAAATCTCCAACGTCACCGACCGCGGAATCCACGCCACCGATGTCTACGCATGGCTCGGTGGTCCCGAGGATCTGCACGCCGCTGCATGGAAGAACCTCCAGCCCGGTGCCAGCTACGAGTCCGTACCGGTCGCCGTCGGCTGCGTTCGCGGCGGATTCACCGAAGCCGTCGACGCTCTCACGCGCTATCGCAGAACCGCGTGCATCCGCAGTCATCCCGTCAACAGCCGCTGCCCGGTCATCTTCAACGACTACATGAATTGCCTCTGGGGAAATCCCACCGAGGGCCGCGAACTCCCCCTCATCGACGCCGCCGCAAAGGCCGGTTGCGAATACTTCGTGATCGACGCTGGCTGGTACGCTGACCTGCACGGCGACTGGAGCCAGACCGTGGGCTCCTGGCAGCCATCGCAGGATCGCTGGCCTCACGGCCTCCAGTTCGTGCTGGATCATATCCGCGCGCAGGGAATGATCCCCGGCCTGTGGATTGAACCCGAGGTGGCCGGCCCCAAATCGATCCTGGCGCAGAAACCCGATTCCTGGTTCATGATCCGCCATGGCAAGCGCGTGCTCCGCAATTCCCGCTACCTGCTCGACTTCCGCAACCCCGATGTCCGCAGCTACCTGAACCAGGTCATCGACCGTCTCGTCGGCAGTTATAAAGTCGGCTATCTGAAGATGGACTACAACGTCGATTCGCTGCAGGGCACCGATCTTGACGCAGACAGCCTCGGCCAGGGCCTGTTGGAACACAACCGCGCGCTCCTTGCCTGGCTGAGCGCGATTCTCGATCGATACCCATCCCTCGTGATCGAAAATTGCGGCAGCGGCGGAGGCCGCATGGACTACGCCATGCTCTCGCGCCTCCAGCTTCAGTCCGCCACGGATCAGGAAAACTACCTCCGCCTCCCGGCGATCATCACTGGAGCCTCCGCAGCTGTGGTCCCCGAGCAGCTCGCCTGCTGGTCCTATCCGCTGGCCGATGCCGACGCCGATCAGGCCAGTTTCAACATGGCCACCGCGATGATGTGCCGCATTCATCAAAGCGGGCGTCTCGATAAAATCGCACCCGTCCCCGCGGCCCAGGTCGCCACCGGCATCCGGGTCTACAAGGATTCCATCCGCCGCCATCTTCCCGCCGCGGTGCCGTTTTATCCCCTCGGGATGCCCGATGTGACCGACGCGCAGACTCCGGTGGCCCTCGGCCTGCGCGCTCCGGACTGGAGCGCAGTCGCAGTCTGGAGGCTCGAAGGTTCCGACACCGTCGAAATTCCTATCTCCGCGACAGGCGCAACACTCGTCTACCCCACTGACCTGGGCATCGAAGTGCAGGCGGCTGCAGACAAGCTGACCGTTCGATTTCCGCGGCCGAAAATGGCCTGCATCATCCAGCTCTGATCGCTCGGCCCCTTACCACGACTTCATCGCCACAATCGTCGGAGACGTCGGGATCGCGTTAACGACTTTTGTCTGCAGCACGATCTGCAGATTCTTCTGCGCCCAGTCCTTCGGAGCCATCGAAACCAGTTTCTTTACCTGATCCGGATCCGTGATGAAGTCGGCCGCCGCGCGCGTGCCGCTCTGCGTGATTCCCGCAATAGCGATCAGCGGCTTGCCGGTCTTTGAATGGGGAATGCGGGTGACTACGGCATAATCGATCGCGACGATCTGATCGGTGGTATAGCTCGGGGTCCAGACCTGGTTTCCCCCGCCCTCTTCTTTGATCGTGAGCCCGCGCCCGAAACGATAAGGAAGATCCCCCGTCAGCTCAATCGTCCAGCTGTTGTTGAACGCCCCGATCAGGATCGTCGGCGACTCGCGCAGATCCCCGAACGCTACGTCTTCTCCGCAGCGCAGATCGAAGGATTTCCTCCGCGTCGAGAGCAGGGAAGCGACGCGAACGTTTGCCGCCAGATCCCCGATCGTGACGAAGTCGTTTTTCAGCGCCACCAGGTCCTGCGGCTTCAGCTTCGTTTGCGAAGAAAGCGGAATCACGTATTCCCGCCCCTGACTCTCCAGCGTATCCAGCCGATGCGTCGCCTGGTACTCGTTCAGGAAATCGTTGCTCAGCATGTAGACCGCGTTGGCCCCGGAATAGACCAGCACCGGCCCCGACGCATCCACAAACGGCTTCCAGAAGATATCGATAGGAGCCGGCGTCCGGAAAGCAAACCAGGCGCCGATCGCCAGGCACACTGCAAGACACCCCACCACAGGGATCCACCGCAGCATGCGCCGCTCCGGCGCGTGCCGGTCCTCCTGAACCCTTTCCGCAACGGCGGGTGCCGGGATCGGCGTGACAGCCTCGCTCGCCGGTTCGACCACCGCAGCGACGGCGGCGGTCTCCGGTTCGGCAGCCCGATGGACTTCATTGATGGACGCCAGGTAGGATCCCGGGCTGATCTCGATCCGGACCGGCGTGTGGTTCCCTTCGGCCAGGTAAAACTGCGCCAGCCGCTTCCTCACTTCGGCCACCCGTGCCCGCACAATGGGATCTTCGTTGGTGTCGTAATCGGGACGCCGCCCGAAAACGTTCACCCCGATCAGCCGTTCCTTCAGTAATTCCCCGTGACCCGCCAGCGTCTGGTCCACGATGTACTGCAGCAGGTGCTGCGATTGTTTGCTGGCTCGGAACGGCGCGCTGTGAAAGATCTCCGAAAGGGTCTGCTGCACCAGCGGCCCCGGCACTTCATGGGGTCCATCCCCTCGGCCTGAACCCTCAGGGCTCCGAGCGATCTTTTCCTCAACCGCGGTCACGCACCATCCCCGAACACCACGTACTGTACTCCCCAATGCACCCGGCTGCGAAATTCCAGCAGAACCGGCGTCCAGTGCGAGAACAGTACCGTACAGTACCTTGCCTATACCCATAAAGTCAACGTTTCCTTGGCGGCGACCTGGAGTTCGCTTGCTTGCGGAACTCCATCGGAAACCCCGCCCGCGGGAGCGCGCTGATCCCATCCAATCGCGGCCGCAGCGAAACGAAAGAAGTGCTTGCACGTATGAAGGAGGCATTTTGAAACGCATCGATTTCATTCGGTTTGCCATAGCCTTGCTGGTCGGAGTGGCGCTGCTCACTGTCCCATCCTTATGGGCTCAGTCCTCGACCTCGACGGCCACCCTCTCCGGCACAGTTTCCGACCCCACCGGCGCCCGTGTTCCCGACGCGACCGTCACCATGGCCAGTTCCGAGTTGGGCGTTACCCGCCAGTTCAAAACCAACTCCGTGGGTGAATTCTCCTTTGCCTTGCTGCCCCCCGCCACCTATACCCTCACCGTGCAGGCGCATGGGTTCATGACGTCGAGGCAGCAGGGCATCGCCCTCCGCGTCGGCGACTCGCTCACCGTCAACGTCTCCCTCACCGTCGGCGCCTCGGAACAGGTAACCGTCACGGCCGCGACTCCGCTGCTGCAGACCGATAGTTCCAACGTCAGCACCGAGGTCTCTTCCCGCCAGCTCCAGAACCTTCCCCTCAACCTCCGCAATGTCACCGGGCTGGTTCTGCTCAACTCCTCCGTCAACAATCAGACCCAGCAGCAGATTCTCGCCGCCGGCGGCGCGGAAGATACCGCCGATCAGGACGAATCCTTCCTCAGCTTCGGCGGTGGCTTCTTCGGAACAACCGCATGGATCCTCGACGGCGGCTGGAACGTCGCCATGGGATGGGGCGGCGTCGTCTATGTCCCCTCGGTCGACGACGTCCAGGAGTTCAAGGTCCAGACCAACTCCTTCAGCGCCCAGTACGGCTGGAGCACCGGAAACGTGGTCAACGTCATCACCAAGTCCGGAACCAGCGACTTCCACGGCGTAGCCTATGAGTACCTCCGCAACCAGGCCCTCGATGCCAATACCTTCTTCAACAATCGCAACGGCATTCTCAAGACCCCCGACCACCGCAATCAGTTTGGCGTCGCCGGCGGCGGCCCGCTCTACCTTCCCTGGCTCTACAGGCAGCGCAACAAAACCTTCTTCTTCGCCAACTATGAGGGCCTCCGGCTCAATAACGCCGGAATCGACAACGAAAACATGCCCACCACGGCGCAGCTGGGAGGCGATTTCTCGGCGGAGCTCGGCAGCCAGCTCGGTACCGATGCCCTCGGCAGACCCGTCTATGCCGGTCAGATCTATAACCCCTACACCACCCGCCAGGTGACCGCCACCAGCGGCCCCAACGCCGGGCAAACCGTCACCATTCGCGATCCCTATCCGGGCAACATCATTCCCGCATCCGGCGTGGGCGCAATTGACCCGCGATCGAAAATCTTTGCTGGAGGCAATTTCTGGCCCGGCCCCA
>JBKICP010000326.1:0-4280 GCA_046567085.1 Acidobacteriota bacterium
GTTCCTCTCTCCCGATCGTGTCCTGTTGTTCGAGCTGAAAATGCTCCTTCATCTGCTGCTGCGTCAGCTGGTGTTTTGCCAGATTTCTTCGTTCCGAAATAGCAAATATTGTGAAGAAGACCGCGGTAAAGGCGATACCGCTTTCCGTGGCAACGCTCTTGGTGGCAAGGTTCACCAGCGCAACTGTAAGCAGAGTCAGGAAGACACAAAAAAGGCCGATCGGAAATTCAAACCCGCCAATACTCACATTGACCGGCACCTTCCAGCCGCGGTCCCCCTTGTACTTCCAGCGCAGGACGAGCATGGCGAGCGAGTTAAACGTGAAACTCCAGATCACGCCAAATGCATACGCTTCGCCCAGGGTGATCACATTGCCCCGGCTCGCAATAATCGTGAACAGCTGCAGCCCGGTAATCAGATTGATGATGCGATAACTGGTCCCGAACCGGCGATGCGGCTTACGAAACCAGTCCGTCAGCACGCCATCTTCGGCGATGCGCATCATCACCCCGGTCGACCCGATCATCGAGGTATTTACGGCGCCGGAAAGTATCAGGAACCCGACGATCACCACGAAGACACGGAAGACGATCCGGATCATCGCGGGGCCCCACATATACATCGCCATGCCCGCGATCAGGTTGTCGCGATAAACCGGCACCCGCACGCTGTCCGGGATAATCATCGTGGCCAGCAACGATCCCACGCCCGTGAAGATGAAGCTGTAAATCGCGATCACGATCGCGGCCCGCTTCAGATTCTTCAGTTTTGGATGTTCGATCTCGCGGTTGACCTGGGCCAGTGTCTCCTCGCCGCTCATCGCCAGTACCGAGTGCCCGAAGGCCATCACGATACCGAACAGGCCGAGCATCTTCGCGAAGCGCGTGCCTTCCAGGAAACCCAGCGCGTCACGCGAGAAGTGCAGGTTCGCCGGAATCGGCAGCGGCGGCAGACTCGCGTGGTTGTGGAATGCCGTGACGCAGCCCCAGCCCAGCAGCAGGACCACCATCACCGTGGTCACCTGCATCACGTTCAGCGCCTTGTCCGTCGATTCCTCGATCCCTTTGGTGTTCTGCCACCAGTAGTAGATCGTCACTACGGCCGCAAACACTGCGGACGTCTCGTCAATGGGCAGTGGAGTCGCGCCCAGTCCCCAGTGGATCAGGCCGCCCGGCATCCATTTGTGAGCCGCGCCCACGTTCAGCAACTCGTTCAGAAGACCAACGATGTACTGCCCCGCCGATACACCCGAAATCGGACCCGTCAGGATGTAATCGAACATCAGCGCCGAGACGCTGAGCTTGGCGAAATTCCCCCCCAGGGCTTCTTTAACGACTCGGTAAACTCCGCCCCGGGTGAACATCGAACAGCTTTCGACGTACACCGCCCGCACGGCGAAGGAAAACAGCATCACCCCGAGGATGAACCAGGGCGCAGCTTTGCCTACCGCCTGTTCGGCGATGCCCCCGGCGTAGAAGGCCGACGATCCAAGGTCGTTGAGCACCACGGCCGCCGCTCGCCAAAAAGAGATAAAGGTGAGCATGACCGAGGAAGCGACGACCAGCTTCACACGATCGGATTGCGGCGCGTACCGGGTGGTTCCTGAGGACATTCGATGGGAAAAAACTTCGTCGTGGAGCGCGGCGCAGTTGCTGTCTGCCGCCGACGCGTACAGCGCTGAGTTTATGTCTCCTGCGCTGCTCAGTCAATGAAAACCCCTTCGCCGGAGGATTGCACCGAAATATTCACCACGAAACCCCTCCATCTCCCCGACTTCTGCTCCCCCGCCGCAGTCACCTCCCTTGCCCGCTGAACCGAGCTACCGCACGGAAACCTCGACTGTTACACTCATGCCGAGACGAAGACCATGACCGACGAAGCGCCACTGCGATCGCTGACCGCCATTCTCGGCACGCAAGTGACCAGTGTGCGCGGCCGCATGCGCGGACGCCTCAAAGACGTTGCCGTTGGGACCGGCGAAGAAGCCGGACGCGTCGTCGGCCTTGTGCTGAAGACGCGCAAAGGGCAGGAGGTCGTTTCCTCGAAAGACGTCCGCTGGACCCCCGGCGGCTCGCTCGAACTGCGCCCGGAAGCTACCCTCAACCCCCTCCGGCCCGACGAGAACTTCATCCTTCTCCGTCAGGACCTGCTCGACCGTCAGATCATCGACGTCCACGGCCGCAAAGTCGTCCGTGTCAATGACGTGAACCTCCGCTGGCAACCCAATGGCAACGGCGATCATCTACGCGTCCTCGAAGTGGAAGTCGGCCTCCGTGGCGCCATTCGGCGCCTGCTCAGCGGAACCCTGCCCAAACGCACCCTGGAAAACCTGGTCTCGCGGCTGCCGCAGCGCGTCATTCCCTGGAACTTCGTCGACATGATCGAGGTCGACCCCACGCGGCGCGTCAAACTCAACATCGAATACGAGCGGCTCGCCCAGCTCCATCCCTCCGACATCGCCGACATCCTCGAAGATCTCGCCCCGGCCGAACGCGAAGCCGTCCTCCGTACCCTCGACGAAGAAGTGGCTGCCGACACGCTCGAAGAAGTCGAGCCCAAACTCCAGAAATCTCTTGTGCAGGCCCTCGACTCGGAAACCGCTGCCGGCATCGTCGAGGAGATGGACCCCTCCGCGGCCGCCGACCTTCTCGCAGAGCTCCCCGAAGAGCGCTCCGAAGCGATTCTTGAGGAGATGGATCCCGAAGAGCGTCAGGAGGTCAAGGAACTCCTCGAGTTCCGCGAGAACTCCGCTGCCGGCCGCATGACCACCGAGTACATCGCCGTCCCACAGAACGCCACCGTCGCCGACGGCATTCGCGCCCTTCGCGGATTTGAAGGCGATCCGGAGACCATCACCGAGATTTACCTCATCGACTCGGGCGAAATCCTCAGAGGCGTCGTTCCCCTCGCGCGCCTGGTTCTGGCCCGGCCGGAAACCCGCCTCGAAGTGCTCACCGAGCCTCGCTTTATCTGCGTCCAGTCGGACCAGCACGAGAACGAAGTGGCGGAACTATTCGACAAGTACAACCTTCGCGCTCTGCCTGTCGTGGACAAAGCAGACAAGCTGGTCGGCGTCGTGGAAGCCGACCATGTCATCGCCTTTCTGCGCGCGCGTGTCTAAACGCCAATCACGGCGCACAGCTCCTTCACCGCGGCAGCGCTCTTCTTCAGCGCGGCATCTTCTTCCGGCGTCAGCTTGATCTCCACAATCTGCTCAATCCCCCGCGAGCCCAGCTTGCACGGCACACCGATGTAGTAGCCGCTGATGCCGTACTCGCCATCCAGATACGCGGCGCACGGAAGAATCTTCTTCTTGTCCTTCAGAATGGCCTCGACCATCTCCACCGTCGCGGCCGACGGCGCGTAGTAGGCGCTGCCCGTCTTCAGGTACTTCACGATCTCGGCGCCGCCATCGCGGGTCCGCTGCACAATCGCGTCCAGCCTCTCCTTCGTGATCAGCTCCGTAATCGGAATCCCGGCCACGCTGGAATAGCGCGGCAGAGGCACCATCGTATCGCCATGCCCGCCCAGCACAAACGCCGTGACGTTCTCCACCGAAACCTTTAGCTCCTCCGCGATGAACGTACGGAACCGCGCCGAATCCAGCACGCCCGCCATCCCGATCACCCGTTCGCGGTTGAACTTCGCCTGCCGGAACGCCGCCTGTGCCATGGCGTCCAGCGGATTCGACACGATGATCAGAATGCAGTTCGGAGAAACCGCCGTCACCTTGCCGACGACGTCCGACATGATCTTGTAATTCGTCTGCAGCAGATCGTCGCGGCTCATCCCCGGCTTGCGCGGAATGCCCGCCGTGATCACGACGATGTCGGAGTTCGCCGTATCGGCATAGTCATTCGTGCCGAGAATATGGCAGTCCATCTTCGCGATGGGCATCGCCTCCAGCAGATCGAGCCCCTTTCCCTGGGGCACTCCCTCCACCACGTCGATGAGCACTACATCCGCCAGTTCCTTCGCCGCAATCCAGTGCGCCGACGTCGCGCCCACATTTCCCGCTCCGACAATCGATACTTTCTTCCGCATATCTCTCCTTTTTGAATCTGTCATCCTCAGGTTGCGCCGGACGATCTCTTCGCCACCACCTGCCCGCTACCGGCTACAGGCCACCGGCCACCGGCTAGCTACAGGCCACAGGCCACCAGCGCCGGCTGCCTGCTCACATATTCCCGATCATGCGCGTTGCAAACTCGCTCGTCTTCACCTTCGTCGCGCCCTGCATCTGCCGCTCGAAGTCATACGTCACGAATTTCTGCTGGATC
>JBKICP010000327.1:0-17578 GCA_046567085.1 Acidobacteriota bacterium
GCGGCGGCACACTGTCCAGTTCGCAGATGAGCGCGGCCAACCAGGAGTACCAGGACATCCTGACCCAGATTGGTACGATTGGCAGCACAACGGAGTACAACGGGATTCAGGTTTTCGGCAGCGACCAGAGCACGAGCGCGCTCGGATGGTCGCAGGGCGGCGGAGCGGTGAGCAACTCGGCGTCGGCCACGGCCTCGGCGCTGGCGGGGAGCGCGGTTGTCGCCGGCGGATCGACGGCGGGCACAAATGCCACCCAGTCCGGCTCGTTCGCGGCTTCGCCGACGGCCCTGACCTGGACGGCGGGCGGCAGCGGCGCCACCAGCGTGATCACCACCGGTCCGATTACGAACGGATCCCAGCTGTCGGGCACGTTCGGCTTTACACCGACGCACAGCGGCGGCAGCCCGAACGCGATCAGCGTGGATCTCGGCACGACCATTACCGCAACCGATCTGGCGACCCAGGCGAGCCAGCTGCAGACGGCGATGAACACCCAAGCCGGAGCCGCCGACTATACGGTGACCGTGGTGAACGGCAACGAGCTGCAGATCGGCCTCGGCACCCATGCATCGGCCGACAACATCACCGGGTTCCCGACGATCACCAACACCGGCTCGGCCGCAGCCGCGTCGAGCACCAACACCTACCAGCTGACCGCCGCCAACGGCGACTCGCTCACGGGCACGCTGAGCCTCACCGCGCTGAAGACCACGGCGGCCGGGGATGCCGGGAGCGTTGTCTGGAACGGCCAGGCAACCAGTTCGATCAGCGGGAAGGTGGGCAGCGGAAACACCCTGTCGGGCACGCTGACGCTGACGACCAACAGCGGCGTGACGGGAGCGGGTACGGTGACGCCACTGGCTGCGTGGGGTACGACCGGCTCGGGCACCAGCGCGCAGTATACCGCCAGCATTACCAGCGGCAATGTTCTTTCCGGCGGATTCACGGTCACGCCCACGGGAGGCGGATCCGCCCAGGACATCAATCTCGGCAACTACACGACAGCGAATATCCAGGCCAATCTGGGGACGACTCTGGGAAGTAACTATACTGTTACCTATAGCAGCGGGACCCTCACGATCGCCCTCTCGGCGGCCGGCCAGGCCGCCTTCACCGGTTTCAGCGTTGCGAACGACTCCAGCAGCGGGCAATATGGGGCTGCGTCGCAGGCACCGGCAACGGGAACGCTGGCGGCGACGATCAACCTGAACGGCGTGACGACGGATAACCTGCAGAGCACGATCCAGGCAGGGCTGGCGGCGCAGACGGGAGTGTCGACCAACAACTGGGCCGGCGATTTCACGGTTGCCTACGACTCTTCGACCGGCGCGCTGAGCATCGCCACCACGGCCGCAGGCACTTCGGCGGGGATCACGTCGATCACCGCGAGCGGCCTGCAGCAGGCGACTTCGGCGACGACGTCCTCGGTGGCGCTGAACTCCGTTTCTCTGGCCGGCACGAACACCGCCAACCTGGCCAGCGTGGTCAGCCAGGCACTGAACGGCACCGGCAACGGGTCTCCCGATTACACCGTGGCCTATGACAGCACCAGCGGCAAGCTCAGCATTGGGCTGACAGCGCAGGCGGCGACCGATAACATCACCGGGATCTCCTGGGGCACCAGCGCCATCACGCAGACCGCCGCGGCCAGCGGATCGAACCAGGCTTCGCTGACCTTCACGCAGGGCGAGCTGCTGGGCGGCTCGCTGACCATCAACCAAACCATCGCCGGGCAGGCGCAGAGCGCGGTGACCGTGAATCTGAGCGGAGCCACCAGCGCCACCGGCACCAGCACGGCCAACAACGGCGCGGATCTGATCTCGGCCATCCAGACCGCACTGGGCAACAACGCCAAGTACTACGACCTGGCGTACAGCACCCTGGCCGGCAACGGTACGGTGACGATGAGCATCAACGCGACCGGCATCGCGGCCAACGTGGACTCGATCGGCATCGCCAACGGCACGGGCAACAACGCTTTGTCGCAGTCGCAGATGACGGTGTCCAACATCACCGGAGCCTCGGCGATGGGCGGCTTCACGCTGACCCCGACGGGCTCGAGCACCACGCCGGTGGTGGTGAACCTGGCCGGGGAGGCCACGGGCGCCAACCTGGTTTCGGCCCTGCAGTCGGCTCTGGGCGCGAACTATCTGGTGGCGGAGAGTCCGGTCAACCCGAACAGCACCAGCACCGCGATCAACGACAACCTGACCATCGGTGTTTCGGCCGCGGGCGTGGCGGCGGGGATCACCGGCTTCACGATCAGCAACGCGTCGACTAACGGCTTTGAGCAGATGTCATCGCCAACGGGCGGCGTCAATATCTATACGAGCGACGGCACCACGGCGGGCAGCAAGAACTACAAAGTGACGGTGGGCAATCTGTCCCAGGACAGCGTCGGCACCTCCGACCTGGGCTCGGTCCTGGGCAGCCAGATCACGGTCACGGTGGGTGGTGTCACAGGGACGGGCGGGACCGCAGCCGGCGCCAGCACCGGGACCAGTCTGACCGGGACCGATCTGACCTCGCAGGCGAATGCGGAAGCGGCCCTGCAGACCATCACCAACGCCATCAGCGCCGTCGCCTACCAGCGCGGCCAGGTGGGCGCCAACATCAACACGCTGACGGCGGCTTCCAACATCCCCGGCGCAGAACAGACCAACATCGTTTCGGCGCAGAACGCGATCACGGCGACCGACTACGCTTCGGCAACCTCGAACATGTCGAAGTACGAAATCCTGACCCAGACCGGCATCTCGGCTCTGGCGCAGGCCAACAGCACACAGCAGATGGTGACCAAGCTGCTGCAGTAAACCCAACCGGCAGTTGCACCGGCGGGGAGCTTGCGGGCTCCCCGCTCTTTCTTTAGGGGCTTTTAATGCGGACGGGCCCTGAAGGCACGCCGGGTGCTGGAGGGACTGCGCGGAAATCATGATCTCCCGGAAAGCGTCGATAACAGGGGTATGGGAAACGTCGGTTTGTCATTTGGGTCGCCGACCAGCGGCCAGGGGTTCGATGTCGCCAGCACGGTGAATCAGATTGTCACGAATCTGCAGGCGGTGGAGACTCCATGGAAGAACCAGCTGACGGCGCTGCAGTCCGAGGACACGGCGCTGACCAGTATCGGGACCGATCTGAGCTCGCTTGCGACGGCGCTGCAGACGCTGACTGATTTTCAGGGGACGTTTTCGGGAAAAGAAGGATCGAGCTCGGATAATTCGGTGCTGGCGCTGATGAATGCGACCTCGGCGGCAGCGGCCGGGAGCCACACGGTGGTGGTGACGCAGACGGCGAAGACGTATTCCTACGCGAGCGGGGACGTGGGCGCGAGCGACACGCTCACCGGGACGCTGAAGATCGGCGGCCAGACGATCACGATCTCGGACGGCACGGCGCAGGTGGGCGGGGTGACGATTCCGCAGAACAACACGCTGGCGACGCTGGCCTCGTACATCAACCAGGGCAGCTACGGCGTCCAGGCGAATGTGGTGCCGGATGGGACGGCGGGCTCGAAGCTGGTGCTGGTGAGCCGTGTCAGCGGAGGCAGCGGCTCCGTCGCGATCGACTCCAGCGGCCTGACCGATGCGACGACCAGCACCGCGGTCAACATTGCGCAGGCGCAGCAGGGGCAGGACGCGATTTTCTCGGTAGACGGCGTTTCGATGAGCAGCGGGTCGAATACGGTGACGACGGCGATCGCGGGAGTGACGATGCAGCTGCTGAGCGCGCCGGCGGGGAACTCGGTGCAGGTGGAGATCACGAACAACAACAGCCAGGTGGAATCGGATATCAGCACCTTTGTGAACGCCTACAACAAGGTGATCGGGGATCTGAATACGCAGGAAGCGGATGGCTCTTCGGGCACGGCCGAGCCGCTGTTCGGCAACCCGACGGTGGCCATGCTCCAGGAGACGCTGCAGCAGGCGGTGGGTTTTGCGCAGTCCTCGGGAGCCATCACCACGCTCTCGCAGCTGGGCATCACCCCCAGCACGAAGTATGACGGAACGCTGACGCTGAACACGGCGACGCTGGACAGCGTGCTCAACAGCAACTATCAGGACGTGATGAATTTCTTTCAGCCGAGCGGCAGCTCTCGTTTGGCAAGAACCTGACGACGACGCTGAACAACCTGAGCAGCAGCGGACCGAACGGGGCCCTGTATCTGGCACTGCAGCAGAATTCGGCGCAGGAGACGGCGCTGAACCAGAACATCACGAACCAGGAAACGCTGATCAGCGCGCAGAAGACGCAGCTGACGACGGAGCTGAACCAGGCAAACTTCACGCTGCAGGAGATACCGCAGCAGATCGAGTACGTGAACCAGATTTACAGCGCGATCACCGGGTACAACCAGCAACATTAGCTGGCTCTCGCGGAGAGAACGTTACGACCGGACCGATCGCGGGGCGGGCGGGTGGAAGGCATCCCTCAGCGGCTCAAGCCGCAGTCCGACGGCGGCTGAGCGGCACGACGGAAGGCGTGTCCTTTCCAATCCGCGAACGACGAGGGCAACGAAATCGCTGCGACGGGTCAGCAGCGAATCAACGGTGTTGAGGCAGGCAGGGAGAGATGAATTATCAGCAGCAGGCCATTGCGGGGATGAATCCGGTGGAACTGATCGTCGCTCTGTACGACGGGATGATGCGGTTCCTGTACCACGCGATCGATGCGGTGGAGAAGCGCGATCCGGCGGCACGGCGCACGGCCATCGGCAGGGTGCTGGAGATCCTGATGCATCTGCAGTCGCGGCTGCGGCCGGATGTGGGGGGGAACTCGGCGAAGGTGCTGAGCGAGTTTTACGCGGCGGTCTTTGCCCTGTGCCTTGAGGGATCGCGGCTGGAATCGGCGGAGCGTTTTCGGGAGGCGATCGGGTGCATCCGGGACGTGCGGGATGCCTGGGCGGTGGCGGCGCGGGATCCTGAAGTGCTGCGCCTTCTGGGCGAGGGGGGCGAGCCGCATGGGGTGGTGACGCGGGGCTCGCTTATGGCGGCGGGAGCGGTGGAGACGGCGAGTTCGAGCTGGACGGCGTAGCTCGCGCTAATGGGTGACGGCGAGCTCTTCTTCGAGGAGCTGTTTCTGGAAGAGTCCGGCATAGTAGCCGTTCTGCTCGATCAGTTCGTCGTGGGTACCCAGTTCCACGATACGGCCGCGTACAAGGACCGCGATGCGGTCGGCGTGGCGCACGGTGGAGAAGCGGTGGGAGATGAGGATGGTTGTGCGTCCGGCCATGACGCTGCGCAATTCTTCGAGGATGCGTTCTTCGGTCCAGGTATCGACGCTGGCGAGCGCGTCGTCGAGGATGAGGATGCGGGGGTTACGGAGGATAGCGCGGGCGAGGGCGGTGCGCTGTTTCTGGCCGCCGGAGAGGGTGAGGCCGCGTTCGCCGACGGTGGTTTCAAAGGCGTTGGGGAAGAGCTCGAACTCCTCGCGGATATGGGCGGTCTGGGCAGCCTGCACGACGGCCTCCGGCGGGGCGCCGGGAAGTCCGAAGGCGATGTTTTCGCGGATGGTGTTGCTGAAGAGGAAGGTTTCCTGGGGCACGTAGCCGATGGCGGCGCGCAGCGAGTCGAGGCGCCAGGCGCGGATGGGCTCGCCGTCGATGAGAACGCTTCCGGGAGGTGCATCGTAGAGGCGCGGGATGAGGCTGACGAGGGAGGTTTTGCCGGAGCCGGTTGGTCCGACGAGTGCGAGGGAGGTGCCGGCGGGGATGCGGAGGGAGATGCCGTGGAGGACTTCGACGGGCTCCCTGCCGGTTGCGGGATAGGCGAAGTGCAGGTCGCGGAATTCGACTTCGCCGCGGATTGCGGAGGTATCGGAAGAAGGAACAGCGTCACGGTCGTCGATGGCGGGGGGCGCGACGAGCAGTTCATGAATGCGGACCACGGACGCGGTGCCGCGTTCGAAGAGATTGACGACGTAGCCCAGGGCAATAATGGGCCACGTGAGCATGAGCATATAGGTATTGAAGGCGACGAATTCGCCCACCGGGATGCGGTGATGGAGGACGAGGTGGCCGCCGACGAGGAGTGAGATCACCATGGCCAGGCCGAGCATGAATTCGAGAGTCGGCCAGAGCATGCCCATCAGGCGGACGAGGCGCAGGGCGCGGCGGATGTATTCCTGGTTGGAGCGCTCGAAGGCTCGGACCTGGGCTTCTTCCTGCGCGAAGGCGCGGACGAGGCGGGCTCCGGAGAAGTTCTCCTGGGCCTGGGCGGAGATGTCGGAGAACATGGCCTGGATGCGCTCGAAGCGGTCGTGAATGCGGCGGCCCATGAACTGGATGAGGATACTGGCGAGGGGCATCGGGGCCAGGGCGGTGAGGGTGAGGAAGGGACTGATCCGGAGCAGGAAGTAGAGGGCTCCGGCGAAGAAGAGCACGGTGTTGGCGGTATACATGATGGCCGGACCGAGCAGCATGCGGACTGCGTTGAGGTCGTTGGTCATGCGGGCCATGATGTCGCCGGTGCGATGGTCGTGGTAATAGGAGGCGGACTGCTTTTCGAGCTGGGCGAAGAGATCGTTGCGGAGGTCGAATTCGATATCGCGCGAGATGCCGATGATGATCCAGCGCATGAGGAACAGCAGGATGCCGTGGGCGATGGTGACGGCCATCAGGAGGCCGGCATAGGCGAAGATCTTGTTCCAGGTGACGCGGATGGTGAGGTCGTCGACGGCCACGCCGATGACGCGGGGGAACTGCACCCAGATGGCATTGGCGAGGACGGTGCAGAGACAACCCCACAGATAGCCGCGCCAGTAGCGACGCATGTAGGGAAAAAGCGGCTTGAGTTTCGTGAACATTCGTGTCGGCTCGTGCTTAGGTCGGCGTTCGGAGGAGCAGGTAAGCTCCGGCGAGGCCGAAGAGAAAATCCGGGGACCAGGCTGCGAGGAACGCGGGCAGCCAGCTGACGTTGCCCATGGCCTCAAAGAATGCTGAAACGACAAAGTAGGTTATGGCAACACCGATGGCGATGGCGATGCTGGAGAGCGATCCGCGCTTGCCCATGGAGAGGGCGAAGGGAATGGCAAGGACGGCCATGACCAGGGTGATGAGGGGATAGGCCAGCTTATGGTTGAGCTGCACGCGCAGGGGGACGGTGTTGAAGCCGCTCTGGCGCAGGTCATGGATATAGGAGGCCAGTTCGTTGAAGCTCATTTCCGACGACTGACGGACCTCTTTGCTGAAGTAGGCCGGGCGCTCGCCGATTTCGGGGAAGGTTCTGACGGGGAACTCCTCGTAGGCAGTGATCTCATCGCCATTGAAGGTCCGATCCCAGCCATCTTCAAAGACCCAGGTATGCAGGCTGGGCTCCCAGTGAGCGGTGGAGGCGAAGATGCGCTTCGAGATATTGAAGGATCCGGGAGCGAACTCGAAGACGGAGATGTTGCCGAAGGTGTCGATGTCGGAATCGAAGTACTCGTAGTAAAAGATGCGGCTGGGCTGTCCAGGATGCTGCTGGCCGAAGATCCACTTGCGTCCGGGGTGCTCGAAGGTTTCGGCGGGCTTGCCTTTGATGACGTTGCGCAGGGCCTCCTGGCGGCGGTTGGCCTGCGGCAGGTAAAGCTCGTCGAAGATGAACAGAGAGACGGAGAGGATTGCAGCGATGGCCACGACGGGCACGGTGATGCGATAGAGGCTGACTCCGGTGGCCTTCATGGCGGTCAGTTCGCTGTTGCGGTTCATGATGCCGAAGACCACCAGTACGCCGATGAGGACGCTGAGCGGCGTGATGAGGTAGATCATGCTGGGGGTGAGGTTGATGAGGTACTCGCCGACCGTGACCAGGGGGGTTTTGTTTTTGATGATGTCGCTCAGGAGCTCGAAGAAGGTGAAGACGAGCATGAGCATGACAAATGTAACGAGCACCATGGCAAATGTGAGCAGGAACTCGCGCAGGACGTATTCATCGAGGATGAGGGGAAAGCGTCCGCGGGTCACGCGGCGGCGGGGTGCGAGTCTGACGGGCTCGGCGGCGGCTTCGGTGGACGAACGGGAGCGGAAACGGAACCAGTTGCCGATGGAAGTAAGGGCGGCCAGAGCGGCGCCTCCGGTGGCCATCTGGCGCAACAGGAGGATGCCGCAAACAGCAAAGATGAGGTTGGCCTGCCAGACACCGAGAAAGACGGGCAGCTTGTGCTGACGCGCGAGGGCGGTGCCGGTTGAGGAGAGGAAGTAATAAACGAAGACCAGGGCGATGGTAAGGACAAAGCCGGCCCCTTTGCCGCCGCGGCGTGACGAGCTGCCGAGGGGGACGCCGACCAGCATGAGGACGAGGCAGGCAGCCGGATAAGCGAGGCGCTTCTGGAATTCGATGGCGAAATTGATTCCATTCCTGCCGTGCGCCCGGGCGAGCAATTCGCGGCTGCTCATGGCGAGGATGGGTGTGTCGCTGCGTCCGAGGCGGACGTCCTCCTGGGCGCCGGTCTGGAGGGGAAGGTCGGTCTGCCCGAAGGTCGAGATGGTGTACTGGCCGGGCTGGTCGGGAACCACCTGGCTTTCGGTGCCGTCGCGGAGGCGCATGGTAATGGTCTGATTGGGGCCATTGACGACGGTGGCGCGGTCGGCGGTGGTCACTTTGGGCGCACCGGGATCGGTAACGTCGGCCAGGAAGACACCGCGCCAGTTGGCAGCACCGGAGGCGGCGCGAACGTCCTGTACGTAAAGGACGTAGTCCTTGAAATCCTCGTAGAAGACACGCGGCTGGACTTCAAACGAAGCCTGGGCGTTGGCGAGGGAAGCTTCCAGGCGGCGCATGGTGGCCGCTGCTTTGGGCGCGAGGTAGAGCGTATTGCAGAGACTGACGCCCCAGGCGATGACGGAGACCATGCCGACGACGCGAACGAAGCTCCACACGCCGATGCCGGAAGCGCGCATGGCGGTAATTTCGCTGTCGGCGGCGAGTCGACTGAGGCCGAGGAGGATCCCCACCAGCACGGCCATGGGGATGGTGACGGTGAGCATGTCCGGCAGCGTGAGGGCGACGATTTCAAAAACGGAGCCGAGCGAGGCGCTGTTGCGGACGACGATTTCGAGCAGGTGGGGGATGTAGCGGATGAAGAGGACAAAGGTGAAGATGGCACCCCCGATCGCCGCATGTGAAACGACTTCTTTCAGGATGTAGCGGGTGAGGATGCGCACGAAGTCAGTTTATCGCGGGGTAAATCCGCGCAGGCGCAGGCTGTTGGAGAGGACGCTGACGGAGCTGAGCGCCATGGCGGCGCTGGCGATGGCGGGACTGAGCAGGATACCGAAGGCGGGGTAGAGGACGCCGGCGGCGATGGGGATGCCGAGGAGGTTGTAGCCGAAGGCCCAGCCGAGATTCTGGCGCATGACACGCAGCGCCTGGCGCGCGAGGAGGACGGCGTCGAGGATCTGGCGGGGCTCGCCGTGGAGGAGGATGGCGTCGCCAGCCTCGCGGGTGAGGTCGGCGCCGGTGCCCATGGCGAGGCCGGCATCGGCCTGGGAGATGGCAGCGGCATCGTTGATGCCGTCGCCCGCCATGGCGACGCGATGGCCCTGGGACTGGAGTTCGCGAATTTTGGCCAGCTTCTGATCGGGAAGCAAACCGGCCCAGACCTGATCGATGCCGGCCGCCTGCGCGATGGCCTGGGCGGTAGCGAGCGTGTCGCCGGTGAGCATGGCGGTGCGAATGCCGAGGCGGCGGAGGCCGTCGATGGCATCGGGGGTGGTTGCGCGCAGAGTGTCACGCGCTTCGATGATGCCGAGGAGCGTGCTGTCGCGCACAACGTACATCAGGGTGCTGCCAGGCTCGTTGGCAGAGACCGCCTGGTCCGGAAGCCCAAGCTCCTCGAGGAGCGCCGAGTTCCCTGCTGCGATGCACAGGCCCGCAATGCGGCCCTGGATGCCTTTGCCGGGGATGGCGCGGACGTCATCGGCGCCGGGAATGGGGAGGCTACGCTTCGCCGCCGCCGTGAGGATGGCGTGGGCGAGGGGGTGCTCGGAACGCTGCTCGAGCGCGGAGGCGAGGGCGAGGACCTCGTCTTCGGAGACACCGTTCAGGGCGCGGACGGCGACGACCTCGGGCTTGCCTTCGGTGAGGGTGCCGGTTTTGTCGAGGACGAGGGTGTCGATGCGGGCGAGCCGCTCCAGGCTTTCGCCACCTTTGAAGAGGACGCCGAGTTGCGCGCCGCGGCCAATGGCGACGGTGAGAGCGGCGGGTACGGCAAGGCCCATGGCGCACGGGCAGGCGATGACCAGGACGGCGACTGCGACAGCAAAGGCGCGGCCGGCTCCGCCGCCGGCGAAGATCCAGATGAGGAATGTGGCAGCGGCGAGGGCGAGGACGACCGGGACAAAGATGGCGCTGACGCGATCGGCGAGCTGCTGCATGGGCGCGCGCGAGGACTGCGCTTCTTCGACGAGGCGCATCATCTGGCCGAGGACGCTGTCGGCGCCCACCGAGGTGGCGCGGTATTCCAGAGCGCCATCGAAATTCAGGGAGCCGCCAATCACGCGATCGCCGGTCTGGCGCGGCACGGGCAGAGATTCGCCGGTGATCAGGGATTCGTCGATGGAGGTCACGCCGGAGAGGACGATGCCGTCGACGGGGACACGCTCGCCGGGACGGAGGACGACGATGTCTCCGGCGACCACCTGGGCGAGGGGGAGTTCGATTTCCTGGCCGTTACGCAGGACGCGCGCCGAATGCGGCTGTAGTTTCATGAACTCGTGCAGCGCGTCCAGAGTGCGGCGTTTGGCGCGCGCATCGAGCCAGCGGCCGAGGAGCAGGAAGCCGAGGATGAGGAGGACGGCGTCGTAGTAGACGTCTGCGTGAAGGCCGTGGCGGCGAAAGAGGCCGGGCATGGTGGTGGCAGCCAGGGAATAGGCGAGCGCTGCGCCGGTGCCGAGGGCCACGAGGGTGTTCATATTGGTGCCGCCGTGAAGGGCGGCGGTCCACGCCTGTCGGTAGATGATGCCGCCTCCCCAGATCATGCCGATGAGGGTAATGGCGAGCATGACGTATTCGAGGGTGCGGGGCGAAATCGCAAAGAGCAGCGGCACAACCGGAGCGAACCAGTGGTGCGCGTTCATCAGCAGCAGGACGAGGACGCCGCCGGCGAGGGTGAAAAGGGCTTTGAAGCGGAGAGGGCCTTCGTCCGAGGCGGTTTCGACGGGGACGGCCGTGGGATCGGCGGGCAGGGTGGCGTCGTAGCCGGACTCGCGCACCGAGGCGATCAGGTCTTCGGGTTTTGCGACGGAAGGGTTGAAGCTGACGCGGGCCGAGTTGGTGAGCAGATTGACGGTGGCATCGCTGACACCGGGAGTGGAACGGAGGGCGCGCTCGACGTGCGACTGGCAGGCGGCACAGGACATGCCGGTGACGGGCAGGGTGAGCGTGCAGACCTCGCCGGTGGCCGCCGGGGCGGCTGTCGCAGCGAGCTTATCTGCTTCGGTGGTGGGCATCCCTGACCCGGTTTCAGTGCTCGACGAGGGCGGGATAGCCCGCCTTCTCGACGGCGCTCAGGATCGACGCTTCGGGCAGGTCGTCGGACGCATGGATGCGGGCGCCACCGATGCGAACTTCATCGACGGTAACGCCACCGACCTTCTCCAGAGCCTGGGTAACGCGGCGGACACAGGCTCCGCAATGCATGTTCTCCACGCGAAGCGTGACTTCCTTCATAACTCCCCTCCTCTTACAGGATGCGGCTGGAGATGACCGGTCGCACCGATTCCATCCCCTGGTTTACTCCGGATTGGGCATAAAACGGTATCCGACTCCACGAACCGTCTGCAGATATTTTGGAACAGCGGGATCGTCTTCGATATAGCGGCGCAGGCGCACGATGAAATTGTCGATGGCGCGGGTGTCAGTATCTTCACGAACGTGCCATACCTGTTCGAGGAGCTCTTTGCGGGAGACGATGCGCTCGCGATTGCGGGTGAGATGGCGGAGGAGGTCGGCTTCCATCAGAGTGAGCCGGACCGTGCGGCCGAGGGCGTGCAGCTCAAGGGCGTCAAAATCGATGCGGCGGCCGGCAAAGGAGAATTCGCTGGAATCGCCGGCGGGCAAGACGGGCTTTTCGGGAGCACGCGGCCATTGCATGCGGCGCAAGAGGGCATTCAGGCGGGCGAGAAGGACGTTGAGGTCGAAGGGCTTGGGCAGGTAGTCGTCGGCGCCGGCGGCGAAGCCGTTGACAACATCCTGGCTACGGCTGCGGGCGGTGAGCATGAGCAGGGGAATGTAATTGCCCTCGGCCCGCAGCGCGGCGGCGATTTCGAATCCGTTCTTTCCGGGCAGCATGACGTCCAGCACGACGGCATCGAAAGGCTCGCGGCGGAGGGTGGCGAGGGCGGAGTCGCCATCGCCTTCGATACGGACCTCGTGGCCTTCGGCCTGGAGGTTGAAGAGCAGCCCCTGGGCCAGGTTGGCTTCGTCTTCGACAACCAGGATGCGGGCCATGGGCTCATTCCTGCCGGAGGAGCGGGGTAAGGATGCGGGGAAGCTGGAGGCTGACAGTGGCGCCGCGGCCTTCACCTTCGCTTTGGGCGGTGGCGTCTCCGCCGTGCTGCCGGGCGATGGTGCGCACCAGGTAGAGGCCGAGTCCGGTGCCTTTGGTGCCGAGTACGGTGCGACTGGGGACACGGTAAAAGCGGCGGAAGATGCGTTTGAGATGGGCAGCGGGAATGCCGATGCCCTGGTCGCTGACACTGACGCGCACCCACGCGTCCTGCTCGACGCTGAGGGCAACGGTAATGTGAGCGCCGTTCGGCGAGTATTTCACGGCGTTCCCGAGGACATTGAGGACGGCGGTCTGCAACTCGTTGGGATCGCCGCGCACCAGCATGGAAAGGCGGGGCTCTTCGACGCGCAGGGCGATGGCCTTGTCTTCGAGGTGATGGCGCTGGATGGTGACGCTGATGCACTCCTCGACGAGAGGGTACATGTCGACCTGGACGCGGACGTCGGAGCGGGCGCGCTGACCGACTTCGCCGGCCTTGAGGACCTGCTCGACGGTGGCAAGGAGGCGGTCGCTGTCGGCGAGCATCCGCGAATAGAATTCGGCGCGCTGGGCATCCTCGACGTGACGGCGCTGGAGGGTTTCGAGGTAGAGGTGGATGGAGGCGATGGGGGTTTTGAGTTCGTGGGTCACGGCGCTGAGGAAGGCATCGTGGCGCTCGTTGCGGCGGATTTCCCGGATGAGGAAGACGGTGTTGATGGCGACACCAGCGATGAGGAGCGCGAAGAACGGGATTCCGATGGCCATGGGGACGAAACGACGCCAGTTGAGGACGATCCAGCCGACGTTGAGGACGACGGCGACACCAATGAGGCACACCCCGAGCAGGGTGAATAAAACTACGTTGCGGCGGCGACCGGAGAGGCGCATGGGACCAAAGACAAAGTGCCCGCGACGCATTGGGATCGCGAGCACTCTCATTTTCTCAGGTTCCGGGCACCGGTTGCAGGGAGCTTAGGCAGCGCCGGCGGGGCGGGGGTTCTGGCGGTCCCACTGGGCGGTTTTGATTTCCTGCGCCAGGCCGAGCTTCTGCAGCAGGAAGATGCCGTAGTAGTTAACGTCGAACTCATACCAGCGCAGGCCATGGCGCGCGGAGACCGGGTGGGCATGGTGGTTGTTGTGCCAGCCTTCGCCGCCGGTAATCAGAGCGACCCACCAGTTGTTGCGGGAGTCGTCGCGGGTGGTGAAGCGGCGCGAACCCCACATGTGGGTAGCGGAGTTGACCAGCCAGGTGGCGTGCAGGCCGAGAGTGGTGCGGAGGAAGATGCCCCAGAGGACACCCGGCCAGCCGGCAACGGCGTAGCAGAGAAACGCGGCGACGACCTGCGGGACCCAGTGATATTTGCTGAGCCAGACCATAAAGCGGTCGCGCATGAGATCGGGGACGTAGCGGGCGAGGGCGTCGGTCTCGCCGCTGAGCGAGTCACCGATGAGGATCCACCCGGCGTGCGCCCACCAGCCGCCTTCATTGGGGGTGTGGGGGTCGCCTTCCTGATCGGAGAGCTGGTGATGGACGCGATGGAGCGAGACCCAGAAGATGGGCCCGCCTTCGAGGGCCAGGGTTCCGCAGACGGCCATGGCGTATTCCAGCCACTTCGGGACGCGATAGCCGCGATGCGTGAGCAGGCGGTGGTAGGACATCCCGATACCGACATTGATGGCCAAAAGCCACATGACCAGGGCGCAGATCAGAGCCTTCCACGTGAACATGAACAGGGCGGCGATGGCGCCGGCGTGGAAGAGGACCATGAAGATGGTGGTAAACCAGTTGGTTCCACTCTGGTATTTGCGGCCGAGCTTCGGCATGAGGGAGACGCGTTCATCGCGGGGATGCGCAGAGGCCGTGACGACAGGAGCCGCAGACACGCTCAGTTCCTCTTCTTCGGGGACTGCAACCTGGGGTGACATGAGGGAGTAAGGTTCTCGCAGGGTGTGGATTTGCGGCGTCGGCGAATTCGCACCGCTTGATTCACGGTAGCAGCGGCCAGCGCCGGGGGGATGTAACACTTTTGTAAGGCAGCCCGGGGGGGGGCCGGAGGGCCGGATGTTTTCCTCCCGGAGCCCCGGCCAGGTAAGATGGCGGCCGGGCAGAGAGTCCATTTACGCCGTGTTCATTCAATCTGGAGACGATGGAACTGCAATGAAACTCCCTATGGTGCGCATTACCTTCGGTTCGCTCTTCATCATGGCGGCGGGAATCGCCGCCGCGCAGACCATTCATCTTCCGAGCAGCAAAGAGATCCTCGGACCGGTACCTGGGTCGCCAAGGCAGTTAAACAGCCTGCCGATGGCCTCGGCGTGGTCGCCGGACCACCGTTACCTGGCGCTGGTGAATGCGGGATTCGGGACGGTGGAGTCGAACTACGAGCAGTCGATCGCGATTCTCGACACGAGCACGGGCAAGCTCACGGATTACCCGGAGCCGCGCACGGAGATTCAGCAGCCGCAGACGTACTACTCGGGAATCGCGTTTTCGGCGGACGGGTCGCATTTGTACGTAAGCTTCGATTCGCTGAGCCAACCGGAGGGCGGAAAGAAGGATGAGACGGGCAACGCGATCGGGGTTTACGCGTTTGCCGGGGGATCGGAGGCCGATGCGCTGAAGCTGGAGCGGCTGATCCGGGTGCCGCTGCGGGAACTGAGCGGAAATCGGAAGCAGAATCACGGGCCGATGGATCTGGCCGAGAATCAGGCGATCCCGGCGCCGGCGGGAATCGCGGCGGTGAAGGGCGAGGACGGCACGGAGAAGATTCTGGTCGCGGACGAGTATTCCGATGACGCTTTGTTGCTGGATGCGACGAGCGGCAAGCTGGTGACACGGTTCGACCTGTCGGCCGGGCCGGTGATTCCGACGACGTATCCGGTGGCGGTGGCGGCGAGCCGGGATGGACGGCGCGGGTGGGTTTCGCTGTGGAATGGCTCGGCCGTCGCCGAACTGGACCTGAAGAACGGGAAGGTGGTGCAGCGCCTGCCCCTGCTGCCGCCGTTGCGGCCGACGTCGCCGAGTTCGCACCCGATCGCGATGACGCTGAGCCCGGACGGCAAGACTCTTTACGTGGCGCTGGCCAACCGGGACGCGGTGGTGGCGGTACGGGTGTCCGGACCGACGATGCGGGCGGCGATGCTGTATGACACACGGCTGCCGGGGCAGGCATTCTTTGGGGCGATGCCGGATGCGGTTTCGGTATCGGACGATGGCGCGACGCTGTACGCGGCGAACTCGGGATCGGATGCGGTGGCGGTCTTCAATCTGAAAGCGCCGGCGATGGCGAATGGACGGGCGATTCCCCAGGGGTTCATCCCGACGGAGTGGTATCCGACGGCAATGGCGACAGCGGGGGATCATCTGTATGTCGCGACGGGGAAGGGTGAGGGGACGACGCCCAATGCTGCGCCGCAGCCCGATGCTCCCCATCCGCCGGCCGATGCACCGAAGAGGCTGGAGCACCGTCCGCATACGTACATTGCGACGATGCTGCACGGATCGCTGGCGACGATTTCGCTGGACGAGGCGAAGGCGAATCTGCGGGAGCTGACCCGGCAGGTTCTCCAGAGCAATCTGATGTATGCGGCACAGAAGAAGATCCAGTTCCAGGGCGGCGGCGACAAGATCAAACACGTGATCTACATCATTAAGGAGAACCGGACCTACGATCAGATCCTCGGCGATCTGGGGGCGGGGGACGGTGATCCGTCGCTGACGATGTATGGGGAGGACATCACGCCGAATCTGCATGCGCTGGCGAAGCAGTTTGGGGTACTGGACAACTTCTACGATTCCGGCGAAGTTTCAGGCGATGGGCACGTGTGGTCGACGGCGGCGATCAACAGCGACTACAACGAGCGCACGTGGCAGATCGACTACCGGGGGCATGAGCGGCCCTACGACTTCGAGGGCGTGGTGGAGGAAGGGTATCCGCTGCTGGAGAACATCCCGGACATCGACGAGCCGGGCAGCGGCTATTTGTGGACCGATCTGGCGCGCAGTCACAAGACGCTGTATCACTTCGGCGAGTTCATCTCGTCGAAGTTCTGCGACGACTCCGGAGAGGCTCCGAAAGACCGACCGTTGCCACAGCAGGGAGGGACACCGGAAGGGACACATCCCTGCCAGCATCCGTTCATCCATCAAGGCGACGCGATTCCGGCGAATTACGGAGGCGGAAACAGCCCGTATCCGTGGGCGATTCCGCTGATCTACAAGAATGTGGCAACAAAGCCGGAGCTGGTGGGGCACTTCGATCCGGAGTATCCGGATTTCAACCTGAGCTTTCCGGATCAGCTGCGGGTGAATGAGTTTCTGACGCATTTCGACAAGTGGGTCACCGATATGAAGGCGGGACACGACACGATGCCGGCGTTCGTGATGCTGCGGCTGCCCAACGATCACACGGCGGGCACGCGGCCGGGGATGCCGACACCGAAGGCATCGGTGGCGGACAACGATCTGGCAGTAGGGCGCGCGGTGGATGCGGTGAGCCATAGTCCCTACTGGGATTCGACCGCGTTTTTCGTGCTCGAAGACGATGCGCAGGACGGGGCGGATCACGTGGATGCGCACCGGTCGATTTCACTGGTGATCAGCAAGTACGCGCCGCACAAGGACACGCCGTATGTCGATCACAACTTCTACACGACGGTGAGCACACTGCACACGATCCTGACGCTGCTGGGCTGTCCGCCGATGAACAACAACGACGCGTTCGCGCCGCTGATGTCGCCGGAATTTGCAGGAGCCGGGGATCAGCCGGCGTTCAGTGCCGATTATCGGAATCGGGAAAACGGGCTCATCTACACCGCCAACTTACCGAAGGCGCAGGGGGCGAAGGAGTCGGCGAAGATGGATTTCACGCATGAGGACCGCGCCGATCCGGTGAAGCTGAACGTGATCCTGTGGAAGGATGCGATGGGCAACAAGCCGGTGCCGTGGATGCTGACGCATCCGCATGGTTTGAAGAAGGATGATGACGATTAGAGGCAGGGTACAGGGAGTAGGGAGTAGGGAGTAGGGAGTGGGCCTCAGGTGGTGAGGCGGTTCGCGGAGATCGGCTTGATCTGGGTCACGGAAAGGGCGGCGATGCCGCTCGCTGAGCCG
>JBKICP010000328.1:0-4952 GCA_046567085.1 Acidobacteriota bacterium
GTGGTGCCGAAGCAGGCGCAGGCGTATGTCATCGCCGGTCTTGCCATCCTGATCCTGCTGGCCGCGCTGTTCTCGAAAAACCATGCCAAACCAGCGCCCGTGACCTCACCCACACAGGCGCCGTCCGCGACAGATGCGAACGCGCGCAAGATCGAGGAACTCAAGGAGAGCCTCAGCGCGGAACAGATCCAGGCGAAACAACAGTTGCAGGAGCAGGCACAAAAGCCCGGCAATGGTAATGCGCTGAATTCCACTGGTACCGCGTATTCGCAAGCAGGCACGGCTCCTGCTGCGCAGTTGCCGTCTGCTCCAGCCCCGGAGCCGCAACGCGATCCGATCGCCGATGCGGAGCGGGAACTGGCCTTCAAGGCCCGCTTTGCCTCGAACCTGATCGCGAATGCCGGCGCGTCGCGCACGGCGCCCGCTCAAACCGACGCGAACGAAGGCGCCCCATCGGACGATGCCTCGCCAGCGCCTCGCTCTGCGAGTTTGCCGCCGGCTGCTGCTGCGCAGCCCACCTCGGCTACGAAACGCGCGCCGGAGGTCAACATAAATTCCGCCTCCGGACAGCCCTATGTCCTCTTCGAAGGCACGACCATCGACACCGTCCTCGTGAACCGTCTTGATGGCGAATTTGTCGGGCCGGTCAAGGTGATGGTCTCGAACCCCGTCTATAGCCACGACGGGCAGCATGTCCTGATTCCCGAAGGCACCTTCATTCTCGGGGAAGCGCAGCGCGTCGCCAGCTTCGGACAGAAGCGGCTTTCCGTCGCCTTCCATCGCATGCTGATGCCCGACGGATACTCGGTCGATCTCGACCAGTTCCACGCTCTCGATCAGGCCGGAGCCACGGGCCTCAAAGGCAAGATCAACAACCACTACATGCAGATCTTCGGTGCCTCGATTGCACTCGGCATCATCGCCGGCGCAGCCGAGTCCACCACCAACGCGGGCTACAACGAATCCGGTTCCGACGCCTATCGCCAGGGCGTGGCGTCGAGCCTGTCGCAATCGAGTGCCAACGTCCTCGACAGGTTCACCAACATTCTGCCCACGCACACGATCCTCGAAGGCCACCGCGTCAAGGTTTACCTGACCCAGGACACGTTGCTGCCCGCTTACGAGAACCACTCCATGCCGGAGGTGTTCTGATGCGCGCTTGTCTCTTTGCACTCCTCGGCTGCCTGCTCGTGCCTGGCTGCGATTCTGCGGATCGTCCGCCGAAGCCTTCGCCTTACCACTATGACGCGGCGGTAAACGGTCCGTGCTCAAAAACGTGCCCTTGCAGGATGCGCAAAAAACTTCGTGTGCCTCCGGCCACGAAAACCGACTCGCACCAGCGCTGACGCGCGGTGCTCATAAACCGAAGGAGCTTTCCCCCATGAAACCAAGAATCTTTTCTGTTCTCATTGTTTTCGCCGCCCTGCTCGCGCCTTCGGCGCATGCGCAATGGCCCGTCTTCGACTCCACCAACTATGCCAACGCGATCAAGGAATATCGCGAGTTGCAGAGCATGTATACGACCGCGGTTCAGACACGCGATCAGGTCATCGCCGCCTACAACCTCGCCTACCAGATGTCGAAGATGCCGCAGAACCTCGCGGCCCGCTACAAGTCCGAATGGACCCAGTGGAACAATTATTCCGCTCCCAACACCTATGGCAATACCTCGGCTTGGATCAATGCCCTCGATCTGGGCTCCGCCGCCAACGCCCAGCGCGCGTATGGCACGGCGGTCATCCAGGTTCAGAACTATCCCGCCAGCACAATGTCCTCGCAGGATGCGGCCACACAGACGACGATCCAGAACCAGTACGCAACGTCCGAAATCGGACAGGGCACGCTGACCAGCGCTTTGTCGGTCCTGGGAACCATACGCTCGAATGCCCAGGCATTCTCGCAGAAGCTCGCCAACCTTGAGTCCGACACTTACTCCACCGACCCCAATCTACAGACCTCGAACGCCCTGCTTGGCAAGGTGAACTCCGCCGCTTTGCTCCAGGTCCATTCCCAGCAGGACACCAATCAGCTTCTCTCTGCGATGGCTGCGCAGCAATCGCTCGATGCCAAATCACGGCTTGATACGTTGAACCGCCTGATCAACCAAGCGGTCTACTTCGACCAGAACTTCGACGACACGATGCAGAAGACCACCGGAGGCATCACCCAGGCGATTCAGTCCATTTCGCTCAGCCCCGGAGCGAGGTAGGTCATGGATCAAAACTATTTCACATTTCTCTCGCAGGCCATCAATGACCTGCTGACGACAAAAAGCGCCGGCATCCAGGCTGCGGGCCTGACGATCTTTCGCGGACTCGCGGTGATCCTGCTGGTCTGGTTCGGCGTGAAGTCCGCCCTGTCCGCTTCGCAGGGACACGGCGGGTTTCACTTCGCTCGGTTCGCCGACCTGATCCTGATGATCTCCTTCGGCCTCGGCATGCTGACTTACTACTCGACGCCGCTACCGGGAATGAGTTACAGCTTCTGCGACCTCGTTACCAAGGAAGCGACGCAGCTCTCCGACCAGATCCAATCGGAAAACGTGCAACAGATCGCCGATTCGATTACCAAGGCCGAAAAACAGCTTGGCAGCCCTCCCGGGATGTTCAGCCTCCAGGAGGACCTGAATTACTTTCTCGCGCGCCTAGCCCTGATGGTGCTCCAGGCATTCGTCTTCGCCATCGTCGCCTACGGCTACGTGGCGTCTGCCGTCTGCGTCCTGATCGGGCCGGTCTTCATCCCCTGGTTTATCGTGCCCAAACTCGACTGGCTCTTCTGGGGATGGTTCAAGGCGTTCATCGGCTTCAGCTTCTACCAGGTTGTCGCATCCGCCTTCCTGTTTATTTTCTCGAAGGTCATCCTCGGCATGTTCTCCGTGATCGGAACGCTGAGCTTGTCGAACATCGTCACTCTGCTCCCGGCGCTGCTGTCTCTCGTGTTTGTTTGCGCCTACGGCTTCCACAAGATACCCGAGTTGACCGGCGCGATTCTCGGCGGGCGCTCCGGCACCTGGGTCGACACCGATAGGAGATGAACACGATGCCTAACACAGCTTACGCAACCACCGAGGCGGGACACAGGTTCATCGAACTCTATGCCGAGCCGGTCGTAACCAACACGTACCTGAAGATTGCGCTGCTCGCGCTCTCGGCCGTCACGCTCGCCTTGCTCGCACTCCTCTACCGCGCCGAGACGGCTGCCTCGCGGCTGAAGCCGCTTGTCATCTACGTCTCGGAAGCCGGACGCGGTGCGGTCGAAAGCTACGCCGATTTCTCGAAGATCCCCATCGAGCGCGTCAGCAAATACTACCTCGCGCAATGGGCGGAGCTTTACTACGGCCGCAATCATGCGACCTTGCAGCGTGACTTTACCGAATCGTTCAACTTCTTCTCGAACGATCTTCAAAGCGCCACGCTCACGCTCGTGAAAAAGCAGAACATGCTTCAGACATTTCTGCTCGACCCCGGCGCAGCGAACGTCGACATCGAGATCAAAGCTGTCGTGCTCGAAGATTTGCGGCAGGCTCCCTATCGCGCCCACATAGAGTTCGAGAAGGTTTTCCGCTCCGCAGGAGATCAGCAGGAAGAACGGCGCGAACGCTGGACCGCCAATGTGGTCTATACCTTCCGCGACCAGGTGCCCAATCAGATGCTGCTGACCAATCCGTTAGGGCTTGTCATCAACTACGTCCACGAGGACCAGGCATTCGGGAGCTAAGCCTTATGCATCCGAAAAAATCCATCCTGCTCTATTGCGCCGACCGCAAAACTCTCTCGGCGACAGCCTTCGCATTGCGGCTTCACCCCTATCGGGTCGTTGCAACCGAAGACAGCATGGCGGCAGTTTTCGCCGCCGGTGACCGCTGCTCCGTCTTTGCCTGCGTCCTGCTTATTCATGAGCAGCAGGGCGACCCCGCTGGACGCCTGCTCTATCGCATCCTCGAAAGCGCCGCACATCTGCCGGTTCTGCTGGTCGATCGCGCCGGCGATCTCGCGCCCGTTCGCTACGCGGACATCGTTCTCTACGGACGCAATACCTCGATGCAGCACATCCTCGGAGCACTCCAGATGCTCTGCCGCAAGAAGCCGGGACGCCCGGCGAGTCCGGGTCTGTCTCGATGCGTTGGTGCGCCTGGATCTCAGCCACGGGGCGCCGCATGATGCATCGCCGGTCCATTCCTGTGTCCTCCGCTATTGCCCGAATCATGCTCGGGCACCCGCTCGGCGCATCTCCCGCGCCCAGCGGCCTCGCCGTTCTGCTTCGTCCGCCGCGGCGGACGCCCTTGCGGGTTTCGGCTTTCGGAAAATCTTTGCGCAACAGACGCACAAACATTTTCCGAATCTTCCGAAAAAGCACGCTTTCGGCCTTGGGAGCGGGGCGCCTTCGCGTCGCTCCGCGCAGGGGTGACCCGAGCACGCTTCGGGCAAACCCAATACCGGAGGACATCTCAATGAACCACATTTCGCTCATCGGTATCATCGCAAGCGTTCCTGCTACGCTGCGCTTGAGCAACGGCCAAGCCTACAGCAGTTTTCTCCTGCGCGTTCACGGTTCGTACCTGGACACGGACGGAGACCCATACTCCTATCACGATCAGCACCCGGTCGTTTGTGTGGGTGCGCTCGATCGATTCATCCACACTGTTCCGCCAGATGCACAGATAGAGGTCGAAGGCGAGTTGCGCAGCCGACTCCATGTTCTACGCATGGACGGTCCTGTCCAAATCGAGGTCGCGTACTATCGCGCGGAAGTTGTAGCCGACTCTATTCGCTTTAACAACCACTCTGTGTCGAGAGGCGAAGACGGCTCAGACGATGCTCTCATCGCGCTGTACACACCGGAGCCTGCATGATCTGGCTCCGTGGAGAGGCTGCCGATTCGCAGCCTCTCCTTTTTTCACCAGGTTCGAGAAAGGAGACGCAAAGTCCTTCGTGAACGAGTTGATCTACATC
>JBKICP010000329.1:0-7955 GCA_046567085.1 Acidobacteriota bacterium
TCATGACGCATGCGCTGGCGCACGGCGCCTTCCATTCGCCCCGCGCCTGGCTCGACGAGGGCGTGGCCGCCTTCGCCGGTTCGCTCTGGATCGAACACAGCCTCGGCGAAACCGCTGCCGTCGAAAATCTCAATGCAGGCCGCCCGGCTCTGGCCGTCGCCGAACCGGCGTCCCCGGGACAGGGCTCCGGCGAGGACCTGATCCACGCAACCAGCGCCATCTACTACCGGACCAAAGCCGACTACGTCCTCTGGATGCTGCGAGGCATCGCCGGAGACAAGGCGCTCGCCGCCGCTCTCCAGTCCTACGACCCCGCCCAGGACACCACGCCGGACTACTTTGAGAAGCTCCTCGAGCGCACCAGCGGCAAGGACCTCCGCTGGTTCTTCGATGACTGGGTGTACCACGACCGCGGCCTGCCTGACCTCTCCATCGCCAGCGTCTTTCCTCAGCGCGAATCGCAGCAGCAGGTCCTCGTCGCCGTGGTCCTCGTCAACGAAGGATATGCTTCCGCCGAAGTACCTCTCACGGTGAAAGGAATGACCGGATCAACCAGCGAGCGCGTCCGCATTCCTGCCCATGCGCGCATTACGCACCGCATCACCTTTGCTGAAGATCCCACCGAAGTCGATCTCAACGACGGCACCATCCCCGAAGTGCGGGACAGCATTCACGAGAAGATTCTTACGGCTGCGCCGCCGCACTGACGATGGGATGGGCCAGCGTGCCCTTGATCGTTTCTGCGCCGCGCCGCGTTTCCACGATCAGATCCAGGCTGCGATCGAAGCGGATGGTCCCCTGCACCGCGCTGCTGCGTCCGGCATGCGTCACCGTTCCCCCCGTCAGCTTCAGCGTATTGGCAGCGAACGTTCCCTTCCCCGTCCAGTGATCGAACGGCGACAGCACCGAGGCCTCTGAGCCCGTTTTCGCCAGCGCCCCCCTTTGCCAGGTGAAGGAAAAATCGCCGGCGGCGGATGAAACCAGATCGCTGGCGCGCAGACCCGTCAGAGCCAGACTGGTGTCCGCGCTGAGTTGTCCGGGCCCCCACGTCTCATCGAAGAGCCTGGCCGCCGCGCCTGCATTCACGCCCGCAGCATGAATTTTCAGCTGCCAGTGCGGCGTTCCATTGTCCATGTGCATTTCCCCACTCCAGTGGGTCGTTCCGCCGAGAGCTGCGGCGTCGAGCGAGGCCAGCGTGAGCCGATTGTCCCGGACATCGACCGAAGCCGCGACGTCGTGCAGAGCAAGAGTCCCGAGTTCCAGTTGTTCGCATTCGATCCGGCCCTGCAAGGGCGGCCACGTAGCGCGATTCTCGCCGAGGCTCAGGATCTTGCCCAGAAGCCCGCTGTCCGGATTGGCTCCCAGCGCCGTCGCAATCGCCCTGGCGCTCGTCGCGCCGATCGAGAGCGAGAACGTCGCCGGGCATCCCGCCGGATCGGAACAAAGCACCGGAAACTGCAGAGAGCCCTGCATCGGGATCTTCTGGTAGGTCAGCACGACATTCTGCCAGGTGATCTGCTGCGGCGCGAAATCAATCGTTGCGGACTGCACGTCGACCGGCGCAGGCAAAAACGCCGGCTTCACCTGCACAGATTCGATGCTCACCGTCCCGGTGGTCGCCATGCCGTTGCCTGGCCCGGCGAGCGGGCGCATCCATGCGGCGGTCGTGGTCAGATTCAGCGTGGCGCGTCCCTTGGGACCAACGAGGGTAGCTGCATTTTGCAGAACTCCCAGGTTGGCGACCGCCGGAAAGAGCCTCGCCAGCGCCGCCTGGCCGGTCAGGTGAATCTCGAATCCCGCGCCGCTCAGCTTTGTTTCGGCCGTGAGAGGCTGCGGCTCGCCCATCGGAACCGCAATCGGGAGCAATTGGATCGAGTCGGGCGCTGGCGGTGGCGGCGCGGCGCCGTGCCGCCCATGGTGCGCGGGCGCCGGTTGTGGACCCGGCGCGACAAAGTGCATCGCGGGCAGAGTCACCGTGCTCCCGGAAGAACGAAGCGTCACGCCCGTTGCATCGGCGGTGCCGGAAAGGACCGGAGCTTCCGCCCTCACGAGATGAAAATGCCCGTTCACCGCCCCGGAGACCCGCACGTTCTGCGCGCCCGGCCGGATCAGCTGCAACATCCCCACCGGAAACGACGCCGGCACCTGATTGATCTCGAGCTGTACGTTGGCTTTCGGATCCTCGAATCCCTGGACGCTCCCCGTGAGCAGCAGATGTCCGCTGCCCACCGGCCAGAAGCAGGTGATGTTGTCGAACAGATGCGCCGTGCGGTGATACTCGCTGCGGCAGGTCGCGTCCACCTGCATCGGAGACGCCGGCTGAAATTCAAGGCGTCGCAGATCGCCTACCCGCACCCGTGACTGCAGTTGCAGGTCGCCGAGATTGCCGCGGATCCTGCTCGTCACATCCAGATCGCCACGCCATCCCGTGTCCATGCCGGCCAGCAGACGCGTCACCTGCCCCAGCTGCGCGCCGCTCCACTCCGCATCGAGGCTCACCGGCATGGCCTCCAGCGAGGCGGCGCGCCGCAGCGAACCCTCCACGTTGAGTTCGCCGGTGTCCGGTAAGCGCAGTTGCAGGTCGGTGCGCACCGGCTGCGCGCGCAGGCGCAGCCGCCACTCGTTGTCGCCCGCCTGCCACATCGAAAACTCTGCGCTCATGAGCGAGAAGGGCCGCTTCTCCACGCCGCCTTTGAAGTCAATGCGGGCATTGGTGGCTTCGATGTACGGGAAACGAGGCCGCGCGCTGGCGTGGCGCTGCCAGGTCGGCGCGTTGGGAATCTGCGAGGCCCGCAGCAGGATCGAGCTCAGGTTCCACTGGCCTGCCGTGCTGCGTACCAGATTCAGATTCGCTTCGTCGAGGCTGATGCGGCTCACTTCCAGCCGCCCGCGCCACAGCGAGGTAATGCGCAGCGACGCCACCACCGAACTCGCGTGCAGCTCCGGCTCATACCCAAAGGCCGGATCCTCATCCACCGTCAGATCGCTCATCACGATCCCCGGCGTCGGCAGCAGACGCAGCTGCATATCCCCGACATACACGGGACGCCCAAGCGCCTCCGACATGCTGGCCGTGATCGAACGACGGTATTTGCCCAGGTTGATCAGCGGCGGCAGAAAGATCGCCATCAGCAGCAGCACGACGATCGCCGCAGCTACGGCCACGCGCCGCCACGGAAAGGGCCGAGGGCTCTGGGACTCCTCGGAGGACACCAGATCCTCCAGCGAAGGCATAGCTATTTCACTCGATGAAACATTCTCCGCCAGCGCGTCTGGTCGAAGAAGTGGATCGTTTCGTGCAGAATCCACCCCACGCGGTCGGTCAGTGAAGTCTTATACTCCTGCGACTCCGGCGTTTCAAAAGACCAGTAGACGAAGAGCGGACGGCCGACGATGTTGCCGCGCGGGACGAATCCCCAGTAGCGGCTGTCGAGGCTCACCGGGCGGTTGTCGCCCATGGCGAAATACATACCGGGCGGGACGACCAGATCCTGACCGTGGACATAACCGGGCAACGCCTCGGCCCACTCCGCGGTTACATTCGTGCTGGCACTGGGCGAAACTGCGGGAAACTCGTCGCGATAAGCGTCATAGTCGCCCGGAGCCGCTTTCGCCGCATAGGGTTCGTTCAGCGCGACACCGTTGCGGTACACCACCCCGTCCTGCAAATGGATGTGATCCCCCGGCAGCCCCATCACGCGCTTCACGAGGAAGAGGTGGTCGCCATTGGGCTCCAGCGTCGGCTTGAAGAAGACGATGATGTCGCCGCGCCGCACGTCCCGGTAGTAGACGAAGGGAGCGTAGCGCGCCGGCGGCGCCAGGGTGATGCGGTCCACCAGCACGTGATCGCCCACCAGCAGCGCCCGAACCATCGAAGACGATGGAATGGCGAAGTTCTGAAAGACAAAGACGAGAACGAAGAGGCCAACCGCCAGCACTCCGCAGATCGAGGCAAACGCCTCCAGCGGAGTTTCTTCGTGTTTATGCTTCGAGTGCTGCTTCTCCTCGGCTTCTGCCATCAGCTTCAGGTCATCCTCAGCGAACAATGCGCATCATGCGATTCCAGCGCGCGAGATTCACGATCCTGTCCCACAGATCGTTTTTCTGTCCGAGTCTATCATCCGCCATCTGCGCCACATCGGTCGCCGACGGCTCCCGCAGCGAGAAATAGATCATGAAGGGCCGTCCCACAAGGTGGTCGCGCGGGACGAAACCCCAGTAGCGGCTGTCGCGGCTGAAATTGCGATTGTCCCCCAGCACGAAATAGTAGCCCTGCGGCACCACCAGATCTCCTTCGCGCACATCCGTCCGCATCTGCATCCACCAGTGCGCGTCCACGCCGGGGTCGGTGTACAGCTCGGTGGGAAAACTGTCCCGGAAATCGTCCGGATAGGCCGGCTCGAAGATCACCCACGGCTCCTCCAGCCGCCTCCCGTTGACCCACGCCAGCCCGTTCTCCAGGTGGACGTGATCCCCCGGCAATCCGATCACCCGCTTCACCACGTGTTCCGACGGGTTCGGCGGGAAGTGGAAGACGATCACGTCCCCGCGCTGCACCGTCCGATACGGAAGCAGCCACGCCCATTCACCCGGCGGCGCGTACGCCATCTTGTTCACCAGCAGAAAATCGCCCACCAGCAGTGTCCGCTCCATCGACTCCGACGGAATGCGGAACGGCTGCACCACAAAAGTCAGGATGAACAGCGCGATCACCAGCACCACAAACAGCGACCGCGTCATTTCCAGAAATCCCGGATAGAGCACGACCTTGCGCTTTGCGGTCGGTCTCGGCGCGGGCTGCGCCAGTGGCATACCGGACTCGACCGCAGGCGCGGTTCCGGGCTGCCCCTGCCCGCCGGTCTGCGAAGGGACGCTCATGCCCGCACCTCCGCTGCATGCGGGTCTGCTCTCAGCTTTTCGATTGCCCGCCCTGCGGCATCCTGCTCCGCGTATTTGCGCGTGCGGCCTTCGCCTTCTGCCAGCACCGTGCCGCTAACGCGAACCTCCACGAAGAAGCGCTTGCGATGATCCGGCCCGATCTCCGCGGTGATGCTGTACTCCGGCTGCCCCTGCTTGCGCGCCTGCAGCATCTCCTGCAACACGGACTTGTAGTCTCCCATGCTGCCCCGTGCCGAAATCTGCTCCCGCAGTGCGCCCACCGCCGGTGCGATCACGCGCGCCTCGATCAGCGCCTTTGCCGCTTCCAGGCCCGCATCCAGATACAGTGCGCCGATCACCGCCTCCATCGCATTCGCCAGCAGCGCCGTCTTGGTGCGCCCGCCGCTCCGCTCTTCGCCGCGCCCCAACAGCAGGAAACGCCCCAGGTCCAGAGCCGCCGCCACTTCCGCCAGATGCCGCCGGCTCACCAGCGCTCCCCGCAGTCGCGTCAGATCCCCTTCGGAAAGCTCCGGATAACGGCGGTACAACTGCTCAGCCACAACCATGCCGACGACCGCATCCCCCAGAAACTCCAGCGTCTCGTTGTCCTCGCGCTGCGGCTCTGCGGCCCCCCGCTCGTGCGCCAGCGAACTGTGGGTCAGCGCGCGGCGCAGCAATTCCGCGTCGGCGAAGCGGTGATCCAGAACTTTTTCCAGTTCTTCGGGCGCTGCAGGATCGGCCACGGAGGATTCAACCGGCGGAGGCATAGCGAACAGGTGGCGGGACGCTGTGCAGGGAACTCCATGCGCGGGCCGCTCCATCAATTATTGCAGAGCTACTTCTGGGGATGCGCCGTTGTCGCCGCCGCCCCGCCCTTCGGCCCTGCCGGATCTCCGCTGCTGTTGTCGGAAGCGTCCTGGCTCGGCAGTGTGAACGGCTTCTTGATCCCCTGCTCCGCCGCAGTTCTCGTGTCCGGCTGGCCGTCGCGCGCCGCCAGCGCTGCGCGATACTCCGCCACCGCATCCTCGCGCTTGTCTTCCACGTCAAGGATGCGCCCGATATAGATATGCGACCACGCGAGCAGGCGCGGGTCCTTCGTCGATGCCAGCGTATTCCGGAACGCCGCCTCCGCGTCGTCGATCTTGCCGCTCAGCAGGTCGGCGCGCGCCAGAACAAAGTTCGCCTGCCCCGGATCGCCTGTGTGCGTATCGAGAGCTTTCTGTGCGATCGCCGTCGCTCCCGCCACATCGCCCTTCATCAGCTTCAGCTCGGCCAGATCCAGGGCCTTCGGCTGCAGCGGCCGCTGCGGCGAATGGCTCATAATGTCGCCTTCCCCGTGCGTATCGAAGGTGATCTGCCGCGCGCGATGGATCTCCTCGCTCACGTCCATGCCATAAACCATCGGCCCGATCGCCTCGTTCAGGCTCTCCGGATTCTTCTCAAACGACTTCAGCTGGTTGTAGAAGTACTGCGTCAGTACGTAGCCCTGGGTCATGTCGTGATCCACAACCCCCTGCCGTACCGCTTCCTGGCGCTGTTGCGCTACCGTGCGCGCTTCTTCGTACTGCTCCGTCTCAGCGTGTCCCAGCGTTGAGGGAACCCGCACATCCGGGATGCCGGTATTCATCGTGCGCGCTTCGATGGCGCGGATCAGGCACTCGATCACCAGCGGCACAACATCGCTCTTGAATTCAAAATCCAGCGGCGCGTCGTCCACCGCGCGCAGAATAGGATTCAGCCGGTCGATCGAACTGGCGCGCGCGTACAACAGCGGCTCGATCACATAGTGCAGATACGCATGCCGCACCAGATCCATGGGAATCTGGCCGTTCCGCGGTGACGCCACCACCACATAATCCGATCCGTAAACGCGCGCGTTGGTCTCTGCCGGCGAGAACATCGGCTCGACCACCACCAGAAAATGCCGCCCGCTGTACGACGACGCCGGCATCTTGAGGTAGTAGTTGGTGCTCACAATCATCTGCGACAGCGGATTGTGCAGGTTGTTCGCCAGAGTGTCGTAGGCCTCGCGGTTCTCCACCCAGATGTGGTGCAGATCGATGTCGCTGGCCAGGTGCCGGATCAGCGGCAGCACGTTCTCCACCGCATTCGCGTCGGGCGGCAGATCCTGCTCGTCCACGCTCGGCGTGAGCTGCGGCGGCGGGCTCAGATACAGCGCCAGCGATACGTACTGCGCGAGGTTGTGCGACTCGTTCTCCGGCTGATGCTGATTCATGAACACGCACAGCTTGTCCCGGTCGTCGCGTCCGGGCGCCGAGGCCGCCAGGGCCGCATTCACCTGCTCGCGAATTGCCTTACGCACCGGATCGGACTCGTCCAGCCCCCGGTTGTATCCGCAGGCATTCATCGCCACGCCGACGTAAAACATCGCTTCACTCGTCTCGAGGCTCACGTCCGGACCCGCCGGATCGATCAGCGCCGGCGCCGTCGACAGCTTCGGCTCCACCGGAGGAGCCGGCCTCGGCGGCGACGGTATCTGCGTCGGGGTCAGATTCGGAACCTGGCTCGAACTGGACGAGGACTGCCCCGACCGCGGCGGCTGATTCTGCTGCGCCAGGCCCGGGACAGACAACATAGATCCCGCAAGCAGCAACAACAAAGGGAAATGGCGGGAAAGCAACGACATATATAGGTTGGAGGGAAGAACTGCCCTTCAGTCTATGCGCCCGAATTGCGGAGGGTCAAACCATGTGCCGTCGACGAGCGTTCCAAAGGCTCACCTGGAGCGGCAGGATATCCTCCCAACCCGCCCCCCTCAGCCCCGGGCTATCCGCTCCGTCTGCTTCTCCCGCTACAATGCTCCCATCCACACCCCAGCCTCGCCGATGAAAATCTCTCTGCTCCGTACCCTTTGCCCGCCGATCGCCGCCGCCCTTGTCACCGCGCTCGCGATTCCCGCTGTCGCGCAAACGCCAGCCCCTGCGCCGGCCGACACCGACTACAAAAGCGAATATCCCATCGTCGAACCCCACGCCATGGTGGTGAGCGTGCACCATCTCGCCACCGACGCGGGTGTCGCCATCCTCAGGAAAGGCGGCAACTCCATCGACGCCGCC
>JBKICP010000330.1:0-4370 GCA_046567085.1 Acidobacteriota bacterium
AGAAGTGGTGGCCGCACTCGACGCCGGATTTCGCGGCGGTGGCGGGCAAGGCGCTGAACGAGATCGATCCGGTGGTGGGCCAGCTGGGGAATCCGCTGGGAGTGGCGGTTTATCGGCCACTGAACTCAACGGGCGAGGATTTTCTGCCGGTTTATCTGGGCGAGGATGGGATTCCGGTGGAGATGTATCCGGAATTTCCGACGCAGGCGAAGACGGTGCTGCTGACGGCGGCGGCGGCGCACGATCCGGCGATTCTGGCGAAGATCAAGGCGCATCTGATGGCGGGCGGCAATGTGGTGATTACGACGGGGCTGCTGCGGCGGATTCCGAAGGAGATTGCGCAAATCTGCCAGCTGCGGATGCCGGGCGATCAGCTGCTGCCGACGAAGTACTGGGGAGCTTTTGGAGCGGGCAACGGGAACAATCTGGGAACGTCGAAGCCGCTGATGTTCCCCGAGGTGGATTACTTCACCAACGATGCGTGGCCGCTGATTCGCGGAACGGCCAACGGACACGGAGCGCCGATTCTGCTGATGGACCGCTATGGCAAGGGCAATCTGTATGTGCTGACGATTCCGGACAACTACAACGATCTTTACAACCTGCCGGAAGGCGTGCTGAACACGCTGCGGGAATATGTTGGGGAGAATCTGCCGGAGATTATGAAAGCTCCGAGCCAGGTGAGCCTGATGGAGTACGACAACGGGACGTTTGTGGTGCAGTCGTTCCGGGACGAGCCGGTGACGGTGACGGTGCGGGTGAAGGGAAGCGCGCAGTCGATCCGCAACCTGGTGACGGGCGCGACGGTGAGCGCGGCTGCGAAGGCGAAGTCGACGCTGCCGTGGTGGCAGCGGAGCGGGATTCCGGGAGCGCCGCAGCGGACGAGCTTCACGATCAAAGTGCTGCCGCACAGCTTTGAGGCGTTCTCGGTGCGGGCGGCGCAGTAGGGCGACAGACCGAAAGGAAAATCCGCCGCTGACTGGGTGATCCCGGGCAGCGGCGGATTTTTTTGTGCGGATGAGAAGTTTGGCGGATTAGCTGATGGCGTCTTCGCCGAGAGCGAACTTGAGGTCGCGGGATTCGCTCCATGCGAGGCGCAGGCTGGCGGATACGGGCTGGCGGCCCATGAGCAGCACGGAGCGGATGATGAAGTTCATCCAGGCCGGGGCGACGCCGGCAGGCCAGAGTTCGCGAATGGGGCGAATGACGCCCTGGGCATCGGGGTGATAGACGCGCTGGTCCCAAACCTGCGAGCCCTGGGGGAAATCCGGATAGTCGCGGATGGCGTCGAGGGTGGACTGCAGGATGCGGTGCTTCCACGGCTGCGCGTACTGCGGCATGAAGAGAACGTGGCTGCGGCCCTCGTAGCGAATCTCGTGGACGAATTCGGTGAAGGAGGCGGCGCTGGTGAGATTGACGTTGGCGTTGGGCTCCAGACCGTGGCGGTCGCCGCCGGAGATGAGGAGCTTGTTCCACTGCTGGGCCATGCGCTTGACGGCGCGATTCTCTTTCCAGTGGCGGAGGCCGTTCAGTTCCAGAGCGTGGATGTACCGGTGATTCGCGGCCATGAAATCGCGGACGCGCTGGGCGGCCTTGTCTTCGCCGATGAGGTAGAGATCCCACATGGGGTGGTTGAAGACGATGAGGACATTGGGCAGAGCGTGGAGGGCAGCCAGGATCTCGGTGAGCTTTGTTTCGTTCGGACTGGCGGTGTATTCCTCGAAGACTTTCATCCAGGCGGGGCCCTGATCGCTGGGCAGGTTGTGGATGCCGAGGTGGAAGGCCTGATCGCCGCCAAAGGGCGCGCTCCACTCGACGGAGACGGGGATATGACGGGCGGAGGCGACGGTGCGGAGGAGCATGGGGGCGGCGATGGTGTCGTGGTCGGTGATGGAGACCAGGGGCATGAGGCCGAGTTTGCGCTGAATCTGGCCGGTCTCCAGGTCGAAGGCCAGCTTTGGAGTCAGGGGCGGGGTCCAGTAGGCGAGGGCGTAGTTGACGGGAGTGTTGTGGCGCTCGCGGGAGCGGCGCTCGTAGTGAGCAAGCAGCGGGCGCAGCAGGGGGTACTGGTTGCCGAGAGTGGCGAGAAAGTCGAGCGTTTCCCTGGATTGATTGGTGTGGCTGTGGAGCGAAACGGCGGTCGCGTAGTCCTTTGCGGTTTCGGGGTCTTTCCAGAGATAGGAGATCTTTCGCAGTTCGGCCATGAATCCTCCCGTGGGCGCAGTCCTGAGGCCAGTATCCGCATGCACCTTGAACAGGGCATTACGGAGGGGAAAAAGCTTGTTCAATAAGGGCCCAGTATCCGCGGCAGCAATACCCGGAAAGGATGGGAATCCGGGTGAGGAGTGCCCATCCATCTTATCTGGATGGGAGAAGCTGTGGCGAGGGCAACCTGAAGGCGGAGAATTAATTGAGGGCGTCCGGAACCCCGGCGGGCCATGGCAGGGGACGGTATGTTTATGCCTCGCTTTCGACGGGATTGACTTCGATTTCGGCAGCCTTGCGGCCGCTTTTCATCTGCGACGAGGTGACCAGAGCGACGGCGCCGAGCACGGCGACCATGCCGAAGTATTCGGACCGCTGCATGTGCTCTCCCAGAACCAAAGCCCCCAGAATGACCGCAACCACTGGATTGACATAGGCATAGGTGGCGACTTTGGCGACGGGAACGTGGTGGATGAGCCAGATATAGCAGGAGAAACCGAGGAGGGAGCCGAAGAGCACCAGGTAGCCGATGGCGGCCCAGCTGCGCTCATTCCAGACGGCATAGGGCCACTGCCAGAGGGAGGTGGCGAGGATGAGATTGCAGACTCCGGCAACGAACATCTCCCATCCCGCGGCGACGAGCGGGTGCACGGGGAGCCGCTGATGGCGGAAGATCACGGAGCCGCTGGCGAAGCTCAGGGTTCCGAGCAGAAGCACCAGGGCAGGAAGCAGGAGCATGGTCCGGCCTGCCTGGTGAGGCTCGAGGGCTTCATGGAGGCGGGGCCAGAGCAGAGCGCCGAGCGCCACGAGGCCGAGCAGGAGGCCGAGGATGCCGCGACGCCGGAGGCGTTCCCCGGAGGGCAGGAGGCTCTCGATGATGGCGGCCTGCAGCGGCATGATGGCGACGATGAGGGCGGCGAGGCCGCTGGGCACGTATTTCTCGCTCCAGACCAGGCCGACGTTGCCGCAGAAGAGCATGAGGAAGCCGACGAGGGCGAGCCATCCCATGGTGCGGCGGTCGTAGAAGAGCTTTTTGCCGGCGAGGGCGCAGGCGGTGAGCATGATGGTGGCGCCGATAATCATGCGGGTTCCGGCGAGGATGGGCGCGGGGAGCAGGCGGACGCCGATGCTCATGGCGGTGTAGGTCGCGCCCCAGCAGATGTAAACGCTGACGAAAGCCAGAGCGATGGCCATCCGGGTTGGGTGAGCAGAAGCAGCAGGGGATGCGGAATCCATGAGGTAATTCCATGGTAAAGGCCGTCTGCGGATTGCGGCGGGGCGGCGGGGCGCGGATGCCGGCGGGGACCGAATGCCGGCGGATCAGCGCGAAAGCGAATAGCAGGCTCTAGAATCAGTCAAGAAGCTGCAACTGAAGCACTGATTCTTATTGAAGGGGCCGTAAACGCTCTATGTCGAATATTCTGGAACACCTGCCAGCCGGGGAGAAGGTTGGGATCGCATTTTCCGGAGGGCTGGACACCAGCGCCGCGCTGCACTGGATGAAGCAGAAGGGCGCGCGTCCTTATGCGTACACGGCCAATCTGGGGCAGCCGGACGAGAAGGATTACGAACAGATTCCGCGCAAGGCGCTGGAATACGGGGCCGAGAAGGCGCGGCTGATCGACTGCCGGGCGCAGCTGGTGCGGGAAGGACTGGCGGCGCTGCAGAGCGGGGCGTTCCATATATCGACGGCGGGCGTGACCTACTTCAACACGACGCCGATCGGGCGGGCGGTGACCGGGACGATGCTGGTGACGGCGATGAAGGAAGACGACGTCAGCATCTGGGGCGACGGGAGCACCTTCAAGGGCAACGACATCGAGCGCTTCTACCGCTATGGACTGCTGGTGAATCCGGAGCTGAGGGTTTATAAGCCGTGGCTGGACGAGGCGTTCATCGAGGAGCTGGGCGGGCGCGCGGAGATGTCGGAGTTCATGCGCCGGTCGGGGTTCGCGTACAAGATGTCGGCGGAGAAGGCGTACTCGACGGACTCAAACCTGCTGGGGGCGACGCATGAGGCGAAGGATCTGGAGCAGCTGAGCAGCAGCATCCGCATCGTTGAGCCGATTATGGGTGTGGCCTTCTGGCGGGACGATGTGGCGGTGGCGCGCGAGGAAGTGACGGTGCGCTTCCATGAAGGCTGGCCGGTGGCGCTGAACGGCCGG
>JBKICP010000331.1:0-4000 GCA_046567085.1 Acidobacteriota bacterium
TGCGAGAGTCCGGAACTTTTCCATTAGGCCAGCACCTCTTCCTTTTTGAATTCCCAGGTTCGCACGTCAGTGAAGCGGCCGGTGATGGCTGCGGCGGCCGCCATCATGGGGCTGACCAGATGGGTGCGTCCACCGCGGCCCTGGCGGCCTTCAAAGTTGCGATTGCTGGTGGAGGCGCAGCGTTCGCCCGGCTCCAGGGTGTCGGGGTTCATGCCGAGGCACATGGAGCAGCCGGGTTCGCGCCACTCAAAGCCCGCTTCGCGGAAGATTTTGTCCAGGCCTTCCCTTTCCGCCTGAGCCTTGACCAGCTGCGAGCCGGGAACGACCATGGCGCGGACTTTCTGATGGACATGATGGCCGGCGGCGACTTTGGCGGCGGCGCGGAGATCCTCGATGCGGGAGTTTGTGCAGGAGCCGATGAAGACGCGGTCGATGGCAATCTCTTCGATGGGCGTGCCGGGCTTCAGGTCCATGTATTCGAGGGCACGGGTCCAGGAGCGGCGGTCGGCTTCCGACTGCGCGGCGGCCGGATCGGGCACCTGCGAGGTGATGGGAACGACCATGCCGGGATTGGTGCCCCAGGTGACAAAGGGTTCAATCTCAATGGCCGGGATGACCAGCTCGCGATCAAACTTCGCGCCGGGGTCGGTGGCCAGCTTGCGCCACTCGGCAACGGCCTTGTCCCAGGCAGCGCCCTGCGGGGCAAAGGGGCGGCCTTTGAGCCACTCGAAGGTGGTTTCGTCGGGCGCGATCATGCCTGCGCGGGCACCGGCTTCGATGCTCATGTTGCAGACGGTCATGCGGCCTTCCATGCTGAGGGAGCGGATGGCCGAACCGGCAAACTCGATGACGCAGCCGGTTGCTCCGTCGGTGCCGATGCGGCCGATGATGCCGAGGACGATGTCCTTGGCGCCAACGCCCTGCGGCAGCTCGCCTTCGACGGAGATGCGGAAGGTCTTCGGCTTTGACTGCGGCAGGCACTGGGTGGCCATGACGTGCTCGACTTCCGAGGTGCCGATGCCGAAGGCCAGAGCGCCGAGCGCGCCGTGGGTGGAGGTATGGGAGTCGCCGCAGACGATGGTCATGCCGGGCTTGGTGATGCCGAGCTCCGGGCCGATGACGTGCACGATGCCCTGGCGCGGCGACTGGACGTCGTAAAGGGTGACGCCGAAGTCGGCGCAGTTCTTTCTCAGGGTTTCAATCTGCTTTGCGGCGATGGGGTCTTCGATGACCAGGCGATTGGCGGTGGTGGGGACGTTGTGATCCACGGTGGCCACGGTGCGGTCCGGGCGGCGCAGTTTGCGACCCGTGAGGCGCAGACCTTCAAAGGCCTGGGGCGAGGTGACTTCATGGACAAGGTGCAGATCGATATAAAGAAGCGCAGGCTCGTTGGCCGGTTCGGCCACCAGGTGCGTTTCCCAGACTTTCTGAAAGAGTGTTTTCGGATTCTCTGTCATTTTTCCTTCTCGAATCTTGTTGTGCGAAAGCGCCGCAGTGGTGCGGCGAGTTCCTAGACGGCGTGCATTGCCTGACGGCGGTCGATGATCTCGTTGAGGACCTCATGGACGCGGCGGCCCATGTCCTGGGTGGAGAGCACGGGGACGGAAGCGTTGCCACGGGCGAGGTCGGCGGTGCGGCCTCCCTGCTCGAGCACGCGGCGAACGGCCAGCTCCACAGCATCGGCATCCTGATCGAGGCCGGCAGAGTAGCGCAGGACCATGCCGGCGGTGAGGATCGCGCCCAGCGGATTGGCGATACCCTTGCCGGCGATGTCCGGGGCCGATCCGTGGACCGGCTCATAGAGGTTGACGCTGCCGCCGATGGTGGCGGAGGGCAACATGCCGAGCGATCCGGTGATGACGGCGGCCTCGTCGGAGAGGATGTCGCCGAAGAGGTTTTCCGTGAGGACCACATCGAAGTTGCGCGGGGTGTTCATGAGGTGCATGGCCATGGCGTCGACGTACTGGTGCTCGAGGGTGACCTCGGGATACTGTTTGCCGATTTCTGTGACGGTGGCGCGCCAGAGCTGGGAGACTTCCAGAACATTGGCCTTGTCGACGGAGGTGAGCTTTTTGCGCCGCTTTGCCGCGAGATCGAAGGCGACACGGGCGACGCGGGCGACTTCGTCGCGGGTGTAGCGCATGGTGTTCCATGCGGCGTTGGCTTCCTTATCCCACTGGCGGGGCTGGCCGAAGTAGAGGCCGCCGAGCAGCTCGCGGACAAAAAGGATGTCGGCGCCTTCGACAACTTCGGGGCGCAGAGGCGAGTTGGCGCCGAGGCCCGGCCATGCGAAGGAGGGACGCAGGTTGGCAAAGCCGCCGAGGGCATTGCGAATCTGGAGCAGGCCGGCTTCCGGGCGCTCGCTGGGCGGCAGGCTGTTGAATTCATTGCCGCCGACGGCTCCGAGGAAAACGGCGTCGCTTTCGAGAGCGGCATTCAGGGTCTTTTTCGGGAGGGGAGTGCCTTCGGCTTTGATGGCGACTCCGCCGATCAGCTCGCTGCGGAACTGGAAATCGTATCCGCCGAGTTCGGCCACGGATTTCAGGATCCGAACCGCTTCGCCGGTGACTTCCGGCCCGATGCCGTCGCCGGCAACAATGAGAATCTTCAGCTTCTTCGTCATGAATTCCCTTAGCCGCCACGGAGACGGCGATTGAGCCGGCCGCAGTGCGACCGATGGCTTAGTTGACCGCCGGTTCGGCGGAGATCAGATCCTCGTGACGGCGATGATGCGCTACGAGGTTGATCAGATCCTGGTCGTAGATGGCCTTCTTGCGATCGGCCAGTTCAGTAAAAGCGCGATAGGCAATGTCGAGATCGGCCGGGGAAAGACGGTATCCCAGCTCTTCCAGACGGGACCGCAGCGCGTGGCGGCCGGAATGCTTTCCGAGCACCATGCGGTTGGTCGGGACGCCCACGGACGCCGGCGTCATGATTTCGTAGGTCAGAGGGTTGGAGAGCACACCGTGCTGGTGGATTCCAGCCTCATGCGCGAAGGCGTTGGTGCCCACGACAGCTTTGTTGGGAGCGGGTCCGAAGCTGATGGTCTCGGAGAGCTTCTGGCTGACCGGATACAGCTGGTCGAGCCTGAGGTTGTGCTGATAAGGATAGGCGTCGCCGCGGACGTGGATGGCGGCGGCGATCTCTTCGAGGGCGGCGTTACCGGCGCGCTCGCCGATACCGTTGATGGTGCACTCGATCTGGCGGGCTCCGGCGCGAACTGCGGCCAGGGTATTCGCAACGGCGAGACCGAGGTCGTTGTGGCAGTGCGTGGAGAGAATGACGCGATCGGCGCCGGGGACGCGATCGCGGATCATGGCGAACATGGCCGCGTACTCTTCCGGCGTGGCGTAGCCGACGGTGTCAGGCAGGTTGATGGTGGTAGCGCCGGCGGCGATGGCTGCGCCGACGAACTGGCAGAGGAATTCGGGGTCGGTCCGGGTGGAGTCCTCGGGAGAAAACTCGACGTCGTCGACATAGGAACGGGCCAGGGCGACCATTTTGGCCGCCTGTTCGAGGGCTTCGGCGCGGCTCATCTTCAGCTTGTACTGAAGATGTATGTCGGAGCTGGCGAGGAAGACGTGAATGCGCGGGCGCGCGGCCTTTTCGACGGCCTGTGCCGCACGTTCGACATCCTCGCGGCGGGCGCGGGCGAGAGAGGCGATTTTGGGTCCGCGAATTTCGGCGGCGATGGCAGAGATCGCGGCGAAGTCGCCGTCGGAGGCAATGGCAAAACCGGCCTCGAGGATGTCGACGCCGAGGCCGGCGAGGGAGTGCGCCAGGGCCAGCTTTTCATGATGGGTCATGCTGCAACCGGGCGACTGCTCGCCATCCCGCAGCGTGGTGTCAAAAAAGTGAATACGATTCTGGGTCATCGGTATCCCCGGAAGCCATTTTGCGCCCCGAAGATACAGTCTTGCAAAGGCCGGAGCATAAAGCAAATTTGTAATTCTTAGCTTTTCGATAAAAACTATTCATGTATGCTGAGTGCGGAGACGGA
>JBKICP010000332.1:0-4764 GCA_046567085.1 Acidobacteriota bacterium
TCTTGGCGAAGTGCTGCGAAGAGATTCCTTCGGAGCCTCCGTAAATGCAGAGCTTCGGCCTTGGGAGCCGGGCCCCTCGCTGGCTTCGCTGGGCGTGACCCGAGCAAGATGCGGGAATTTCAACAAAACGGAGACGAGATTATGTACCAGAACAAAGTCAGCCTCATCGGATTCCTCGGCGGCGACGCAGAAGTTCGCAACGCCAACAATCGCAGCTTCACAACCCTCTCGCTCGCGACCAAGTCCTCCTACAAGGACAGGAAGAGCGGCCAGTACGTCGCGCAGACCGAATGGCATCGCTGCGTCGTTTTCGGCAAGCTCGCTGAGTTTGCCGCCACGCTCACCAAGGGCACCCACGTTCAGGTTGAGGGCGAACTGCGCAGCCGCGAAATCGCGACCAAAAACTCCGACTTCAAGCGGCGCTTTTGGGAAATCCGCGTCGATTCCATCCTGAAGCTCGACCGGGCCGAGAAGGCCGGCCCGGACGACCAGGACACCGGGGAGGAGCCGGCCGCATAGGCCGGTTTCCCTCCTTCCTGGAGGTGCGCTATGAGCTTCGATTTGCTGCTTCCTTTCCTTCGCCCCATCGAGCCGCTTCTGCTCGACGAAAGCGTCAGCGAGATCATGGGCAATCCCGACGGGACGTGGTGGTATGAGCGTGACGGGATCATCCGCCCGGAGAGAAGCGTTCGGTTCGACGCGAGCAAGCTGCGAACGGGGCTCGAAGTGATCGCGAATCACCTGGGGAAGCGCCTCGATGAAGACAGCCCCCTGCTCCACGCACAACTGCCCGATGGCAGCCGCATCGCCGCGGTTATTCCACCCGTTGTGCGGCCTGCCCCGGCGGTCACGATCAGGAAGTTTACGAGCCGCCGCTTCACCATGGATGACCTGATCGCCCGGGGCACCTTAAGCCGATCGCTTGCGGACTACCTGAACGAGCAGATCCGCATCGGCAGGACCGTCCTGATCAGTGGCGGAACGGCAACCGGAAAGACAACCCTGCTGAACATCCTTGCCCAGGCGATTCCGGAGCAGGAACGGATCGTTGTTATTGAGGATACGGCCGAGTTGCGCATCGAGAAGCCGAACGTGCTGGCCGCCGAATGCCAGACCGATACCTTTAAAGCCCGGATCTCGTTCGACGATCTTCTGAAGTCGGCTCTGCGCTGGCGGCCGGACCGGATCATCCTCGGCGAGGTGCGCGGAACCGAAGCGCGAACGCTGCTCGATTCCTTCAATACCGGCCACTCCGGATCGCTGGCAACGATTCACGCCAACTCCGCGGAAAAGGCTCTCCATCGCTTTGCGAATCTCGTGATGCGCAGCCACGCGCAGACAACCTTTTCCGACACGGAAGCCGAGATCGCCGAAGCAGTCGACTTCGTGGTTCATATCGAGCGCGAGCCGGGCCGCCGCATCGTGCGGGAAGTTCTGGCTCTTCGTGGGTACGACCGGGACGGAAGGCGATTCCAGATCGAGCCTGTCATGGAGGCCAACTGTGCCGCATAGAGATGGAATTGCCCCCGGGATCGCGGCCGACTTCCTGACCCGCTCGTTCCGCGCCGATGAGACGATTGCGATCGTCCTTCGTTGCTTCTCACCGACGACCATCGTCCAGCGAATCGTCACGCTCGAACGCGCGCTCGCGCCCCGGTATCTGAGCTGGCTGGCGTATGAGAACGCGACCGGGTCCAGCGTCTATTTCACCGCCAATCCTCTCATTTCCGGCAGCCGGAGGCGAACCAAGGAATGCGTCACCGAGGTCCGGCATTTGTACCTCGATCTCGATACCGATGGAGAGGCGAAACTGGCTGCTCTCCGGCACTCGAATGCCGTCCCGCTTCCGACCGCAATCGTCTCCACCTCCCCAGGCAAATACCAGGTGCTTTGGCGGGTCGAGGGCATCCCGTTTGAGAAACAGGAAACGCTCCTCAAACGGCTCGCCATCACCTTCGGCGGCGACCCCGCTTGTACCGACTGCAATCGAGTCCTTCGGCTGCCCGGATTCCTGAACCGGAAGTACGCTCCGGCACCCCTCGTCACGGTCGAATACCCGAGAGGATCAGCCGCGCATTGCCACGACTTTAAGCTCGCCGATCCGCTTCCTTATCCGGACCCTTTCCCGGGTCGGATCGACCCCCTGAAGCCGGCAGGAAAGCACTCACATTCCGAGCAGGATTGGGCCTGGATCCTTGGCGAATTAGCCGTCGGCAAGGACCCGGTCAAGCTGACCCGGACGCTGGCCGAAAAGCGCCCGGATAAGCCGAATCCCGTCTACTACGCGCAGCGAACGGTAGACGTTGCCTCGGCGTGGCTTTGGCTGAAAGATGGCCTTCCCATCGCCGACGTTGTGACGATGCTCCGCTTCCGCCGGCGCTTCGAGGTTCCTGACAAGCTTTGCTCTGCCCGGGCGCATGAGATCGCGTTCACGGCCGAGCGCATGATCACCCGCACGAAGATCGCCTGATTTCACCCGCAAGGGAGGTTCGTAATGCCGTTGATTGAAGTCACCCAAAGCCGCTACGTGAGCGCCACCATTCGCCTCGAATCGGCCACCGCCAGTCTGATTGACCACTACGCCGCCTTTGTCCACGGATCGGCTGACGATGTCGTGGACAAGGCGCTCAACTATGTGTTCGCCAAAGACCGCGAATTCCAGAAGTATCTGAAGTCCGGGGAATCGGCGAAAGTTGCGTCGTCTCTGCGCGTGCGCAGGGCCGGAGCCGAGCCGGTAGCCAACGGAAAGGCGCCCGTTGTCGGGGTGGAGACACGTCGTCAGCCAGATCCGAAAGCGTCGTCAGTACCCGAAGAAGCCCGTTCGGTGCTGCGCACCGGCTGAATCTCGACAATCCACCCCTCGTAGGGCGCTGCAAAGCGCTCTGGGGCGCTCCAGAGCGCTTTGTTTGGTTTCTACAACTTGCATTTTCGAGAGCGCTGCAGAGCGCTCTCCGTAAACACACGTAAACGGAGATCCGAATGACAGAAATCATCGTCGATACCAATCGGGGCAACGGGCGCGAGTTCCGCACCGTCACGGCGAGCACGAAAGTGACGGACCAGGAGCTCGCCGAACTGGAAAACGCCGCTGCTCGGCGTGGCGTCCGGCTCGGCGAATGGATTCGCGACGTGCTTTTTCGCGAAGCCAAGCTGTCGTCTGATGTGCCCGACGTCGACCCGGAAATGGTCGAGATCATCGGTCTGCAGATGTTCCTGACGCGGGTGCTTTCCGCCATCGCGTCGGGCGAGCGGATGACTCGTGAGCAATGCCAGGATCTGATGCGCAACGTGAAAACCAACAAGCGTCGCGCTGCCCAGGATGCCCTGGCGCAGTACAGAAACGGAGACGAGGAGGAACATCATGGCTGAAGTCACCTGGGGCCGGAAGGAAACCATCGTCTGGCCTCCGCACAAACCGATCTACACGCTCGGCGCCCTGTTCCTCGGGCTGATCGCAACCGGATTCTTCCTGTATTTCCGGTTCATTTTTGCGTTGTCGCCGCTCCAGCAGTTTTACCTGCCCACGTACGTCAAGAGTGCAGCCACGGTATCCCTGCCCTTCCATATGAAGTACCGCATGCTGCTCATGTCGGATGCGAAGCGTCGAGTGTGGTACGCCGGCGACGTCGACGTCGAAGCCGGCTCGACACCGCAGCCGACTGGGAAGGCGACTTCCCTTCAGTTGTCTGATTCCGCGCGACGGAAAGGCATAATCTTCCTCTATCGCAGCGCGCCACTCGCCCTTTCCGACTCCGTTGTGCGGCAGTACCTGCGACAGCAGGTCTATGACGGCCAGACCCTTTCCGGCATCTTCGGATTGCAGCTGGTCTTTGGAGCGGCTTTCTTCCTGTTGCAGCTCCCATGGTCGATTCCGAAAGACATCCGGCGATGGAAGGAAATGAAGTACGGCCGGCGGCTAAAGGGGCCTGTTCTCGTCACACCAAAGCAGTTCAACAAGGCAGTCCAGGGGACCGGAATCGGAATCAAGGTAGACCAGAGCCGGGGTCTTCTGCGTGTCTCCGAACGCGCTGAAGACCAGCACTTCGAAATCATCGGTGATACCGGCAGCGGCAAGACCACGATCATCATGCAAATGCTCCGTCAGATCCAGGCACGCGGGCATTCGGCGATCATCCACGACCCGGCCTGCGAATTCCTGGAACGCTTCTACTCTGAGTCGCGTGGCGACATCGTCCTGAATCCCCTCGACCGGCGCTGCCCCTACTGGGGTCCCTCGGAAGAGCTGGTTCGTCGTGCTGAAGCGCGGACCATTGCCGCCTCGCTTTTTCAACCAACCAAAGACCGGAAGGGCGAGTTCTTCGTCGAAAGTCCACAGAAAATCTTTGCCCATCTGCTGCTCGACCTGCCGACGCCGCAGCAGTTGGTCGACTGGATGTCTCATCCGGAGGAAATCGATCGGCGGATTAAAGATACCGAGCTTGCCTCCCTGATCGACCCATCGGCCCCGAACCAGAGATCCGGCGTGCTCGGTTCGCTGAGCCTCGTTGCTGACAGCTTCCGGCTGCTGCCCAAAAGAGAAGAAGTCAAGGCCGCCTGGACGGCCCGCGAGTGGTCGAAAGAGCGCAAGGGCTGGATCTTCATCACATCGCAGCCGGCTGAACGTGAAGCCCTGCGACCACTGCACAGCCTGTGGATCGATATGCTCGTTCTCCGCCTTCTCAGCGCGCCGACGCCCGAGCAGCATCCTGTGTGGTTTGTCCTGGACGAGCTGGCCAGCCTGCAGCAGCTCCCGCAGCTTCACAC
>JBKICP010000332.1:4774-9567 GCA_046567085.1 Acidobacteriota bacterium
GCAGCTCGAAGTGGTTTACGGCCATCTTGCCGAGGTCATGCTTTCGCAGCCGGCGACCAAGATATTTCTCAAGACGACGGAACCGAACGCGGCCGAATGGGTCAGCCGGGCGATCGGTAAAGTCGAAATCGAACGCATGAAAGAGACGCACTTCGACGGCACTCGCCGGGGAAAGAATTTCTCCCTCGACCGGCAGACCGAACCGCTTGTGCTCGATTCGGAAATCAGCGGCCTCGATAACCTGCACGCTTTCCTGAAGCACGGAAACTATGTGACACGATTCTCGTTTCCGGTCCTCGAGCTGCCGGTCACACAGGAAAAGTTCCTGGAGCGCTTGAAGGAAGACTTCATCGTGAGGGAACCCAGGAAAGCGGTTGAAAAGCCAGCCGAGAAAGAGGCCCCGTCGCTTGTTCCCCTGGCGCCAAAACCAACAACCGAGGAGAAGCCGCAGCTGCAGCTTGTAGCCCCACGAGAGCCAAACTCCGCCTCGCGGGATGAGCAGGCGATCCTCCCCTTTGGACGGGAGCTTTGAGCGATGCTGACGATTTCGAAACCTCTTTCTGCCCGCCAGGCGCAGACCTATCACGCCAAAGAGTTCACCTCGAAGGAGCAGAACTACTGGTCGCAGAAGGGTGAGATCGAGGGCGAGTGGCAGGGTCACCTCGCCGAGCGATTCGGACTCGCGGGCGCAGTTTCCGCCGCTGATTTCGCGCGGCTCAGCCAGGGCGAGCACCCGGAAACGGGAGAGCAGCTGGTGCGGCAGCGCGCTTCGTATCAGTACGAGACCGCTGAGGGTAAAGCGATCAGGACAATGGAGCACCGCGCCGGCTGGGATGCGACTTTCGCAGCGCCGAAATCCGTGTCGCTGACTGCGCTTGTCGGCGCCGATCACCGGGTGCGGGACGCACATCGCGAGAGCGTTCGGGGGGCTCTGGAGCAACTGGAGCACTACACGCAAGCGCGGATCGGCGGCAACCACCCGCCGGAAACAACATCGAAGTTCATTGCTGCGAAGTTCGAACATGACACCGCTCGGCCCGTCGATGGTTACGTGGCGCCGCAACTTCATACCCATGCCGTCATCTTCAATTTGACAGAACGGGACAATGGCCAATTTCGCGCTCTGCAGCCGCAGAGCCTGTTCGCGTCCCAGCAGTTCGCGACAGCGATCTACCAATCCGAGCTGACCTGGCGGCTTCGGCAGCTGGGTTACGAAATCACCGCTGGACGCAGCGGAGCACCCGAGATCAAGGGTTACACGCAGGAGTACCTCGATGCATCGAGCCCGCGCAGCCAGCAAATCCGGGAATATCTCGAACGGACAGGCCGAACCGGCTTCGAGGCCGCCGAAATCGCCGCGCATTCGACGCGCGACCGCAAGGCGGCTCATTCGACCGCAGACATTATGGCTGCCCATCGGAAACTGGCCGCCGAGTACGGCCACCAGGCTGAAGCTGTCGTCCGCGCGGCGCGGGAACGGCATCAACACCAGGAGAAGCCAGCGCAGGCAATCGACCGGGTGCGCGAGTCACTGACCTTTGCCCGTGATAAGAACTTCGAGCGCGAGGCGGTTGTCGACGAGCGGGCTCTGATTCGGGATGGGCTTCGCCGTGGCATGGGCGAAGTGATGTACTCCCAGGTGCGTGCCAACCTGAATGAGAGACTCTCCTCGGGCGAATTCCAACTGGTCGGGCGTCACGGCAATTCGCCGGCTCGGCAGTTTACGACGGCGCGAACCATCGAAGCAGAGCATGAAATCCTGCGCCGTGTCGGCGAAGGGCGACGCCCGGCGGAGCCGGTCCTTTCCCGCTCCCACGCGATCGCCCTGTCCGATCAGCATGCCCATCTCAATCGAGCACAGAAGAGCGTGGTCGAAGATGTTCTCAGCTCCCAGGACCGCATCCAGGGTGTCCAGGGCTATGCGGGCACCGGAAAGACAACGGTGCTGTCCGTCATCCGTGTAGCGGCGGAGTCGCAGGGATACTCGGTCGAAGGGCTTGCGCCGACTTCTCGCGCGGCGCGACAACTCGCAGAAGCCGGCGTCGAAGCAGGAACGCTGCAGGGGTTCCTCGCCCGGGGGACAAGCCGTGAGACGTCGAAAAACAAGCACTTCTATTTCATAGACGAGTCGAGTCTGGCCAGCACGAATCAGATCCGAGAGTTCCTGAACCGTCTAGGAGCACAGGATCGCGTGCTGCTGATCGGTGACACGCGCCAGCATCAGGGCGTCGAGGCTGGCCGGCCATTCGAGCAGCTGCAGCAGGCGGGAATGCGGACAGCGCATCTCGACGAAATTGTGCGGCAGAAAGACCCAGCTTTGAAATCTGCGGTCGAGTCTCTCGCCAAAGGCGACGTGCCGGGTGCGCTCCATTCGCTGCACAGTCAGGGGCGGATTCGGGAAATCAACGACACGACCGAACGCATTCGCACAATCGCCCGCAGCTACGTCGAGTCTCCGGAGAAGACCCTCATCGTCTCGCCCGACAATGCGTCCCGGCGTGATCTGAATATCGCCGTACGCCAGGAACTGAAGACCCAGGGGACGCTGGCCTCGGAGGATCACCCGTTCAGGGTTCTCGTCCAGCGACAGGAGATGACGGGCGCCGAGCGCCGCTGGGCAAGTGGCTATGAAATCGGGGACGTTGTGCGGTACGCGCGCGGTAGCAAATGGCTCGGCATCGAGGCCGGAACGTACGGCACCGTTGTCGCCGTCAACGCACCTGAGAATCTGCTTTCCGTTGAGCTGCCTGCCGGGAACCTCGTTGCCTATGATCCCCGCCGACTTGCCGGGGTGAATGTCTACCGCGAGGCGGTGCATAACTTCTCGGTCGGCGACCGAATTCAGTTCACGGCGCCCGAAAAATCGCTCGGTGTCGCTAACCGCGACCTTGCGATAGTCGAGTCAATCAGACCTGACGGTCACATTTCAGCGCGCCTCGACAATGGCCACCAAATCGAATTCGATGCGACGGCTAATCGCCATTTTGATCACGGCTACGCAGTCACCAGCCACAGTGCGCAGGGACTCACGGCCGAGCGCGTTCTCATCAACGCCGACACCGGAGTCCATCCCGACCTGCTCAATTCCCGGTTCGGGTATGTTGCTGTCTCCCGCGCCAGCCATGAAGCGACCGTGTTCACCGACGACGTGATTCGGCTGGCCCAACAACTCGGTATCGAAGTCAGCAAATCCTCCGCCTTGGAAGCAACACAGGATCTGTCGGCAGCACGCGATCAAGTCATTGGAATCGGGATTTGAATCCAGAACAAACCAGTAATATGAGAAGGAATTGGAGCATGAGCAGGATTTCCAAATCGCCAGAGAATTACGAGACGATCCGGTCCGGGATTGTTGCTCTCCTCAATGCCGCGCGGAGTGCCGCGGCTCGCCACGTCAATAGTTTGATGACTGCAGCCTACTGGGAAATTGGGCATCGCATCGTCCAGTCGGAGCAGGAGGGAGAATCCCGTGCGGAATACGGGGAACAATTAATTGAACGGCTCGCTGCTGACCTCTCCCGTATCTTCGGCCGCGGTTTCGGAGCGCGAAATATCGCGCAAATGAGGAGCTTTTATCTCTCGTGGCCTGAGAGCAGGATTTTGCAGACAGTGTCTGCAAAATCTATAACGCCCTTTGCTGCCAACCAGATAAGCAAGAGCAGCCACAGTGCAGAATTCTTGGCTCATTGCTTTCCGCTGCCCTGGTCTGCCTACGTCCGGCTGCTGGCCGTCAAGAACCCGGAAGCGCGCGCATTCTACGAAATAGAGGCATTGCGCTCGGGCTGGTCCGTGCGCCAGTTGGACCGGCAGATTCAAAGCCAGTTCTACGAGCGAACCGCTCTCTCCAGGAACAAAGCCTCTATGCTCGAAAGCGGGGAACAGCCCGAACCGCGTGACGCCATAACGCCGGAAGAGGCTATGAAGGACCCGTTCATTCTAGAATTCCTCGACCTCAAAGACGAGTATTCCGAATCGGATCTGGAGGAGGCGCTCATTAATCACCTTGCCGACTTCCTGCTGGAACTCGGCGATGACTTCGCCTTCGTTGGCCGTCAGCGACGCCTTCGCATTGACGACAACTGGTTCCGCATCGACCTGATCTTTTTTCATCGCCGATTGCGCTGTCTGGTGATCATCGACCTCAAGGTCGGGAAGTTCAGCTACGCCGATGGCGGTCAGATGCACCTTTACCTGAACTACGCGCGCGAGCACTGGACTAAGCGCGACGAGAATCCGCCGGTCGGCCTGATCCTATGTGCCGAAAAGGGAGCCGCCGAAGCCCACTACGCACTCGACAATTTGCCGAACAAGGTCCTTGCTGCCAAATATCAGACCATCCTGCCGGATGAAAAGCTGATCGCCGCGGAACTACAGAAATCGCGGCGCGAGCTTGAGATGCGAAAGTATCTATCTCAGAAACCACGGCCTTCCAAATGAATCACTCGCGAACATGGCACAGCGTTCAAGGGCTTCAATGAGGCCGCGGTGAATTCACCGCGGAAAGGGTCTGGAGGCGGTGCTGCCGGGTGTCTTCGTGGAGCTTCAATGAGGCCGCGGTGAATTCACCGCGGAAAGCTCGATGCAGGTAAAGCGCGGCAACAGACCTTGAGGCTTCAATGAGGCCGCGGTGAATTCACCGCGGAAAGAGAAGAAGCAGAAGCAGAGTGAAAACCGACACAAAGCTTCAATGAGGCCGCGGTGAATTCACCGCGGAAAGATCCGCGCAATGCAAAAAGCGGCGCGCGCTGCGTCGCTTCAATGAGGCCGCGGTGAATTCACCGCGGAAAGCACCC
>JBKICP010000333.1:0-4295 GCA_046567085.1 Acidobacteriota bacterium
AAACAACATGATTCCGGCATCAGCGCGATTGAGCATGGCGTACTTCGCCATCTGTCGCGCGGCATCACCTCGATGGCCGAGATAAGCCGCCTGATGGGGGTCGCACCGTCGACCCTTGTGTATGTGGTAGACGGGCTGACGAAGAGAAAGCTGGTCAGGCGGGGCCGGGATCCAAAGGACCGGCGCAGGGAGCCGCTGCTGCTGGAGAAGAAGGGCGCCGAGCTGTTTGCAAAAACTCCGAAGATGGACGCCGGCAGCGTTCTGGTCCGGAGTCTGGACGGCATGCCCGCGTCCCGGCGTCGCGAGTTGGTCGACTTGCTGAATGAACTGGTGAAGGAGCTTACGGGTTCTGAGCGGCTGTATCTGGATGCAGAGCCGACGGAGACGCCGGGGCCGTCCGCCTCTGCAGAAGGCAAACCAAGAGGAAGGAGACGAAGCCATGAATAAAGCACAGTGGGTGCTGATGACGACATTTGCGGCGACTTTCTACGGAGTCGGCAATATCTGGATGACCCAGTTTGGCTGGAGGCTCTGGCCGTATGTCGCGCCCGCTGACTTCTCTGCGTATCACAACGCGTGGTGGGCGATGATCAAGCCCGTCGTCTTCCCGGTGGCGGCGGTCGCATTCTTCGGAGCCTTCGCGCTGATCTGGTGGCGGCCGGCGGGAGTGACCTCGGCTCCTGTCTGGCTGAACGTGGGAATCCAGCTGCTGATCTATGCGCTCACGGCGGCGCTCTGGGGGCGGTGGCAGGCTCAGACCCATTATGCCAGGCTGCCGGAAGGTGGACTCGATCCGATGTACCTGCGCTCGATGAGCACGCACTGGATCCGAGCAACCCTGATTACGCTGAGCGGACTCCTCGTTTTCTGGATGGTTGTTCAGGATCTCTCAAAGAACCTGCAAAAGATGCCCTGAAGCTGGAGGGCAGCATCGTGGCCCAGAGCGAGCAAACCGCGTGAATCCCCGGATCTGTACAAACCGTAGAAGTTTGTTCATGACCCGCGCCGTGCTTTCGATGCTGATCGCAGCAGCATGCCTTGCCGCAATTAGGTCCTCTGCGCAGGTTGCCGTTCCGCCAGCGGCTTCCCGGCTGACGACTGGCGACAAGTTTCGGATGTACATTCGCCAGACCTATTCGCTGCCCAGCGTGCTTTTCCCGGCGGCATTTGCCGGTCTGGATGAAGCTACGGATTCTCCAAAGGAGTGGGGTCAGGGCAAGCGAGGGTATCTGGATCGCCTGGGGACACAGCGCGGCCAGTTTCAGATTGGCGCATTCTGCGGTTTCGCGGTCGGCGCCGCATTCCACGAGGACCCGCGCTTCTCCCCATCGGGCAGGCATGACAGGTGGAGTCGTACAGCCTATGTTCTGACGCACACCCTCCTGGCTCGCTCGGATGGGGGAAAGGTGATGCCAGCCTTCGGCAACTATGCCGCCGCTCTGGGAGCTGGATTCGCGCCTGCCGCGTGGCTGCCGCCGAGTGAGGCCTCGATCGCCAATTCGCTGGAGCGCAGTGCCGCCATGCTGGGCATGAATGTCGGGATGAACATGGGCATCGAATTCGGCCCGGATGACCGGCGATTCTTCCGCGATAAGATCCTGCGCCGATTTCACCGCCGGAAACCGGCGACCAATCAGCTCCCCTGAAAGGAGACAAGCCACAATGCGACGGATGTATGTAGCCCCTTACGCCTGGACCCTTATTCTGTTGCTGGTGTCGCCGGCGTGGGGCGAAGGCAGCTCCGTACCTCTACAGCCTGGCGATGCGCTACCCTCTCTTGCTGGCCAGACGCTCAGTAACAGGTCACTCCACCTGCCCGCCGCCGCAAGCGGTGAGGTAGCGGTGGTGATCTTCTCCTTCAGCCGGGCCGGCGGGCACGAGGCCCGGAACTGGGCACTGCATCTCTCAAAGGACTACCCGCGCCTGAAAATCTATAACGCGATCTTTCTGGAGTCGGTTCCTCGCCTGTTTCGCGGCATGGTTGTTTCCGGAATCAGAAGCGGAATGCCTCCTTCCGTACAGGATCGAACGGTGATCCTCTACCAGCAGCAGAATTCCTGGGAACAGAAGCTGCATTTGGCGGATGAAAACTCTGCCGTCGTGCTGGTACTGGGGCGGACTGGACTAATCCGATATCTGGTTTCGGGAACCTTCGCGGAAGCAATCTATGCGCGCGTCAGGGAGGAAGTCGGTCCGTAGGTTGTGCGAGGCTTCGGATTGATTCATCCTGAATCAAAAAAATGAGCAAATGGATGGGGTCGCGTTTTGTCTGCCTGGACCGTCGCATATTCCTGCGATCAGCGCAAAAGCAGGCGGAATCACCGCGCAGCCGCGGACGTGCCAGGATGGGGTGTGGCGGGGCTCGCACTCGTCTGCTTCGACTCCAGGCAACGGCGGTCCTCCGCCAGCTTTGCCCTCACTTCCACCGCCAGCTTGCGCGCGAATTCCAGCCAATCCCGCTTCATCGTCATAGTCTAGCTTTGGTGAGCAGGGCGACCAACATGCCGCTCCTGTTCCGGACTGCCGACAGATCAGGGCTAGCGGAAGCATGTCTGGCCAGTTTGACCGACACAAAGTCTCCTCAATGGGCTGTCCCTGCGATGATGCGGCAGACCCTCCCGGTTATCCTGTCCCTGTGACATCGCCCAATCCAGCCGCCCTGGACCAGTCGCTCTCTGACGTGGAATACGACCGTCTGCAAGCAATCCTTCGAGGTCTTCCCGGTGAAAGCGCGATGAATCTCGAGGAGATGGACGGGTTCTTCGCGGCGCTCATCTGCGGGCCGGTGACGGTTCCTCCGAGCGCCCACCTCGAGGAGATCTGGGGCGGCGGTTCCGGTCCGTTCGCCACGGAAGCGGAACTCCGGGAATTCCTGAATCTGGCCATGCGCCACTGGAACTGGATCGCCCGGGCGCTGGCTTCGCCGGATCTGGTCTTCATTCCCCGGCTTATTGTCGAAGAGGACGAGGCAATCCCCCGGGGAAACCGCTGGGCCCGGGGCTTTCTGCGGGGAATCGGCCTCTGCCGCGAGGCATGGGATGAAATCTTCGACGACGAGGACAGGTTTGCCATCCTGTTGCCGGTTCTGGCTCTGGCGCATGAGAACGATCCCGACCCGGAGTTGCGGTCGTGGAAGACTCCGCCGGGCCCCGAACTGCGAAAAGAAGTGCTTGGCGGACTCTCCGTGGCTACGCAGCGGCTCTGGGACTACTTCCGCTCAGGCGGCAGGAGCAGGACGCCCAACCGAGTTCCTGCAACCAGCTCGAAAATCGGTCGCAACGATCCCTGCTATTGCGGTTCCGGGAAGAAGTACAAACGCTGCTGCGGCAGCGTCACCGTGCATTGAGCGCCCGCCTGCGCTCTGGAAGGTTGAGCGATCGGAGAAGGGGACCCTATCCCACCTGGATGATGGTCGCGCCGGACTTCCGGGACACTATGCCGGGGCCAGGATTTCGAGCTTTGGGAAATAGGTCCGATAGCGCGCAGCATCACGCGTGAGCAGTGCCAGGCGCTCGATGGCCGCGTGCGCTCCGATATAAAAATCCGGAAGAGGCGTGGGGCGCTGGCCGCCCCGCCGGCGATAGCTCAGGAAACACTTGCCGGCGAGGAAACCGGCCTCCCACGGCAGAGCCTCCCGCTCGTAGGAAGCAAGGGGAAGCGCAGCGTCCAGAGCTTCAATGGTGCTGAAGCCGATCGATACCTCGGCATAGACAATGGGATTGATAATCAGGGCCGTGCGGTCGGCACACTCAGCCAATGCCTGCGCCGACCATTCTGCCCATTTGGCGTCATTGGTCGCAATATCCAGGAGTATATTGCTGTCGACGAGGACGCCGCGGCAGTTGCTTAGGCGGGAGGACAGGTCGCCGAGTGCGATCTTCATTTCCCCTTCGCGCCCGAACGGCTGCCCCCGCGCGTGAGCGACATGATTTCATCCGTCGAGAGGCGTGTATCGGCCGAGCCGCGGAGCGCCCTGAGCGCCCTCTGCCCCCGGACTCCGGACCCTTCAGTGCGTCTGGCTTTGCGAATCCGGGCATGGTCGCCGCTCACTTCGAACTCGACCTCGGTATGGGGCAGAAGGCCCAGTTGGTTCCTGACTTCCTGAGGAATTGTGACCTGTCCCTTGCTCGTGATCTGCATCGGTAGTACTCCTACTGGTAAGGGTAGTAGTCTGCGATGGCGAAAGCAAGCAAAGTCGACTAAAGCTCGGATTCCGCTCGACGAGCGTCGCCCCAAGACTCCCGCCTCGATGTCCTTTCTGACAGGCCCCCGCCACCCATCGAAACGAGACGCGC
>JBKICP010000334.1:0-9910 GCA_046567085.1 Acidobacteriota bacterium
GAGCCATCGCCCCCGAACGCCTCGCCGAAACCGCTCGCCGGGCCGGCATCGCCAGCTTTTTCGCCGTCGCGTGCGCCGCCTTTGCTCTGGTGTGGGCCGCCTTCACCAACGACTTCACCGTCGCCTACATCGCCGAGCATTCCAACCGCGCCCTGCCCGCTGCTTATAAGTTCGCCGCGCTCTGGTCCGGACAGGAAGGCTCGCTCCTCCTCTGGGCTTTCCTGCTCGCCGGCTACGGATTCGTTCTCCGCGTCCGCCACAAAGTCGACGTCAAGCTCACCGCCTACGCATCGACCATCCTCGCCGGTGTTCAGGTCTTCTTCCTGCTGCTGGTCAATATCGCGGCCACCCCGTTCTCGCTCGTTCCCGGCGGCGCCATTCCTCCGGACGGCAACGGCCTCAACCCCCTGCTCCAGTATCCGGAGATGGTCATCCACCCGCCCATGCTTTACCTCGGCTACGTGGGATTCTCCGTGCCCTTCGCCTTCGCCCTCGGCGCGCTCATGATGCGCTACCCCGGCGAAAAGTGGATCCACATCACCCGCCGCTGGACCATGGTCACCTGGCTCTTCCTCACCGTCGGCATCTTCCTCGGCATGCACTGGGCCTACAACGTCCTCGGCTGGGGCGGCTACTGGGGCTGGGATCCTGTCGAGAATGCCTCCCTCATGCCCTGGCTTACCGGCACCGCCTTCCTCCACTCCGTCATGATGCAGGAGAAGCGCGGCATGATGAAGTCGTGGAACGTCTGGCTCATCTTCTCCACCTTCATGCTCTCGATCCTCGGCACCCTGCTCACCCGCTCCGGGCTCGTCAGCTCCGTCCATGCCTTCGCGCAGTCGTCCATCGGCAACTGGTTCTGGGTCTTCCTCGTCATCGTCTTCGCCATCTGCATCTTCACCTACATCTACAATCGCGATCACCTCGCCACCGAGCACAAGCTCGAGTCGCTGGTCTCGCGCGAATCCAGCTTCCTCTTCAACAACCTCGTCCTGCTCGCCGCCTGCTTCACCGTTCTGTGGGGAACCTTCTTCCCGGTCCTCTCCGAGTACGTGCAGGGAAACAAGGTCACCGTCAGCGCTCCGTTCTATAACCGTGTCGCCGTCCCCATCGGCGTTTTCCTGCTGTTCCTCACCGGCATCGGTCCGCTGCTGGCGTGGCGCTCGACGTCGATGCGGAGCATCCGCAAGAATTTCATCCTGCCCGGCATCGTGGCCCTCGTCGTGGCCATCGTCACCATCCCCCTCGGCGTGCATCCCTGGACCATCTTCAATACCGATCAGCAGGGCGCCTTCTACTCCTGGATCACCTTCGCCCTCGCCGGCTTCGTCCTCACCGCCATCCTCAATGAGTTCTACAAGGGTGCGCGCGTCATCGGCCAGAAGTCGGGCCAGAACCTCTTCGCCTCGATGGTTCAGCTCACCCGGCGCAATACCCGCCGCTACGGCGGCTACATCGTCCACTTCGGCATCGTCCTCATCTTCATCGGAATCGGCGGCCAGGCCTTCAATCAGAGCCACGAGCAGACGATGAATTACAAGGACAGCTTCAATCTCGGCCCGTATCGCGTCGAGTGCCTCGACTACTCGCAGGACTCGAATCCGAACTACGATACCGAATTCGCGATGCTCAACGTCTATCGCGGCAATAAGCTCGTGACGAAGCTTGCGCCGGAACTGCGTGTCTACGCGGTCAACGGCCAGCCCTCGACCATCGTTGCGAATCACTCCACGCTCGTCGAGGACCTCTACGTGATCTACGCCGGCAAAGATCCGGCCACCGGCCAGCCTGTGATCAAGGCCTTCCTCAATCCGCTCGTCTCGTGGATCTGGATCGGCCTCCTCGTCACGATCTTCGGCACCGGCATCGCGCTGGTTCCCAACATGAGCGCCTCGCTCGCCGCTGCGCGCCACACGGTGCACGTCCCCTCTGAACCACCCCCGGTCCTTGCCGGCGGGGCGGGGGACTAAATGCGCCGCGCCACCCGCTACCTCATCCTTCCGCTCGTCGTTGCTCTGGCCGCCATGACCCTCGGCTCCGCCGACACCGAAGCCCGCTATCAGGACCTCGGCCACAAGCTCATGTGCATCTGCGGCTGCTCGGAAATCCTCATCGAGTGCAACCACGTCGGCTGTCCCGACTCCGATCGCATGCTTGCCGAGCTGCGTGCCGCCATCAATCACGGCGATTCGAACGATGCTATCCTCACCGCCTTCCAGAACAAGTACGGACCCACCGCGCTCGCCGCGCCCATGCTCACGAAGTTCAACATCGTCGCCTGGGTCGTGCCCCCCGCGCTGCTGATCCTCGGCCTCTTTGGCACCTGGGTGCTGGTCAGGAAGTGGCGCATGCGCGTCGCCGCCGCGCCCGTCCTCGAAGAAGCCCCGCTCTCCGACGACCTGCGCGAAAAAATCCGCAAGGAGACCGAAGTATGAACCATCGAGCACAGAGCTCAGCACACAGAGCTCAGTACAGCAGCGTTTTTCTGAGCTCTGCTTCGTCCCCGGAGCCCGGAGCCCGGAGCTCGGAGTTTCTATGACGACCTGGACTACCTGGATTCCCTGCGCCCTCCTCCTCATCGGCTCCTTCCTCTTCGTCTTCTGGCCGGAGCACCACGTCGAGGCCCAGCACCAGAAAACCCGCCTCGAATACCTCCGCGAGCGCCGCGAGGTCCTCTACGACAACCTGCGCGACCTCAACTTCGAATACAAGGCCGGCAAATATCCCGAGGAAGACTACGCCGCCCAGCGCACCATGCTCGAAAATGAAGCCGCCGAAACGGTGGCCGAGATCGAACTGCTGGAGTCCGACCTCCTGACCCCGCGGCACGCCTGAAATTTGTAACTCTGCAGCTAGCAATTACGACTGGAACCTTATGAAGCTCGTCTCGCAACTCGCGCTCCTCGTCACCACGGCCCTCCCGCTTACGCTCAGCGCCGCCACCATCTCCGGTACCGTCATCGACAAGACCACCGGCAAGCCCGCCGCCGGCGACACGGCCGTTCTCCTCGACCTCCAGCAGGGCATGCAGGAATCCGCGCAGACCACCGTCGACGCCAAAGGTCACTACTCCTTTACCGTGCCCGATACCAGCGGCATGCACCTGGTGCGCGTCGATCACCAGAAGGCCTCCTACTACGGGCCGGTTCCTCCCAATACCACCCAGGTCAATGTCGACGTCTACGACGTCTCCGAGAAGGTCGACGGCCTGCACCTCTACGCTGACGTCTCCCGCATCGAGACCAACCAGCAGGGCCTCAGCGTCACCGAGAGCTATTTCATCCGCAACGAATCCAAACCCCCGAAGACCCAGCTCAGCGCCCACGCCTTCGAGTTCTACCTGCCCCAGGATGCCATCCTCGAAGGCGCCACCGCCACCGGCCCCGGCGGCATGGCGGTCTCCAATCAGCCGGTTCCCGTGGGAGACAAGGGACACTACGCCTTCATCTTCCCCATCCGCCCCGGCGAGACCCGCTTCCAGGTCGGCTATCACCTGCCGTATAGCGGCAGCGCCAACCTGCAGGCCCGCGTGACGCTTCCCGCAGAAAACATCGCCATCATGCTGCCGAAGAGCATGAGCTTCAGCGGCAAAGATTTTCAGCCCCTCGGCGGAGACGCCAGCGGCCCCGGCACGCAGACCTTCCTCGCGACCAAAGTCAATCCCGGCGCCCCGGTCCCGTTCACCGTTTCCGGTACCGGCTCCATGCCCCGCGAGCAGCAGAATCCCCAGGCCGGCGGCCCCGACCAGAGTGGCATGGGCGGCGGCGCCGGCATGGGCGGTGCTCCCGATCAGTCCGGCCAGCCCGGCGCTCAGCAGGGTCCCGGCGGCGGCCTCGGCAATCCCATCGATACGCCCGACCCGCTGCAGAAATATAAGTGGTGGATTCTCTCCGGTGTCGGAATCGCCTTCGTCATCATCGCCGCGTTCATGCTCCGCGGGAAACCCGGCCACACTGCCCCTGTCGCCTCTTCCGAGCCCTCGCCCCTCAAGCCGACCCTCCCTCCGGGGATGAAAGCCACGCAGGCTCTCGCGCAGCGATCGGCCGCCGGACACGCACCGTCCGCCGCACACGCCGCCGCCGCCCCTGCCTACAGCAACGGAGGCACAGCACCGGCAGCGACGGGATCGGGAACGCTCGCGGCTCTCAAGGAAGAACTCTTCCAGCTCGAAACCGAACGGCTTGCCGGCAAAATCTCCGATGCGGAATATGCCGAGCACAAGTCGGCGCTGGAAGTTCTGCTGAAACGCGCCCTGGCCCGCGAATCGGCTTCGCGCCAGGCCTGATCCCGAATGCCCCATTTCCAGTCACGCGCGTTGAGCGCGGACGCGGAATGGGGCATGCCGTTTCCGGCCCAACCGCTTTTTGAGTTAGATGATTTTCCAGCAGAGCCGCGCGCGAGAAGCGCGAACCGGGACCAGGTTGCCGGCCTGCAGCAATGGCTTTGCCGCGGCCTCTTCTTTCAACACGTGGTGATCGGGAATGCCGGTTCTACGCGCTGATCCACGTCAGCAACAGAAACAACGCCGCTGCCGCTGCGGCAATCCGGTACGCATAATCCTGTCTTCTGCTGGAGCTCTGGGGCTCGTCGCTGACGGAGTTCATGGCCTTGGCCTCGTGGGGGAAATGCACTGCCCGCTGCTGCCTGCTTAGACTCATTGTTCGGCAACTGCGACTCGAAACTGCAGAAATATTTTGGCACTGTTTCGCCAGCGTTCCCCCGAAGTAACCTTCGCGGCATGAAAACCGTGACAGCGGAAGAAGCAAGAATCAAGAAGCTACCCGCCACCGGCTACTCGCTACCGGCTCATCCGCTGTACCCTGTATCCGTCATGAGCACACCTCCATCCGCTGATCCAGGCCTCTTTCGCGCCGACCGTCCCGCTCCACGCGAGCCACGGTCCCCGCTCCCGTGGATCATTGCCTTTGTTGTCGTCCTCATCGTCATCGGGACTCTGATGGTCGTCAGCCGTCATGCGCAGCCCGCTAATCCCGGCGGCGCCGGTCTCGCTCCAGCCGATCCCTATGCCGCCTCGCTGCCCATCACCCACCTCCAGATGAGCCAGGCCGGCAGCATGGCCGGCGCCCAGTCCACCTACATCGATGGCCAGATCGCCAACACCGGCCAGAAGACCGTCACCGCCATCACCGTCCAGGTCGCCTTCCACGGCTTCCAGAACCCCATCGCGAAAAAAGAGACCCTGCCCCTGACGCTGATCCGCACCCGCCAGCCCTATGTCGATACGCAGATGGTCAGCGCCGCTCCCCTGCATCCCGGAGACACGCGCGACTTCCGCCTCATCTTCGACAGCCTTCCCCAGGACTGGAATCAGAACTACCCCGAGATCCGGATCATCGCGGTCACAGCGCGGTAGACACCCGCTGGCGGATAGCGGATAGCGGATAGCGGATAGCGGATAGCAGATAGCGGATAGCAGATAGCGGTTAGCGGACCTCGAGGCACCCACCGCCTGAATCAGCCAGAGCCGGACGCCAGAAGCAGGAAGGGAATAGCTCCCACCTCCCAGCTGCCCCATGCGCTATCCCCTATCCCCTATCCCCTAACCGCTAACCGCTATCCGCTATCCGCCGCCGCTAACCGCTATCCGCTATCCGCCGCCCCTAACCGCTATCCGCTAACCCCCATCCGCTGTCCATGGGGCCCCGCGAAGCGGGACCCCATGGACGTAATTTCTTCCCAATCCTTTCCGATTCTGTCCTTTTTACCGTGTAACCAACGCTTCCAGCGATCCCACATCTCTGCAGCGATTCGCTGATTCCAGAAGACTTAGCCAGTAACCACCCCCGCCTCGGCACTTTGGCACGGCGAGTGCTCTTGAGGAGCGTGCAACACGGGGCGCTGCGCAGCCCGCCGAAGTTCAAATACGAGAGTTCAAAAAGAGCCTAACCATGAAAACGAAATTGAATTCCGGAGCTTTTACAGTACTGCTGGTTGCAGGAAGTCTGGCGTTGCCAGCGGTCGCGCAGTCCACCCAGGGTCAGCAATCCGACCAGCAACAGCCCCAGGTTCAAACGGGCGCTTCCACCAACGCTCAGGCTCAACCCCAGACGACCGAGCAGACCGGAACCGGCAAGGCTCCTCTCCCCATGAAGTCCAATGAAGGGTTCTGGGGCCACATGAACCCCTTCGCCCGCAAAAAGTGGGTGAACCGGCAGCTCGATCCTGTGAAGGACCGGCTGAACGAACTGGATCAGCTTCAGGCCAAGAACGCCAACGACATTCGTGACGTCGATCAGCGCGCCCAGAACGGCATCCATGCCGCCCAGAGCTCCGCCGATCAGGCCAATCAGGTGGCCAGCGCTGCCAGCCAGACCGCGCAGCAGGCCCGGCAGACCGCCCAGCAGGCGACCGATAAGACCGCTCAGCTCGGCGAGACCGTCGCCAACCTCGATCAGTACCACCCCATCAACAACATGGACATCAACTTCCGTCCCGGCCAGACCGTTCTGAACGATAAGGCGAAGACCGCCCTCGATCAGGTCGTCAGCCAGCTGCAGGGACAGAAGGGTTACGTGGTTGAAGTCGCCGGCTACTCCCGCTCGCGCGGTGCCGCCGGGATGGAAAATTCGCAGCACATGGCGGAAGCCGTCGTGCGGTATCTGGCCGAGCACCAGATCCCCGTCTGGCGGATTCACGAAGTGGCCATGGGCAATGCCCCCATCAGCTCCGACAATAACTCTGAAGCGAAGCCAGGCAGTCTGGTTCGCGTCAGCCTCATGGCGAACAGTTTAGCGGCCTTGAACCAGCCCTCCTCGGGTGGTTCACCGATTGGTGCGACGCAGCAGAATTCCGCGCAGCCCTCCCCTCAGGGTGCTGCGTCGCAGCCAACGGCACAGCCTCAGTAAGAAGGCAAGGTCCAACAAGCTCTCACACAACGAGAGAACCAAGGCAGATTGGCCCCTCACCCCGAGGGGCCCTTTTTTTTGTGTTTGCAGGACTGGGCGAGCGGTGTTCGCCGGCACCAAAAAAGAAAACGGCTCGGCGCTAATCGTGCCCTGCGGTTCCCGAGGCCTTGGGGACCTTAGTTCCTGACAGACTGGTCCTCCGGCCTGAGCTTGGATCCAAAAACTCCTCCTCATCCCGCAGTCGGTTCACGATCTCCAATGTGATCCTCTCCCCAGCCGGCCCATGAGGCAGCAACGGGACTCCGCTCCGGAAACGCGTCGGGTCTTCACTCGACGTGATATTCCCCGCCTCGTCCGCTTTTCTGCTCGTCTTACGCTCGCTTCTCACTCGCATCTTCACTCACCTTCGCTTCCTGCTTCTTCCTTCCCGCTTCCCGCTACTTCCCCCGCCCCAGCATCCAGAACACCAGACTCAACACCACGCTGATCACAATCGACGTCGCCAGCGGGAAGTACACCGTCGTATGCTTCCCCCGCCACGTGAAATCCCCCGGCAGGCGTCCCAGAGGCAAGCCCACCTTCCCCGCGAGGATCACAACGGCTCCGCAGACCACCAGCAGCAGCCCGATCCCGATCAGTACCCGCCCCAACTCGTTCATAGCTCCAGTCTAGAATCTCTCGGTCCCCGGAGCCCGGAGCCCGGAGCCCGGAGCCCGGAGCCCGGTCCCCGGTGCCCCGCATTCTGCTAGCCTTGCTTGCACGGCCCCAGGGCCGCACCAGAGGAGAGACAAACCATGCAGCTCCGCCGCATGATGTGCACCGTCATCGTCACCGCCCTTGCCGCTCCAGCCCTTCTGTTGGCACAACCTCCGGCAGCCCCGCCCGCTGCGAGCGCGTCCATCGCTCCCGGCGATTCGCTCAACGGGCTCATGAACCTGCTCGAAGGCGAAGTCGTCAGCGCCGCCGAAGCCATGCCCGCCGATAAGTACGACTTCGCTCCCACCGCCGGTGAGTTCAAAGGCGTCCGCAACTTCAGCTCGCAGGTCAAACATCTGGCCGAGTCCAACTACGAGTTCTTCCAGGGATGGAATGTCCCCGGCCACGCACCGGTCGATTCAAAGACCATCGAGGCCATGAAGTCGAAGGACGAGATCGTCCAGGCGCTGAAGGATTCCTATGTCTATGCGCACGCCGCCATCGCCACGCTCACCCCGGAAAATGCCTGGGAACCCGCGAAGAGTTTCCTGCCTCCGAAGTTCAAGATGACGCGCGCCTCAGCCGCCACCTTCTGCATCGCGCATTCCATGGATCACTACGGCCAGTTGGTGGAGTACCTCCGCATGAACGGCATCATTCCCCCTGCCAGCCGCCCCCGCCCAGCATCGAGGTAGGACAGGAAGAAGCAGGAACCGGGAAGCCCGAAGCCCCATGTCTCCGATGTTGGAAGACATGGGGCTTCGCGTCATCGGAAGCAAGGGAACCATTACGGCTCCGGCTCGGGCTCATTTGCGTCTGAAAGCGTGGGATGGGAGGGCACTCTCCTGTATCGTCCTCGCCCGCGCCAGTCCGGAAGAATGTGCCGGAACAGATAGATCAACTTGAAAACGCCGCCGGTTTCGAAGACCAGCAGGCACAGCCACAGCATGGAGTGCCGTCCGCGGTAGCGCTGGGACCAATGCAGAAACGGGACCAGGCACAGCCAGATCAGCTCCGGAAAAAACAGCCACACTCCGGTAGCGAAAAGCACATCCGGCAAGTGGTCGGCGTGGCCATCCGAATTCTCGAGTGCCCGAAGAAGGAACGCGCTGAGAATCAGCAGGAGACCCATGACCACTGGAACCGCCAGATAGCCATCCGCTATTCGCCATCCGCTATCCGCCATCCGCTATCCGCCATCCGCCATCCGCCATCCGCCATCCGCTAACCGCTATCCGCCATCCGCTATCCGCCATCCGCTAACCGCTATCCGCTATCCTGATCAGGCAATGCCTCTTGGCCGTACCGTCCGCCTCGAAGACGAAGAACCGCGCCGTCACCCCATCCTGCGCATTCTCTTCATCCTTCTTTTTCTGCTGCTCCTCGTTGTGGCGGCCGCCATCTTCACCGCCGGCATCTGGCTGAAGCACAAGATGCAGGACTCGCTGCCGGAAATCGACGGCAACGTGCTCGTCCATGGCCTCTCCGCCTCGGTCACGGTGCGCCGCGATCAGCACGGGGTCCCGCACATCCAGGCGGCCAACCTCGACGATCTTCTGTTCGCCCAGGGTTACGTGACCGCCCAGGATCGCCTCTGGCAAATGGACATGGCCCGTCGCATGGCCGCCGGCGAGGCCGCCGAAGTCCTCGGCTCGAAACTCGTGGACCACGACCGCATGCAGCGCGTCCTCGCCATCCGCGCCACAGCGGAACGACTCACCGCCAGCCTCCCCCCGGAGCAGCGCCGCCTCTTCGATGATTACGCCCACGGCGTGAATGCTTACATCGGCTCCCACATGGACCGGCTTCCCGCCGAGTTTCGCCTCCTGATGTACCAGCCCAAACCCTGGCAGCCGGTCGACTCCATGCTCGTCGTCATGAGCATGGTGCAGATGCTCGACGAGCACTGGCCGGACAAACTCGACCGCGAGCGCATCACCGCTCGCCTCGGTCCCACCCTCGCAGCCGCCCTCTATCCCACCGGCTCCTGGCGCGATCGCCCGCCCATCACCACTGAACCGCCGATCACCGCACCGAATCAGGTCATCCCCGACATTCCGCTCGACGAGAGCCAGGACGGCTTCAGCGCCGCCCGTCACGACCCTGCGATTCTGCGCGGCGCACCCCACGCCTCCAACCCCGCCCCAGCGAGCCTCGCCTCAGCCCCAACCAACCCCGGCCTCGCCGCAACCACCCCCTCAGCCCCAACCAACCTGGCCTCAGCCCCAACCAACCTGGCCTCAGCCGCAACCCACCCCGGCCTCGCCGCAACCACCCCCTCAGCCCCAACCAACCTGGCCGCAGCCGCAACCACCCCCTCAGCCCCAACCAACCTGGCCGCAGCCGCA
>JBKICP010000335.1:0-1112 GCA_046567085.1 Acidobacteriota bacterium
GTTGGGCGGCGGAGGCGCGGATGCAGTAACGGAGGCCGGAGCGGCCTGGCCCATGCTGCGGCGCAGGGCTTCCATGAGATCGATGACGGGGGCGAGCTTTTTCTTCGGCTGCTTGCCGGGTGCTGGGGCCTGACCCTGCTTGCTCTCGATGAGCTGCTCGACGCGGCTGGTGTACTCGTCCTTCATCTTCTCGGGGTGGAACTCGGCGGTGAGCTGCTTCATGAACTGCTCGGCGAGCTCGACTTCGGCCTTCTGGGTTTCGACGTCAGGCTGGTTGTCGTACTCGGCGACGGCGCGAATTTCCTCCGGATAGTAGAGGGTGTGGAGGACGAGACCCTTCTCGAAGGGGCGGATCATGACGATCTGCTCGCGCTGGTGGAGGGTGATCTTGGCGATGGCGCCGAGCTTGAGGTCCTGCATGCCTTTGTGGATCAGCGAGTAGGCTTTGCGGCCGGGATCTTCGGCGACGGAGAAGTAGGAGGTCTGGTAGTAGAGCGGGTCGACGTCGGGCAGGTGGACGAACTGCACGATCTCCATGGTCTCGGAGGAAGCCGCTTCGAGGGACTTCATCTCGTCGCTGGAGACGATGACGTAGTTTTCCTTGTCGACGGGATAGCCTTTGACCAGTTCACTGCGCTCGACGACGCGCTCGCAGGTGGGGCAGAAGGTCTGCTGCTTAATGCGCGAGCCGCACACCTGGTGGATCTGATTGAAGCTGATGTGGTTTTCGCGCGCCGCGACGAAGAGGCGGATCGGCACGGAGATGAGTCCGAACGAGATGTAGCCCTTCCAGACGGTTGAGGCCATAGGGATCAAAGAATATCGCACCAAAAATGGGGCGAGAAATGAAAAGTGATGAAGGAATCGGGGCGATCACTGGCCATTTCGCCTTATGTTCGCCTATAGTCCAGTACGCTTCCGGGCCTAAAGGCCCGATTCTTTTCCGGGATCGTGGTTCCTCGGCCTGAAGGCCGAGGCTTTTACCGTCGTGGCGCTGACGCGGCACCCTGTGGTGAGACACAATCCTCCGGTCACACCAGCGTGGTGCGTCTGAAGTTTTGTGACAGGTCACTTTGCTCTTGGGTGCGTGCGGTCGTAGACCTCGGCCACCT
>JBKICP010000335.1:1122-3048 GCA_046567085.1 Acidobacteriota bacterium
GGGTATAACGCTGGGTGGTGGAGAGCCGTTCGTGGCCGAGCAGTTCCTGGATGGCGCGCAGATCGGCTCCTTCTTCGAGCATGTGCGTGCCGAAGGCGTGGCGGAGGGTGTGCGGGTGGACGTCGGCGGGGAGGCCGTGGGCGAGGGCGATGTGCTTGACGATGCGTCCGACGCTGCGCGTGGTGAGACGGGCGTCGCCGCGGAGGCGCAGATTGAGGACCAGTGCCGGTGACGATTTCTGCGCGGCGGCGAGTTTCTGCTCGCGCAGAGGAAGATAGGCACGGATGGCCTGGGCTGCGGCGTCGCCGAGGGGGACGTACCGCTCCTTGCGGCCCTTGCCGCGGACGAGGATGGCGTCGTTGGCCCAGTGGATGTCGGCGAGGTCGATGCCGACGAGTTCGGCGTTGCGGATGCCGCAGCCGTAGAGGAGTTCGAAGATGACGCGGTCGCGCTCGGGCCAGGCGGCGGCGTCATCGGCGGCGCTTTCGACGACGCGGTTCATCTCTTCGATCGTCGGCACGCGGGGCAGATGTTTGGGGAGCTTCGGCGTGGCGACGAGGGCGGCGGGACTCTGCTCGACGAGGCCCTGACGGGCGAGCCACTTGAACCAGGAGCGGATGGCGGCGAGAGCGCGGGCGACAGAGGCTTTGGAAAGGCCGTGTCCGTAAAGATCGCTCAGATACGCGCGGATGTGCTGGTGCTCGATCTGGGCGGGGACGGTGGCGGCGCCGAGCTTGTCGAGAATGAAGGCGGCGAAGTTGTGGAGCTCGCGATCGTAGGCGCGCGCGGTGTGGGGGCTGGCGTTGCGCTCGTGGGCGAGCATGGCGAGGAAGCCGTCGACGTGGCGGATGAGCTCGGGTTGGTTCTTCGTCTCCGTCATGAGGGGATGCGCTTCGCGCGCGGGTGGTGGTGGCGATGGACGACTTTGAGACGGCCGAGGGCGAGGTGGGTGTAGACCTGCGTGGTGGCGATGTCGGCGTGGCCGAGGAGGGTTTGCACGGTGCGGAGGTCGGCGCCGCGCTCGACCATGTGGGTGGCGCAGCTGTGGCGGAGCATGTGCGGGCTGGCGGAGTGGTCGCTGGACTTAACGAGATGCCAGACCCAGCCGCGGCTGAGGGGAGCGCCGCGCGTGGAGAGGAAGAGGCGGGTGGAGTTTTTTCTGGCGAGCGCGGGGCGGCCGTTTTTCAGATAAGCTTCGAGGGCTTCGATCGAGGCGCGGCCGAGGGGGACGATGCGCTCCTTGTCGCCTTTGCCGCGGAGCAGGGCGCGGCCGGCATCGAGGGAGAGGTCGGCGACCTTGAGGCCGGTGAGTTCGGAGACGCGGAGGCCGGCGGCGTAGAGCAACTCGAGGATGGCGCGGTCGCGCAGGGCGATGGCGTCGGCCTGGGGATGGTCGGCAGCGAGCGCAGCGCGCTCCATCATCGAGTCGACTTCGGGGACGGCGAGCGATTTGGGGAGGACTTTCCAGGTCGAAGGCGATTCGAGGTTGAGCGTGGGATCGCGGTGGATGCGCTTGTCGAGGAGGAGCCAGCGGAAGAATCCGCGGAGGCAGGAGAGCTTGCGCGCGGCGGAGCGCGACTCGACGCTGTGCTCGGCGAGATGCGCGAGGAATCCGGCGATGTGTTGCTGGGTGGCGGCGAGGAGGGTGACGGAGCCAGTCTCGAGGAATTCGGCGAACTGCAGGAGATCGCGCTGGTAGGCCTCGCAGGAGAGGGGGCGGAGACCTTTCTCGACTCGCAGGTAGGCGAGGTATTCCGCAATCAGGCGGGAGTTGCCGAGCGCGGAGCCGATGTCCTCGGGGATGGGATTCGCTTTGGGGGGAGCGGTCACATTTTCATTATCGAAGAGGCGGGGTGGAGGGGGAGTGTCGAGGGTGGTTCGGTCCGGGCCGGGAGCCGCCGGAGCGGTAAACCATCGCTGATTCCC
>JBKICP010000336.1:0-9502 GCA_046567085.1 Acidobacteriota bacterium
ATAGGCCTGCGGCACGGACGGGTGGTCGTAGAACATCAGCAGAATCCCGGTAATCACCAGGACAAGAAAGGTTCCCAGTGTAAGTGCTCCCAGATACCAGGTTGCGCTGAGATTGAGCATGCGTCGCCGTACCCGCGTGGGCAGGATGTGCAGAAAGAGACTCTGCTGAATCGCCAGAGCACGGTGCAGCGTGCTGGCTCCGGCTCCGCTGCGGAAGACGGAGAGCCAGACCCGGCTGTGCGTGGTTCTATCGAGATACGATTGAAGTTTGCCGGGCATCGTCAGATCCTCAGAAACTGCAGGGCGGGGATCACCGTGGAGCGATCGACCATAATGTCGCCGTCATCGCTGACCCAGGTGCGCAGCCAGGGCAGGGGCCGCGGCGCAGGGCCCGCCAGCTTTTGGCCCTCGCGATTGAAGTGGCTGCCGTGGCAGGGACAGGCGATTATTCCCAGCTCCGGCTTCCAGGCGGTCATGCAGCCGAGATGGGTGCAGATGGCGGTCAACGCAAAGAATCCCTCCTGGACATGAATGAGGTAGATCGCCGCGACCGCGTCGAGTGTGACGGAATCGACGGGATACTTTTCAACCCTGCCAGCATTCACCACAGGAGAAGGCTCGTAGAGCACGTTGGGCGACATATATTGATAGGCAAAACTCATGGTTCCCGCGGTAGCCAGCCCAAGGGAGCCGAGTCCCAGGCGGGTGAAGAACGCTCGTCGGCTGATTTCCTGCTCGCCTTCCGCCGGCATGGATTTACTGTCTTCTGCCATTGCTCTCCTCACTTCAGGTTTCCGGCCATCGTCTGGAATGGCGCGTTGATCGCTGCGACTGAGATCAGTCCCGTGGGTTCGCTGGAGGTCAGGCTGTAGGACTCCATCGTGATCATCCCGACCGGGCAACGCGCCGCGCAGAGTCCGCAGCGAATGCAGCGCGTCTCGTCCTTGAGCATCACGGAACCGGCAATCGTGCCCAGTTCGTCGGCTTTCACTTCGTCCAGTTCCACGTTGAGGAGGGCTTCATCGGCAACAAGCTGCTCCACAACCTCCGGCTCAAACTGGAATCGATCGAGGCTGACCAGTTCCAGACAACTCTCCGGACAAACATCGACGCAGCCGCCACACAGAATGCACAGACTTCCGTCCTCGAGATTGCCCTCGAAGACGGTGTTGACCCAGCAGTGCAAACAGCGCTGCGCTTCGATCTTTGCGGTTTCCTCGTCCAGGACCACCTCGACTTCGGTTGTGCCGGTGCGGCGGTCGAGCGGCACGGTCGGGATCGGCTGGCGAATCAGGTCCAGCAGATAACTGGGCATGCTGTGGCGGGTCGAGACCTCGACGGTCACCGTCGGCTCTGGGTGCAGGCGGCCGCGGAGGTACTCGTCGATACCGACCGCAGCGCGCTTGCCATCGGCGACGCTGTCAATGATCAGGCGGGGGCCGAAGACACAATCGCCGCCTGCGAACACTCCGTCGGCGGAGGTCATGAGGGTGCCGGGGTTGACGGCAATGAGACCGCGCCGGGACACTTCCACGTTGTCCTCAGGCTTCAGGAAATCCAGCCGTGGCGCCTGACCGATTGCCATGATGACGGTGTCGCATTCGAAGATCGTCTCGCTGGCTTCGTAGAAGGAAGGATTGAAGCGCCGGTTCTCGTCGAAGACACTTTTGGTTTTCAGGGCTTCGAGACCCGTAACCCTTCCACCTTCTCCGACGAAGCGTTTGGGACCGAAACCCGGGTGGAGGATGATGCCCTCTTCCTCCGCCTCCACAATCTCTTCCAGAGCCGCCGGCATTTCCGCGCGGCTTTCGAGACAGACCAGGTGCACCTCGCGCGCGCCGAGGCGCAGAGCCGAGAGGGAGACATCCACCATCTCGCGGGTCGCAACCGCTTCCACATTCTCCTGCGACGGCTCCTGGTGCTCGACGCCTGCATGCTGCCGGACCACTTCACGCGCGGCGGAGCGGGCAACGTCCATGGCGACGTTGCCACCGCCGATCACGATGACCTTTTTGCCAACTGTGAACTGATAACCCAGGTTGACGTTCAGGAGAAAGTCGATGCCTTTGTGCACGCCGTCCAGATCGACACCCGGGATCGAGAGATCGCGGCTGCTGTGTGCGCCCACAGCCAGCAGCACGGCATCGAAGCCCTGACGGCGCAGATCGGAGATCGTGAAGTCCCGCCCCGCAGCGGTATTCAGTTTCAGGGTGATGTCGCCGACGGCGAGGATCTCGCGCACCTGCGCCTCGACGACGTCGCGAGGAAGCCGGTACTCCGGCACCCCCAGATACAACATGCCGCCTGCCACCGGAGAGGCCTCGAAGATCGTGACCGAATATCCCATCAGCGCCAGGTCGTGCGCGGCGGAGAGACCGACAGGACCCGCGCCGACGACCGCAATCCGATACGGAAGCTTCTCCTGAATGCGTCCCTCGTTCACATCCACGGGCCGCTTCGATTCCGGACCGTGACGCTCGGTGAGAAAACGCTTGAGGGCGCGAATCGCAATCGGCTGATCGATGGCGCCGCGCCGGCACGCTGTTTCGCAGGGGTGCGCGCACACCCTGCCGCAGATGCTGGCCAGCGGGTTAGGATCGCGCGCCAGCCGATAGGCCTCTTCGTAACGTCCTTCCGCGATCAGGGCTACGTAACGGCCGGCATTGGTATGGGCCGGGCAGGCCATCATGCAGGGGAAATTGGTGTTCAGCCACTGCGCATCCACCGTTTTGTTTTCATAGCGCTTCTGCATGATGGCCTCTGGCGTTTGCTCTGCTGCTTGAGTGCGCGATTGGAACCGCTACCGGATGGTCGCGTCCGACTTCGTTTCGCCACTGACGGTCACGGACGAGGTTTGCGGCTTCTTACCCTCGTGCCACACGGTCATCGTGTAACTTCCATCCGGAACGTTCTTAATTTCGTAATTTCCAGCGGCGTCCGTCGTCGCAAAATACGGCGTTGGAGACACGATGATGAACGCGGACATGTCGGGATGGACATTGCAGAGCAGAGGAATGACGCCGGCATTGCTGAAGGTGAAGCTGCGCTTCTCGCCCTGCGGCCAGGTTCCCATGTTGTGGCCGAGCTTCTTGTCTCCATTGATCGACGGCCAGAAAACGTTGTGAGCTACGGTGTCGCTGTTCACAAACTCCACCGTCGTGCCCTGTTGGACGACCAGGATGTGAGGCTCGAACATCAGGCCTTTCTGGTTCATCGCGGGATGCTGCGTCGGCGCGGGGAAGCTCTTCGCCGGGTTGACCTGCAGGTACACAACCGACTCGCCTTTGGCGCCGGATACCTTTCCGTGAATGGTTCCTGCCTGTGCGCTGGCTGCTACTGCCATTCCTGCTACCACTGCTGTCAAAATGCCGAATTTCATAAGTTCTCCTTGAGGAAACAAAACCTGTGCGCGTCAGAGCATCTGACGTAATTTGCCCATCACCAGTGTTCGAAACTGGATCATCTGGGGACCGTCCAGCGATTCGAATCTGTCATAGGGGTTTTGGACGGGTATGTGACACAAATCACATCCGGAAGATAGGAGCCACCATCGGCAGCAGCAGAGTGTTTATCTGAACCATCTCCGAAAGCGCGAAAACAGGGCTCGAACCGCCATCCTCCGAGCACTCCGTGGCGTGCCGGTAAGACGAACAGGATTCATGAATCAAAATCGATCTGTAATTTTCCGTTCATCTTCGGGCGCAGCTGGTACTTGCCACTGCCAGTCGGATTTTCCGACTCCGAGATAGAAATGACACAAGACAATCCAGAGCCAATTACGCCCGCGGATCGCAGATCGAGATACCTTCCAGATTCGCTCAGCTTATCTTTCGATAGGTGCCGACTCCTTCTATAGGTGGAGTTCCTCTCCCCACGAAACGATGGATTTGCCCAAATTGTGATCTGCATCACATTCTGATCTGCCGCAACCTCACTATCCTGGCTCCGGCCAATGGCTGGCGGGGAGACAGGTGCGGAAAATCTTTACCCTCGGAATGCTCGCTGCAGCCATCGCTATCCATGCGGCGTCAGAATCATCCCAGCAGGCGGCCCAGAGTTCAGCCTCCAGGGCGAGCCAGTCCCCCATCGTCTTTGTTCTTGCTCCTGAGCTCCGCCCGGGGGCGCCGGACCTTCGGTTTCCAAGGGGCAGCCAGCTCGCACGTCTGACACCGCGAACCGGACTGTCGTCCGCGAGCCTACTCACCACCCGATTTTTCGTCGCGGCCGATCCGCAAATTGCGTTTGATGGCAAGGAGATCGTCTTCTCCGGAAAGATGAACCCGTCAGACACCTGGCAAATCTGGAGAATGCCGGCAGATGGAGGAGAGGCGCTGCAAATCACCCGCTGCGACGGCGACTGCCTCAAGCCAGTACCGCTTGCCGATGAACAGATCGCCTACACCCTGCTGACCCGCAAAAATGGCCGCCGACATTCGTCGGTCTACGTCTGTAACCCACAAGGGAACGATGCTCACGCGATCACCTTCGGCCCCGGAGATTATGAGGCGGAAGCGGCGCTCCGCAGTGGGCGGCTGCTCCTCTCCGCGCGTTGGCCGTTAACGACCGAGGACACAGCGGGAGGGGGCCGCACTCTCTACACGATTCGGCCGGACGGTTCGGAGTTGGCTGCTTTGCGAGACACCTCGGCACAAAGCGACGTTCTCGCCCATGCGGCCGAATTGCCGGATGGAACCATCGTCTTTCTGGAGTCCAGTGCCGAAGATCCGAACAAAACAATCGGGCATCTGGCGTGGTTGCGCCCCGGTACCCTGCGCGCAAAGGAAATCGTCTCAGCCATGGCTGCATATCAATCCGTAGCAACCATGCCGGGGAATGTGTTGCTGATCTCGCGTCGGAGCAGTTCATCCCGCGATGGGCTCTTCAATCTCTACGAAATTGGATTTGGTGGCAAGGAACCAGCCTCACTGCTCTATGCAAAGCCGCATTTTTCAAGCGTGCAGGCGGTCGCTGCGCTTCCGCATGAAGCTCCTCCGCGCTACTGGAGCATCCTGCACCCTAATGCGCAGACCGGCCGAATCGTATGTCTGAATGCCTATCTGTCTCAGGACGTTGCCGGAGGCAGAATCAAAGCGGCTGTAGCCAGAGTGCGAGTTCTCGCGCTCGACGAGAATGACCAGACATTCTCGCTGGGGCAGGCTCCCGTTGAAGGCGACGGCTCGTTTTACGTCTCGGTCCCGGCAAACAAGCCCATCCGCTTCCAGCTTCTCGACGCGCAAGGACACATTCTGCAGGAACAGCGCGGCTGGATCTGGGTTCGAAACGGCGAAGATCGCGGATGCCTTGGATGTCACGAAAGCCATAGTCTGGCACCCGAGAATCGGTCTCCCCTCGCATTGCAGCGTCTGGATATGCCGCTCTCGCTGACAGGACATATTCCGTCGGATCCCCCTCCCGCCGGCACAGAGAATCCATGATGCGCGCTCTAGTTCCTGCGGAAGAACGAACACGGCAATCGGTTCTGCATGCAAACCAACAGGTGACGATCCGAACCGGAGATCGACGATGAAGTTCGCAGCGATGATCGGAGCATTGGTACACCCGCATCCGCGAAAGAGCCGACCGCTGACTGTGCTGATCGTCGCGATCGCCGCGACCCTTAGTCAGGCTCCAGTATCCGAGGCGATCCCGCAAAATCTTCCCACAGCCACTGCTTCCATCCCCAGAGACCGCTATCTGAGCCCCGTTGCCATTTTGCCCGCTCGCAACGGTCATCAGATCTACGTCGTCTGCGAAGACGCCGATTCCCTGCTCGTCGTCGATACGGGGACCAGGAAGGTGCTGCGGCGCATCCCTGTCGGCAAAACACCGCGGGCGCTCGCAGCATCTCCCGACAGAACAAAGCTGTATGTGTCGAATGAGGCCAGCGATACGGTTACGGAACTGAATGCAGTGACCTTCGAGGTCATCCGGACGTTGCGCGCCGGATGGGGGCCCGTCGGACTCACAACAGATCGAGCTGGAGACTTCTTATACGTGGCGAATACCCTTGGAAACGACGTTTCGGTACTCGATTTGAAGTCGGGGACCGAGGCGAACCGGCTGGAAGCCGGACGATTTCCGGAATATGTCACTCTTTCGCGCGACGGCCGCCGCGTCTACGTTTCTAACCTGTTGGCGCGCCTGGCCCCTCCGGATCAGCCGCCTGTGTCAGAACTAACCGTGATCGATACGCGTGAGCAACGGGTAACCGCGCGCGTGGCGGTTCCAGGCGTGATTCAGATGCGCCACATCGCCGAGTTACCTGCTTCCGCGGGTGGGCTGCTCTTAGTCCCGATGATGCGACCAAAGAATCTGAATCCCCTGGTTCAGATTCAGCAGGGGTGGTATCTCACCCATGGGCTCGCTGTTATTCGGCCTGCCATCGGCACGACTGAAGGACCGCAGGATTATCAGGTGGCCGAGGTTCTCCTGGACGATATCGATCACTATTATGCGGACGGCTTCGGTGTGGCAGTTACCCCGAATGGGCGCCAGGCGCTCGTCACAGCGTCCGGAGCCAACCTCGTCTCCATCCTCGACACCGCGAAGCTGCGCCGGCTGGCATTCCGCCCCCCCACTCAGCGGACAGAGGAACTCGCAGACCGCCTGGATTCGGCGACTCACTTTGTAGCTCAAAGGCTCGCCACGGGTCGGAACCCCACCGACGTGGTCGTATCTCCGGATGGACGGCTTGCCTACATCGCCAATCGGATGGATGACACGATCGGGGTGATTGACATGGCCGGAATGAAGGCCACTGCAACCATCGACCTCGGCGGCCCGCGAGCCATTTCGCCGCTGCGCCACGGCGAACAGCTCTTCTTTGACGCAAGCTACTCCACGCAAGGGCAAATGGCCTGTGCGACGTGTCACCCACATGAAGGATTGTCCGACGGACTCGCCTGGAACCTTGAAACACCGCAACTGGGGCGCGATGTAGTGGAAAACCGGACCCTCTTCGGCATCGATGGAACTTCTCCATTTAAGTGGAACGGCAATAACCCGAACCTGGAAACTCAGGATGGACCCCGTACGGCAATGTATATTTTCCGAAACCAGGGATTCAGTGCGAAGGAAGTGACCGATCTGGCAGATTACCTTCTGTCCCTGCGTTTACCGGCGAATCCACGCCTGGGCGCGGATCGTCAGCTGAATAGCGCACAGGCGCGCGGGCGGGAGATATTCTTTCGCACCAGAACACGCCTTGGAACGCCGATCCCTCCGAATAATCGATGCTATTACTGCCATGCGCCGCTAACCCACTACACCTCGAGAGTCAGGATGAACGTAGGTACATCGACGGCTTATGACACCATTCGTGCTTTCGATGTGCCCCAACTGGAGGGCGTCGCGATGAAACCGCCCTATCTGCACAACGGAGAAGCAACAACGCTTGAACAGATTTGGACTGAGTTCAATCCAGACGATAAACACGGGTTTACCTCCGATTTAACGAAAGATGAATTAAACGACCTGATCGAATTTCTAAAAACCCTGTAGGCAGTGAGGGCGATTTCGCTGTATGTGGCTGATGCGCGCAAAGAAACCGGAGCGCAGGAGGGATGCGAAGTGATGCAGGTGGCGCAGCAATCCGACTCCTGGGATGTGATCATCGTGGGCTCGGGAGCGGGTGGCGGGATGGCCGCATATGTCCTCACGCGTGCCGGCGCCCGATGCCTTATGCTCGAAGCCGGCGATTGGTTCGACACGGCACGCGATTCCAAATGGCTGGAGTGGAGCTACGATGCTCCTCATCGCGGCAGCACAAACGATTTCACCCCGTCCGGGGGATTTGAAGCCATCGCTGGCGGTTATCATGTCGAGGGCGAACCCTACACCTGTGCGCCCGGAACAGACTGGCGCTGGTTCCGTTCGCGCATGCTTGGCGGACGCACGAATGCCTGGGGGCGCATTTCTCTGCGCAACGGCCCGTCGGATTTCAAACCGCACAGCCGGGACGGCAAGGGATTCGACTGGCCCATTACCTATGGTGACCTCGCTCCCTATTACGACAAGACGGAGGAACTAATCGGGGTATTTGGATCCTCCGAAGGGCAGGAAAGCCTGCCCGACGGTAAGTTTCTCCCTCCGCCGGCACCGCGCTGTTATGAACTCCTGATTCAACAGGCATGTAACAAGCTGCACATTCCTTGTATTCCCTCGCGGCTCGCGGTCCTTACTCGCCCGCTCGGCGAGCGTCCGGCCTGCCATTACGTTGCGCAGTGCTCGCGCGGATGCCGTATGGGCTCCAACTTCTCGTCTCCGGTGGTTTTGCTGGAACCCGCCATCCTGACCGGAAATCTGGAGATCCGTTGCGGCGCAATGGCGCGGAAAGTCTTGACAGCATCGGATGGCCGCGCCACGGGTGTCTCCTACATCGATAAGGCGACCGCTCAGGAGGTGCAGGTCAGGGGCAGAGTCATCGTACTGGCCGCGAGTGCCTGTGAAACCGTGCGGCTCTTGCTGAACTCCAGGAGCACAAGGTTTCCCGATGGTCTGGCCAATTCAAGTGGCCTGGTCGGCCGGTATCTGATGGATACAGTCATGTCCAACGTTACGGGATGGATTCCCTCCTTAATGAATCTGCCCCCGCACAACGAGGATGGCGTTGGAGGCATGCATCTCTTTGTGCCCTGGTGGAATGACAGGAAGCAGCGGCGTGGAGAACTTCCCTTCTCCCGCGGTTACCACATTGAGCTCAGCGGTGGGCGATCGGGTATGCCCGCCCCGGGACTGTTCACTGGATCGCAGGCAATCCTCGGAGGCGGATATGGCAAGAGTCTGAAACAGAGCAGCCGCAGTCTCTATGGCTCGTTCGTCGGATTTCACGGACGCGGAGAGATGATCCCCAACGATGAGAGCTACTGCGAAATCGACAGCAGTACCGCAGATCGCTGGGGAATTCCGGTTCTCCGCTTTCACTTCCGATGGGGCGAGGAAGAGATGCAGATGGCCCGGCACATGCAGGAAACCTTTCAGCAGATCGTACTCACGATGGGGGGCAAGGTTATCGAGTCGTATGGTGCAGAGCACAGATGGGGAATTTCGGCGGGGGGCCAGGGTATTCATGAAGCAGGTGGTGCGCGGATGGGAAACGATCCTGCCAGGTCGGTGCTGAATTCGTATTGCCAGTCGTGGGACAGCAAGAACCTGTTCGTCGCTGACGGGGCACCCTTTGTCAGCCTTTCCGACAAGAATCCCACCTTGACGATCATGGCTCTGGCGTGGCGCACCTCCGAGTACATTGCTTCACAGATGCAGGCTCATCTCCTGTAGATCAGGCACCACTCTTTTCATTGAGGACGCACGCATGGCGGCGACAGATCACAACTCGATTCCTTCTTCCATAAGTCTGCGTTTTCAGCGCCGCGAGGTACTGAAAATGGTGGCGTCGTTGCCCGCGGCCGTAGTTCTTTCCAGGGCATCCCTCGCTGGCGGAGCTCTGGGCTCTCTGGCGAATACTGTCACCTCAAGCGACGGCACCCTCTGGAAGCCCCGCGTT
>JBKICP010000337.1:0-2952 GCA_046567085.1 Acidobacteriota bacterium
CATACCGATCTACGTGCCCGAGCATGAACGAGAGGTTGTTCGTCTGCTGATCGCTGGTAAGGTTCCCGAGTTAGCCGCCCTACTGGAGCATCGCGTCGCCCTGGGGTCCCGCTGGGCGTCTGGACTGTTAGGCTACCTAGAGGCTGCGGGAATATTGAGCGGAGAGCCGAATCTCACTGCCGCGATCTCCCGCTCCACTGCGGCCGCTCGGGCTGGCGATGCATATGCGCAATTTGTTCTCGGGTGGGCATTATGGGAGATGGGCGACAGGGCGCAAGGAATGCGCTGGATGAAACGTTCGGGAATAGATGGCAAGTTTCTCCCGGCCTGGGCGAGCGTTGGAGTTATGCTTTACCAGATGGCGGGAAAGAACCAAAGCACCCGACGTACGGCGCTGAGAGCGCTCTGGAGTGCGCACCGAAGGGGTCACATCGCGCCACTTGGCGTGCTATGCAGTGCCGCCTCCCGAGGCCATTTTGGACCTGCGTGGCGCGTGCTGGGCGTTATCGCCTATCCTTTCGTGGTCCTGCGAACTTCGCTGATGGCATGGTGGAATCCGATCAGCGAGCGGTCTTTCTTTTGGTATCCGTCTGAAATGCATTGTTTGGCTCCTGCTTTGAAGTCAAACAGACGGGTGGTTGCCTCGGTTTCACATAACAAAAACGTACCTGCCAGCGCGCCGCAGCAGTTTGTGTCGCGGGAAACCCCGCGTGGGGCCGAAAGTTCAGTCGCAGCTTGCCCTGAAGGCAGCCAGATGCTGGAAGGCTCAGACACAAAGTGAGGAATACGGTGCATCGGCTAGTCTGGGACGACGCCTACATCGCGGAAGCACAGCGCGTGATGCTTGCTCAGAACCGGTCCTTTCGACTGATGTACCAGACGTGGTGGGTGTGGTGGATTCCACGGTTTGTGGTTCTCGCCGTCATCGGCTGGTTGATCGTGGCGGGCGTGAAGGTCGGCCTAAGTGTCTACGGTTACTTCATCGGATTCCTGTTCCTGCATCCCTTCGGCGAGTATTGGGCTCACAGATCGCTCGCCCGCGCACGCGCGCGGAACAGGAACAGAGGGTCAACTACGACAGTTACCATGAGCGATGAGGGCATCGATATTGTCGGTGCGCTCGGCAGCTCCAAATTGAAATGGAAGGCCCCGCGTTCCATCTCCGTCAAGCCGGACGGCATTCTCCTCATGCACTCGAACCTCACCGGCCTCTGGCTCCCGGGCGCTGCATTGGTGGAGGGCACACCGGATGATGTCCGGCAGCTATTAACTGCGCACAGGGAGCGGGACTGACCCGGCTGAGCCGGTAGTTCAATACGACTCCGATGGCAATGAACCTAAGCTTCGAGTGGATACCCCAGGACATCCTTGCAGCCCGTGATCGGTACCTGGAGAACTCTTCCGAGATGCAGCGGGAGCGTGCGGCGTTCGCGAGCGGGAGGATGATCGCAGCTGGGCATGCCGAGCCAGAGAACCTCGGTGCGATCATCGATTGGAAGTCGTCCCGCCCGAAGCGCCGGATCATGACCGGCAATACTGCGAACGAGATTGCGGAGGCTCTTCGGGTTGCAGTCCGCGCCGAGCAGGCCCGCACCGCCGTGGGGGTCCTATACGGACTGAACGGGGTGGATGTAGCCATGGCCTCTGCGATCCTTACCGCCATCGATCCCGAGACGTACACGGTCATCGATTGGCGCGCCCTGAACGCCCTTGGGGTCGAGAAGTCCTGGTTGACGGTCGATGACTACCTGCAATACCTGGGATTCTGCAAGGCCAAGGCAGGCGAGCTGGGGATCAGGCTACGTGACCTCGATCAGGCCCTATGGGTCCTGGGTGGAACCTGATACCGGCAAGTGCTCGGGCCGGTGCAGGAGAAACTCGTCCATCAGGTGGCGGACGAGCTTCCTGTCGTCCTCGATATCCGTTCCCCGGTATTGTTCGGGATCGCGGCTGACCCAGGACTCTATGACCTGCATGCCTTCGGGGGTTGCAACGCGACGAAGGCCATAGATGCAGAACCCAGTCCAGCTTCGGTAGAACAGCAGCCAGCCGTCGTGGAAGCAGATGAACCACTTGTGTTCCATCTCACGGGGAATGAATCCGCCCTTTAGGGCCTCGGCTTCCGTATCGGTGAATACCTCCCAGAGAACGCGAGATCTTCTCGTTGACGGGGTGCTGGATGCGTCTTCCATGAATCAGTTGTGGCGCGTTCCGTGTCGGAGCCTTCGGCTGGCTCAATGGTGAAGATGTGGGTCACTGTTGGCTCACCGGAGGTATATCATGCGAAAACGGAGAGAGGGCAACGTCGATGGCTCGGCAGGCGCAGCCCGTCAATGAAGGACGATCCAGGGCCGAACAGGAGCGCCGTATGTCCAGAAACACAGCGAAGTATCTGAGCTATAGAGAGGCATGGAGACGCATCAATGCTGCGATTACGGATGGGTATTTCTTTGAGGCGGTGACGCTGTGCGAGAGTATTATTTCGGATCGCCTCCTCTCATACGTTCGAGGCGTTAGTCCGTCTAGTAAGGCGACCATCCGTACTTCGTTTGCGACTTTGATTACAGAATGGCGAAAGCTGGCTGGAACTTTTCCGGTCCACCAAACAACTGACCTGGGCGAAGCAATCGATCGGTGGCGCGTAGGCCGGAATGCAGTCGTGCATGGGATGACAAAGTCAATGCCCGATACGGCCACTCATGAATTGCAGTCATACATGAAGCGCGTCGAAGAGGCGGCAAGAAGCGGAGCCGCGTTAGCTCGTGCTGTATCTAATTGGCACAGGAGGCAACTTGCAAGCTACCGGAATAAAAATCGCGTGAACGACGCTCCGGGAGATGCGCGCGCGCAATTCCAGTCTTCTCGTAAAGAAGTTTCGCGCAATAGGTGACTCTCATTGGCGGACCTCCGGGAGTGGAGTTACTACCAAAGAACCGAAGATACAGTTCGCGG
>JBKICP010000338.1:0-25128 GCA_046567085.1 Acidobacteriota bacterium
TGGATGATGCCGATGGTGGAGGTGAAGCCGAGGCTGAGGGCGCGGCGTCCCACGGTCAGGGCATCCTGCGGATTCTTGATGCCGCCACCGACGACGGAGTTGATGTTGACGTGGAAGTCGGCGTGTTCGGAGAGCATCTCGAGTTTCTTGTCGAGCACCTTGAGGCTCTTTTTCGAGATTTCGTCGGGCTGGACGTTATCGATGGAAATCTGCAGGTGATCGAGGCCGGCCTTGTTGAGCCGCTGGATGCGCTCGGGCATCAGGAGGTAGCCGTTGGTGATCATGCCGGCCATGCGGCCGTGATGGCGGATGCGCGCGATGATCTGGTCCAGATCCGGGTGAAGGAGCGGCTCGCCGCCGGAGATGGTGATGATGCTGGTCCCCAGCCGCGCGAGGTGATCGATGCGGCGGATCATTTCGTCGATGGGGACGGGCTTCGAAACGTCGTCGTACTCGTTGCAATAGGCGCAGCTGAGATTGCAGCGCCGCATGGGCACGATTTGCGCCATCACGGCATGGCGGGTGGAAGCGAGCGCGTGGGTGACCAGGGAAATCTCGCGCAGCTTGCGCGAAGCGGCTTTGATACGCCGCCGGACCGTCATTTTGCGAACCGAAGACATGCTCTGTTTATTGAAACACAGCGGGTCTGCCGGGCGCGATGGCGCTGAAGCGAAAGGGGTTTATCGAGGGGTCAACGGGGAATCGCGCTGCCTCGGAGGCAGCGGAATCGGCCTCGGCGGGTGGAAGCCCGAGCAGCCAGGCAGCGGAATGCGCTCGAAATCATCGACAAACAGGAGGTAAGGAGTCGGCAGGAGGTTCAGCTAATCCGCATCGGCGCCATCGGAATTGGGGGCGAAGCCGTAGTGCGAGGCGAGGTAGCGAGCGCCCTTCGAGGACTGCGCCAGCACGCGAACATCGACGCCGCCGTCGTGGAAGCGGATCTGCACATCGCTGCCCGGGGGCAGGTGATCGAGCACATTGTCGCCAGGGAGCGAGAGGGAAGCGCGGTCCCACGGCGTGAGGAGCACGTGAACCATGGTCATGAGCGGCAGGCTGAAGCCGGGCTTCAGCACGAGGGTGCGCCCATCGAGCACAAGGGTATAGAGCGGGTCGCCGCGATGCGCGCAGTTGGAGTAGTAGGGATCGGGGGAACAGGGGCTGGTGCCGAGAAAGGTAGCGCGCTGGTATTCAGGAAGAGGGGGACGCCGGAAGGACGGCACCTGGGCCGCAGTCGCGGTCATGCTGCACAGCAGGGCAGAGACGACGAAGATCGGAGCGTGCTGGGGCACGGGCGCAGTGTAGCAGAACCGGGCCGTGGATTGCTGGTACGGTCGGTTCTTTTCAGCCCTTTTTGGGGCGTCCAGCGATCATGCTCAACGTGCCTTCGTGTTTGTCGCGGATGACGGTCAGCTGGATGGACTTGCCGCGGTTCGTGTGGATGTCGCGGGCCCACTGATTGGTGGTGGCCACTCTTTCGCCGTTCACTTTTGTGATCACATCGCCGGCGCGCAGACCCGCGGCGGCTGCCGGGCTGTTGTCGTCGACGCGTTTCACGAGCAGGCCCTGGCCGTCATGCACGCCGAAGTAGTTGGCCAACTGGGGGCCCAGCATATCGAGGTCGAGCCCGGTATAGAAGGGGTTGGAGGTCAGGGAGGAGAAGATTCCGTTGCCGAAGCTGTTGCCGGTACCGGCCGGGAAGGCGACGTCGCTGCCCGGATCGGGCACAGGAATGTGCTGGGACCAGGCATCGGCCTCGATGGTCGAGCGGTCGGCGAGCTGAAGGGTGAGCGTCTGCTGCTGCCCGTCGCGGCTGATGAGGAGCGTAATGGTGTGACCGGCGGGGGTGTCGTGGAGCATGCGGGTCAACTGAGCCTGGCCGACGATCACCTGACCGTTCATGCCGAGGATCACGTCATGGATACGCAATCCGGCCTTGGCTGCGGGAGCGTCATGGTCGATGGTCGTGACTTCCACGCCGCGTGCTTCTTTCAGCCTGAGTTGCTGAGCTCTCTCCGTGTCCACGTCATGGGTGCCGACGCCGAGGTAGCCCTGCGAAGGCGAGAGCATGGCGGGCTCCTGCCCGGGAACGGAGACGCGCTGCTCGGCGGGGCCGGGAAACGACCCGCCCGCGAAGTGCTGCTGGGCGCGGAGCGGGTGGGGGAGTGAAAGGGCGGTCGCGGCGGCGAGAACGACAGGAAGAGAGTTCAGGAAGGGCCTCAAAGTCTTGGTCATACAGCGCCTCGCATCTCTTATGTTTACTGACGAACGAGTTCTGCGCAGGTCAACGATCGGCTGCCGCAACATGGTACGAAAGCGGCAGCCCGCTTGTCTTCACTGAATTTGTGAAACCTGCTCCAGGTACTGTTTGGACATGCTGCGGATGTGCTGATCCTGGTCGCGGCTGGCAACGGTCTGGAGCACTTCGCGAACGGCCGAGTCGGCATCGACGGGTTCGAGCAGGCCAATGGCCTGGGCACGAACGTCGGGGTCGGAATCGTGCAGCAGGGCCTCCAGAACGGCGTCGCGTACCCGCATATCCACGGGGATGTACGCCTGCAGACCTTCCAGAGCCTTGCGGCGCACGCGGGCGTCTCTGTCATAACGCAGAGCCACCATGAGCGCGTTGCGCACCGGGCCGCCGCTGCACTCGTGTCCGGCGCGGCATTCCTGGGCGAGGAGGTTGACGGAGTCATCGTGAGCGGCGGGGTTGGCGTAGTTGCGGGCGGCCATGACGAGCAACTGGCGAATCTGCGGGTCGCGCAGGGTACCGAAGGCCGTGGCAGGAATCATCCGCTCGAAGCGCACTTCGACGTTATCCGAGTCCGGCTCCAGGGTAATACTGCTGACGCCGGCAATCTGGGCCGCGTCGATATCGCTGGCGACGGGGAGAGGGGCCGCGTTCTGTGCGATCGTCTGGCTGGCGCGAACGCTGTGTTCGGCCACGTGGTAGCCGGCATAGCCGCCGCCAGCGACACCGGCCAGCAAAAGAACAGCCGCCATGACCGGGGCATCCTGCAGGGCGCCAACGCCGCGGTGCAGGCGCTGACTCAGGCGACGAAAAAATCCGGCATGGGGGATGGCGTCCAGAGCCTCGTCGAGGCGGAGCCGGGTGCGCGCCAGAAGGCTGGGAGAGGGTTCCAGAACGGGAGCTACGGAGAGGGCTTTGTGCATCGCGGCGACCGCTTCCATTTCCTGCCGGCAGCGCTCGCAAAGGGTCAGGTGTTGTTCAAGCTGGTGTGCCCGCTCATCGGGCAACTCTCCATAGACGGACAGGACAATGTCTTCCTGTACCAGATTGCAATTCATAACAATACGTGCCTCACTTCGCCTCAAAGGTTTGGACGTGCCAGCCGGATCGTTCGTGTCCGGTCGTGCGTGAATTCTTTTTTGCCGGGCGCAGCGTCTTGCTGCCCTGGTTACCGCAGTTCGGCGAGCTTGGCCCGCAGTTTTTTGGTGGCACGAAAGAGGGTATTCTTGGCGGTTTCTTCCGTGGTGTTCAGCATTTCTCCGATGGTGCGCAGACGGAGGCCCTGGTAGTGCTTCAGTTCGAAGACCATGCGTTCGCGGGGGGTGAGCTCCCCGAGAGCGGTGAGGATGCGCTGGCCGAGGTATTTGCGGTCCAGTTCGCGGCCGGGATTGGCCCCGGCGCGCTCATCGGAGATGTTGGTGAGCAGATCCATCTCCTCGCCGGAGGAGTCGATCATCACAGCCTGGTCCTCACGACGCGCTTTGCGCCTGCGGAGGTGATCGAGGCAGAGGTTGGTGACGATGCGGTAGATCCAGGTGTAGAACGAACACTCGAAGCGGAAGTTGCCCAGGTAGCGGTAGGCCTTGAGAAAGGCCTCCTGCTGGATATCCTGAGCGTCCTGTTCGGAACCGGTGAGGTGCATGGCGAGGCGGAGGACGGCCTGATCGTACTGGCGTACCAGGGCGTCGAACGCGGTCCGTGAGCCCGCCTGGGCTTCGCGGATCAGATCGGTTTCGTGCAGGTTCTCCCGGAGGGGGCCACCACCCATACGGGTGGATTGTATTCGAGGCCTGGCGGGGGATGGCCGGGCTGGGGACAAAAACCGAAGCGCATCAGCAGGCATGAGAGCTCCTGAGTGGGCAGGGGGTGCGACAACTTCGCAGGGAATAGACGATTGGGATCTCATTTGGTGAGCGGAAAAAACGAGGCCCGGAGCAGGCGTTTCCAGCTCGTGAATGCGAAGGGGAGGCCCGTCGCCCACAGATACCGGGTCTTCCTCGATTGCGGGCAGGCGAACGCCTATGGGAAGGAACCCGCTTTCCCGGGTAAAGTTTCGGAGATTCCTGATGGCGTGGCGACGATCAGGCCGGCCGGCCTGCGGCAGGCACGGCTTCGCCCCGGCAGAGAGCGCAGATCGCCGAGCCGTAGCGGTCGGCTTTCTGCTCACCGATGCCGCGAATGGCCAGGAGCTGGGGAATGGTTCTGGGAGCCGCGAGGACGAGTTCGCGGAGAATCGCGTCGGAGAAGACGAAGAAAGCGGGCTTGCCCGACTGGGCGGCCTCAGCGCGGCGCCACTCCCGCAGCCGGGCCTCCAGATCCGCCTGGGCGCCGCTGAGGGGCTCGGAGGTCCGCGCGGGGCTGCCGGGGCGTTCTGCCCGCGGCTTTCGGCGCGGAGACGCAGGGTCGCCTTCCTGGGGCAGCATGACTCCGAGCGTTTGTCCTTCCTCGATCCAACGGCCTTCCTCGGTGAGGCTCACCCGGCGGTAGGAGACCTCGCGGCCCAGGGGATTGACCCAGGAGTCTGTGGTGAGCGCGACCAGGCCGGCTCGTGCCAGTCCCTCCACCAGCCGGTCGAAGCGGCGGCGATCGCCCACGTCGGCGGCTTCGAAGAGGCGTCCGGCGCTGATGGAGGGCGTGGCGCGGAGAGTGGCCAGCAGTTCGCGCATGTCGCTCTCCTCATTGCGGGTGGGATGGCGATACTGCTGCGCGGTCGCGGCGTGCGGAGCGCAGAAATCGCAGTGTCCGCAGGGACGGCTGGCGCCGGCGCGATCGCCGAAATGGCGGACGAGCGCGGACATGCGGCACTGCGGCGTTTCGGCGAAGTGGATCATGTGCTCGAGCTGGGCCCGCCGGTGCTCGAGCTGCGCTTTGTACCCCACGCGCCAGCTGGAGGCGTTTGTGGCGCGTACGCGGCCCTCCATGTCGATCTGGGCCGCGCCCTGGGCCACGAGCTTTTCGACGACCCGGGTGATGGTCTCCGAATCGAGATCGAAGCCGAGCCTGGCGGTCAGCGAATCCGCGTCCTGGAATTCGCCGGTGAGCGCGCGCGCCACCTTATCGAGTTTTTCGACGGCAGGGTAGTCGCGTTCGAAGAAGCTTTCGTGGATGCGCCGGTCGGCGAAATTGTGGAGGAGGATGGCGCGCGAGGGGAGGCCATCGCGTCCGGCGCGTCCGATCTCCTGGTAGTAGGCCTCCATCGATCCGGAGAGCGCGATGTGGATCACGGTGCGGATGTCGGGCTTGTCGATGCCCATGCCGAAGGCGATGGTGGCGACGACGACCTCCAGGGCGCCCTCCTGAAACTGGCGCTGCACGCGCGTCCGGATGGGCGCGTCGAGTCCGGCATGATACGCCGCTGCCGGGAACTGCCCGCCGAGCAGGGTTGCGAGCGCGTCGGCGGCCTTCCGCGAGGGAGCGTAAACGATGGCGGGCCGCATCTGAGGGGCGCTGAGGAAGCGCGCGACGAAGTCCATGCGCTGGGCGGTGGACATTTCGACCACTTCGACGGCGATGTTCTCGCGGCGGAATCCGTGGATATAGAGGACCGGTTCACGCATGCCGAGCTGCGCGACGATGTCCTTCTGGACCTCCGGCGTGGCGGTTGCGGTGAGCGCCACGATGGGGGCTGGGCGCAGCAGGGGGAGGGAATCGCCCAGGGTGCGGTAGTCGGGACGGAAATCGTGTCCCCATCCGGAGATGCAGTGGGCCTCATCGATGGCGACCAGGGAGGGCTTGCGCCGCGCCAGCATCTCGGGGAAGCCGGGGACACGGAGGCGCTCCGGCGCGATGAAGAGAAACTGAATCGCGCCGTTGAGGTAGTCGCGGCAGGCCTGGCGTGAGGCTTCGCGGGAGAGGCCTGAGTGAATGCGCCCGACGCGCAGGCCGAAGGAGGACAGCTTGGCAGCCTGGTCGTCCATGAGAGCAATGAGGGGGCTGACGACGAGCGCCGTGCCTCCGCGCGCGACGGCAGGCAGCTGGTAACAGAGGCTCTTGCCGGCCCCGGTGGGCATGACGAGGAGGACGTCGCGCCCGTCGGCGACGGAGCGGCATACGGCTTCCTGATTCTCTCGGAAACCGGGGAAACCAAACGTGCTCCGCAATCGTCCAGCCAGATCCATAGAAACTTCATTGTCCCGTGAGCGGCCGCTCCGGGGTGTGGAAAGCGCAATATCACCCTGGTAACGATCGGCCGCCGGGTGGACTTCGATGGGGTGAAATCTCCCATTTACAGTCCTTGCCGGATTTGTTTAGTATCCAAACAAATGCAGACGCTGCGCGAAAAGTTGTTCGAGTCCAGCCGCTTCCTGATTGCGGCGGAACTGGTTTCGGTGCGGGGCTCTCTGAACGAGCGCACCGCGCAGAAGACACGCGCGTTTGCGAGCGATCTGGCAGCCAGTCCTGCGATCGACTGGATTTCGATCACCGACAACGCGGGGGGGAATCCGCAACTCGCGCCCCTTGCGCTGGGCCGTCCTGTTCTTTATGCGGGCAAAGAGGTGGTCATCCATCTCACCTGCAAGGATCTGAACCGCAACGGTCTGGAATCTGAAGCGTGGATGCTGAACAGCGAAGGCTTCTACAACATTCTCGCGATGACGGGGGATTATCCGGTGGGGGGGAGCGAGGGCCTGGCCAAGCCGGTCTTCGATATCGATTCAGTCGGGCTGATTTCGTTGTTGTCCCGAATGAATCACGGGCTCAATCCGCGTGAGGCCTCGGCCAAAACTCAGCCGCTGGAAAAGACTCACTTCACGATTGGCGCCGTTGCGTCGAGTTTCAAACTGCGCGAGGGGGAACTCATCCCGCAATACATGAAGCTGGGGAAGAAGGTCGAGTGCGGCGCCGAGTTCATCATTCACCAGATCGGATTTGATTCGCGCAAGATTTCCGAGCTGCGCGCCTGGATGGACGCGCACGGGCTGCGCGCGACACCACTGATCGGCAACGTTTATGTGCTCAATCCGCGGGTTGCAGAAATCTTTCACGCGGGCCGCATCCCGGGCGTGGTGCTGACGGAGCCGCTGGCGGAGATCTGCCGCCGGCAGGGCTCGTCGCCCGATCGGGGCAAGTCGTTCTTCCAGGAGTTCGCGGCGAAACAGATTGCCATTTATCGGGGGCTGGGTTTTCGCGGCGCGTATCTGGGGGGCGTCCACGAGCTTTCTGCGATTGAGCAGATTCTTGCGCTGGAAGGCAGCTTTGCCCCGGACGACTGGCGGCAATTCGCGCGCGAAATGCAGTTCTCGCGACCGGGGGAGTTCTTCTTCTACAACCAGAATCCGGAAACGCTGCTGGCCGATGTGGCGAGCGAGGCGCCGCGTTCGAGCGCTTCTTCAAAACACGTCACCGTCGCGTATCAGATTTCGAAGCTCTCGCACGATTGGATTTTCGAGCCTTCGACGCGCTTCGCGCGGATTGGGGGTGGCCTGTGCGCGCGTGCGCGCGACCCGAAGCAGGGACCGGCAGGGCTGCGCGCGATCGAGCACCTCAGCAAGTCGGTTCTTTACCAGTGCAAGGACTGCGGGGACTGTTCGCTGCCCGAGATCGCTTATCTGTGCCCGGAATCGCAGTGCGCCAAGAACCAGCGCAACGGTCCATGCGGCGGCACGCGTGCGGGCCGCTGCGAAGTGGATGGTTACGACGACTGCATCTGGCTGCGGGCGTACGAGCGTCTGCAGCACGACGGCCGCGAGAACACGCTGCTGGACCACGTGCCCGTGATCCAGAATCAGGGACTGCGGCGCACGTCCGCGTGGGCCAACAACTGGCTGGGCCGCGATCATGCTGCCAAACGAGAACGCTCCAGCGCATCTGCCGAAGCTGTAACTCCCAAACCGGAGATCATCCGCTCATGACCCGACCGCTGAACATCATCGGCGAACTGATGAATAATTCGTATGCTCGCGCCCGCAAGGCTTTCCTGAACCGCGATCCGCAGGGGTACCAGCACCTGGCGAAGCTGCAGTCCGATCTGGGGGCGGGGTATCTCGATCTGAATCTGGACGGGACGCAGCAGCTCCAGGTACGGATGCAGGAGATGCTTGAGTTCCTGCCTGAGGTGATCGCGGCGATCCAGGAAGTCACTTCCGTGCCGCTGTCGTTCGATAACCCTTCGGTGGATTATCATCGCGTCGCACTCGAACACTACGACCGCAGCAGGAGCCCGGCGCCGATTATCAATTCCGTTGCGGCTTCGCGGGAGCGCCTCGATGAGATGATCGAGCTGGTCCGGCACTACGACACGATGGTGATCGTGATGGCGTCGGAGACCTTTGCGCCGGGCGGCACCGCGCAGTGCATGAATCCGCACGATTCGCTGCGCGCGGCGAAGAAGTTCGTCGAACTGCTTGCCACCAAAGCGGGGCGGCGCAACGACCAGATCCTGATCGATCCCGGTCTGGCGCCGGTGGGCGCCGACACGTACGGGCTGGTCAACATCGGCCTCGACGCGATGCGCCTGATCAGCGTCGATCCCGACCTGAAAGGCGTGCACATGGTGGTTGGTCTCTCGAACTTTGCGTGGGGGACGCCGAAAGGGGTTCGCGAGGAACTGGAGAAGGCGTACCTCACGCTCGCGACCGATGCGGGGCTCGACTTTGCTATTGCGAGTCCGGAAAAGTCCCCTGCACCGCTTCCTCACGATCACCCGATGGTCGCGAAACTGCGCGAGGCTCTCGATCAGGGCCGCCCGCGCGACGGGGAAACGATCGACATCTCCGGCTTTCGCCAGATTGAAGCGGTCATGGGTATCTGCGCCGAGGCCGAGGCGGTCGAGTTCTGAGATGAACCCAAGCGTTCCCACCGCTACGGGCGCTCGCCGGGTCTGGCTGCGCGTCGGCACGATGCTCGACGGTGTGAGCACGGCGCCCAGGCGCGATGTTCATCTTGTGTACGACAAAGACCGGATTCATTTTGTCGGGGAAGAATCTCCGGTGCGCGAGATGGTGCCCGGACAGCAGGCGCCGGACGCCGATCTGCCGGAAGCCACGCTGCTCCCCGGGCTCATCGATGCTCACACGCATTTGTTTCTTGAAGGCGGAGAGCTGGATCCGGCAAAGCGCTCGGCGTATCTGAAGCAAGCGCCGGAACAGCTGCTGAAGCTTGCTCTGCCGCGTCTGGAGAAACTGCTCCGGCTCGGGGTCATCGGCTGCCGCGATGCCGGCGACAAAGACGGGGTCGGGCTCGCGCTGAGCAAGCTCTCGTCCAGTCCGCAGCGGCCACTGATGCCGTATGTCGACAGTCCAGGCGCGGCGATCCATCACCGCGGGCGATATGGCTCGTTTATGGCGGGGGCAATGGAAGATTGCGGCTCCTGTGCGCTATGCGTGCAGGAGCGCGTCCGAGCGGGCGCGGATCGGATCAAGCTCATCGCCACGGGGATTATCGATTTCAGGAAGGGTGCGGTGACATCCACGCCGCAGCTGACGACCGAGGAGATTCGCGCACTGGTCGCGGCCGCCCGATCGTTCAGGAAGCAGACGCTCGCACATGCGTCGGGCGATGACGGGATTGAACGCGCCATCGACGGAGGCGTCGACACGATCGAGCACGGCTTCTTCGTGCGCGAGGATCAGCTGGAGCGGATGCGGGACCGCAATCTTGCGTGGGTGCCTACGTTTGCGCCTGTCCAGAAGCAGCTCGACCATGCAGGTGCGATGCGATACGACGCCCTGGTCGTGTCGAATCTGGAGCGCATCCTCGAAAGGCATGCGGCGAGTCTGGTTTGGGCGCATCGGCTGGGCGTGACGATTCTGGCCGGAAGCGATGCCGGTTCTTATGGGGTTGCGCACGGGGTTGGATTGCTCGATGAGCTGGAGCTGATGGAACGCGCGGGGCTGTCTTCGATGGCGGTGATCGATGCGGCCACGGGAGCTGCATCGCAGCGGCTGGCATTCCACGACCTCTTCGGTCAGATTCGAGCGGGGTTTCGCCCGCGGTTCATCGTGACCTGCCACTCGCCGCTGGACTCGGTGGCGAACCTGAGGAAGCCGGCGACGATTGTCTTCGACGGCGATGTGCTGGATCGCGGGGAGATTCCGGACGCGGCAGGGCTCTGAGTTTTTTTGCCAGGGTTTAGGGTGGCGGTTGCAGAAAGCCGAAGGGGCAGGTCCCCTTGCGGGTTCCTGCCCCTTCTTCCGATTTATGAAGATCTGGCTTCGGCTACCTGATCACGTCCTGTTGCTGCCAGTTTCACCCGGGCCAGAGAGCTTGCGCCCCCGCTCCCGACTGTCACCGTCAACCCATCTGACGTGTGGGCATGTTCGCCGCTGTCCGCAGGCGTCCGGTTGCCCGGCCTTCCTGCTGGAACCCCCGGTTTCCCGTGAGCCCCCTGAGCCGCGTTTCCGCTGCTCCTGACCGCTTCGTTCTGCTCTCTTCTTCGGGAGGATTGCTCCTCCGTTGAAAGAATCATGCCACAGATTTGTCGGCGGGCAAGTCCTTTATTTCGGTGCAAATTCTGGCATTTCTGTGCAAATAGCGGGGCGAAATGCGAGGGCTGCACCACGGGCTGCGCAGAGGCTCTGGGTTTGCAGTTCTACCGCTGAGTCGACTTGCACGGCTGCGAATATGCAACCGAATTTGTTACGTATTCTGTGCGCCGGAGCAGGGATCACTGCTTCGTGTCCAGAGGGTGCTTCGATTCCTCGTAGAACTCATTCTGCAGCTTCAGGCTCTCGTCGTCGGCTTTCACGGCCTTGATGGCTGTGACCAGATCGGCGACCCAGGCCTTCATATCCCATTCGCCGAGGGCGAGGCTGGCCTTGGTTCCGTCCCCCGAATAGTGATTGGGAAAGCGCGCGTACCACCAGATCCCGGTGTACACATCGCCGGGGAGGTGCACGCGCGCCTGATCGGCACCCGATTCCTGGCCGGCGCGGTCCATGTGGACGAGGTCGGTGCGGCTGACCATCGTGTTGGAGGTCTCGCTTTCTCCCGCATGCATATCCATCGTGGTCTGTTGTTTCGGCCGGCCTGCTCCTTCACGCTTATCCCACCAGTAAACGTAGACGACGTAGTCGTGCGGCTGCTGCAGTTCGGTTTGCGCAAAGTAGGGCAGCAGGGAGAGGTTTCCGCCGTGTCCGTTGACGATGAGGATCTTCTTACAGCCGTTGCGCGCCATCTCATCGGTGGTTTCCTGCAGCAGGTCGAGCTGGATATGGCGGCTGTAAGCCATAGTGCCGGGCTGGTGTCTGGCTTCGTCGATCTGTCCGAAGTAGTAGGGTGGGAACACGACCGCATACTCTTCGGCGGCAGCGTGCAAGGCGATCCAGCGTGCGTTGATCAGGTCGGTTCCGATCGGCAGATGCGGGCCGTGTTTCTCGAGAATTCCGAAGGGGAGCAGGCAGACCCCCTGGGCCTGATGGATCCCGGAGATAAAGTCCGATGCCGTCAATTCCTCCCACTGGGGGGAGAGATTCCCCGACTCCTGCGCCGGCGCATTGAGCGCTGCCAGCAACGCGACTGCGACGAACAGTCCGATCCAGACCCGAAAGACTCGCATGACAACCTCCGGCATCCTTATATCAGCGATTCGGGGCGGGTATGGGAGGAGACGGCGATTTCGATCCGCCTGTCCCTCCCAGGGGAACCGTCATCCTCTACAATGATTCTTCGTTTTATCTTTGTTTTTGAATAGAGGCGCACCTCGATGGCAATCGAAACCGTGTCCTTTGCGGGACTTCCGCACTGCCTTAAAATCTCCAACGGCACCACCGATCTGATCGTCACCACCGATGTTGGGCCACGCATTCTTTTTTACGGGGCCGCGGGCGGGTGCAATCATCTGGGCAGCTTCCCGGATAACTCGGTTAAGACTGCGCTTGGTTCGTGGAAACCTTATGGCGGACACCGTCTGTGGGTTTGGCCGGAGCTGTTTCCGGCAACATACGCGCCGGATAACACGCCGATCGAACATGAGCGCCACGGCGATCTGAGCGTGACGCTGCATCAGCGTGCCGATGGCGCAGCGATTGAGAAGCAGATCCGGATCAGCCTGGCGCCGTCCGGTTCCAGGGTTCAGCTGGAGCACACGGTGACCAGCCACAATTTGTGGCCGATCGATATTGCTATCTGGGCGATTACGATCGTCGGTTCCGGGGTGGGCATTGTGCCGCGGGTGCCGTTCCAGACCCATGACGAATACGCTCCGGTGACGCAGCCGCTGGCACTGTGCGCGTTCACCGATCTTCAGGATCCGCGCTTCACGCTGGGGCTGAAGTACATTCTTCTGCGGGCCGACCCGGCGCGCGCCAGTGCGCAGAAGTTCGGGCTTCGCAATAAGGAAGGCTGGTGCGCGCACCTGCTGGGCGACGAGCTGTTCGTGAAGAAGTTCGCGCACCACAACCGCGCGACGTATCCCGACTATCAGGTCAACACGGAGGTTTATGTCGAGGGTGCGTTTCAGGAAGTGGAGTTGATGGGGCCGCGCCGCACGGTATGGCCGGGGGAGTCGATGACACACAGCGAAGAGTGGCATCTGTTCCAGGGCCTGAACGTGGCCGCCGGCGCCCCTGACGTGGACGAACTCGACCGCGCCATCACACCGGTGGTGCAGTCGGTGCTGTAGGGTTTTCAGGAAAGACTGTTCGGACCGCGGGCGGAGTTTCGCTCGTGAATTGAGCACTACGCAGAGCAAGTTGGCCGGCAAGACTCCTGTTGAGCTTGCCGGCCGAATTGTTGGGCCCCGAGATTGTGCGAGGCAGGAGATCATGACGCGTTTCGAGATCGCGGTGATTGAGGGAGACGGCATCGGCAAAGAGGTGGTGCCGGAGGGGCTTCGCGTGCTGGAGGCGGTGGGGCGGCGCTTCGATCTGGAATTCGGGTGGAAGCACTTCGACTGGAACTGCGAAATGTATGCGAAGACCGGACGCATGATGCCGGTCGATGGACTGGATCAGCTGAAGCGCTTCGACGCTATTTTTCTGGGGGCGGTCGGGTATCCCGGGGTGCCGGATCACGTATCGCTATGGGGGCTGCTGATCCCGATTCGAAGGGCGTTCCGGCAGTATGTGAATCTGCGGCCGGTTCGATTGCTGGAGGGAGTCGATACGCCGGTTCTGGCGCGCGCTGCCGGTGAGATCGATTTCTATATCGTTCGGGAAAACAACGAGGGCGAATACTCGGAGATGGGCGGCCGACTGTACAGCGGGACGGAAGAAGAAATGGCGATCCAGAATGCCATCTTTACGCGTCACGGCTGCGACCGGGTGATGCGCTTCGCCTTTGAACTGGCGCAGAAGCGCAGGCGGCACGTCACTTCCGCCACGAAGTCCAATGGGCTGATCTACAGCATGCCCTTCTGGGATGAGCGGTTCGCGGCGATGGCGGGAGAATTTCCCGATTGCCGGAGCGATCAGTACCACATCGACATTCTGGCGGCGCATTTTGTTGCTCATCCCGACTGGTTCGATGTGGTGGTGGCGTCGAACCTGTTTGGCGATATCCTTTCGGATCTGGGAGCGGCCGTTGTGGGATCGATGGGGCTGGCGCCGTCGGCGAATTTGAATCCGGAGCGCGATACTCCGTCGATGTTCGAACCGGTGCACGGATCGGCTCCGGACATTGCCGGAAAAGGAATCGCGAATCCGATCGCGCAGATCTGGTCCGGAGTCATGATGCTGGAGCATTTGGGACAGCAGGCGGCTGCGGATGCGGTGGTAGAGGCAATTACCCGCCTGCTTGCCGAGGGTGGTCCAAGGACACCGGATCTGGGTGGGAAGGCGAGGACGCGCGATGTCGGCGAGGCGATTGCTTCACAAATCGGCACGGTACCGGCGCCGGCGCGCTGAACGGCTGCTGCTGCGGGGCGAGGCGCGGCGATGGAGTGGAGGTTCAGCGCGAGTTGAGCTGGATCTGAATGCGGGTGTTTTTAGGGAAGTCGACTTCGTGGCCGCGCGCGATCCAGCGATAGTAGATCGATTTGGAGACGGCGAAGACGGCGACGGTGTGGAGCAGGGTCGCGTTGGCCGATGTCATGACCAGGAGGCGCGCAGCGAAACCGAAGCCATTGCTGTCGACGCCGCTGTGCGCGGGGTTGGCGGTCGCGTCACTATCGAAGGCGGAGGCGGCCATGGCGCCGAGGGCCATGGGCGCAAGATACTTGCCGGGTCCTGAAGAGGATTTGGCGGTGCCTTCGTCGTTGAGTTTCACGTTGGCCCCAGGAGCGGCTTCGGCGGCAGCCAGCTGACCGTGAATGACGGACGGCGCGGCGTCGCTGCGCTCGATGCTGCGGAAGGTAAAGCGCATCTGGCCGTTGCGGGCGAACCAGCGGGCTGGGCGGGCGAGGGTGACGATGCCGGTCATCTTTGCGCCTTCGGGAAAGAGGACCTGCTTGCCGTCGGATGTGAGAAGAGGCTGGGTGAGCACGGCGGTGACGGGCGCGCCGTGGCGATCGGAAGCCGAGTCGAGAGGCGTGAGCAGGCGAGCGTCGACAACTCCAGTGGGCGTGCCGTGGAGGGTGGCTACAGGAAGCGGCGAGGGCTGAGGCCCGGGAATCATGACCGGCGAGGTGAGTTCGGCGTCGTACTGGGTTCCGGACCAGATGGTGGGCGGGCTCCACGGAAGCTGGGCGTAGAGCAATTTTTGGAGGCGGTCACCGAGATTGGGGTGGTGAAGGGTTTCCATCGCCTGGTGCTTACGGTCTTTCAGAATGCCTGCGGCCTGCGCGCGAAGGCCTTTCTTTTTCGAGGCGCTCATGGTGACGACGGCAGCGTCGCGTTGCGTCACCGCGGTCTGGATGGGGAGCGTGGTCCCGTTGGGGAGGCGGAGCGAATCGAAACGGACGGCGGGAACTGCTGGCGGGGTGAACTGGCCATCGAGGAGAGCGCGGGCGCGGCTTTGTCCCGGATCGCGCTGCATGCCAAGGATGGTGCCGGTGACGCGGGTATCGACGGGGAGAACCACGTGGTCGATGTGATCCACCGGAGCGATGAGGTGTCCTTCGATGCGCGTACCAGCGCGAACCCGATAACGGCGATCAATCTGGACGCGAAGCGGGACTCCGGCAGGGATGGTCACCGACTGAGCCGCGGCTGGAATGAAACCCCCGACGAGCAGGAGCGCCGGAACGGATAGAACTCTCGGGATGAGCCGTTTCATTAATTCTATCGACCCACGGCCCGGAAAAAGGTGAGGCGCTGAGGGCCAGGCCGCTCCGGAGGGTATTCGAGACAAGGGTCGTCCACCTCCATGATCGCCTGGCGGGATGACGGTCCTGTCATGAAGGGTGGAAGGAGCGATCCTTGATGGGTACTGTGCCGAGGGTTGGCAGCGGAGTGTGATCGGCCGACTTGGCAAACGAGCGCGTTTCTGCAGGAGCAGGCGTATCTGCAGGGCTGCGGCTGCCGTTCAGTGGTCGACGCGGAGCCTGCCGTTGGAGAGGATCCTGGCGCGGAGGCCACCGCGTCCCCGGAGTGCTTTTTCGGCTCCGGGGGCAATGGCGGTGTCCATCCAGTAGCAGGGTTTGCACTCGCAGACTCCGGCGAACTCGACTCCCTGGACCCTGAAGGTCTTGCCGATGAGGGAATTCAGATCGATACCGGCTGTGACGACATTGCGGCGAGCGACACTGGGGCAGCGCTGTTGCACTCCCAGTTCACGGCAGACCTGGTCAAAGACCTCGCTGGAGAAGAATGTGATTTGTCCTTTGTAGTTGTCACCGTAATCGAAGAAGCGATCGCCGCGAACTCCGCGTCCGGCAACACACTCGATCTCCTCCATGGCATAGAGCGGATGTTCTCCCGGAGCCTGTCCGTGATGTCCGAAGAAATTGTGGTTCGGCGAGATGAACAGGTGACGAATGGTCATGATCTTCGTACCTCGAATCGGCAATGCGAACCTGTCTCAGCAGCCTTCTTTCTTTTTCCGCGGCGGAGCGGCTGAGGTGGTTGCCGGGGGCGGAGCCGGCATGGCAGGGGGCGCCAGTTGCGGCAGCGTTACCGGACCCGCGGTCTCCGTGTTCGTGCCAGCCATTCGCTGCGCGCCGCCGAAGAAGCGCGCGATTTGAGCCTGTCGCTCGAACGCGGGATCGCTGGAGCCTTGTGGACGAACGGGAAAGAGGACGAAGTCCTTCCAGCCCTGCAAGCCGCCGGAGAGGACATAGACGGACCTGAATCCCTGTGCTTCCAGAAGGAACCAGGCCTTTGCGGCTTCGAGGCTGTTGTCGGAACAGAGGATGAGCTTATCGTTGTGCGGAGCAAAATCCGGCGTGAGAGCAGCGAGGGGGAAATTCTCCGCTGTGGGAATGTGATAGGTGAGGTAGTCCTGCTGCGAGCGCAGATCGACAAGCCGAAAGTCGTTGCGATCCTGGATGATCCAGTCCGCTAACTGGACCGGCTCCACGAGGTCGGCGCCTTTTGCGGCACGCAGTTCCAGATCTTTGGTGTCGATGCTGGCGTGATGGCCTCGATAAGGATCGCCGGCGAAAGCAGCGGCGAGTCCGACGACGGCCAGGCTAAGAGCGAGGGCACGGACGGGAGTGAGTCGGCGCGACCGGCCGGTGAGGGAGCCGGTGGGATCGGGCTCGCGGCCGCCGAATTTTTTCTCCGCCCATTCTCCTGCGGCAAAGGCGCCGAGAGCCATCAACACGACGGCGAAGACGAGGAGTCCGTAGGGAAGGTTCATCAGCCTGGGGAGGGTGATCTGGCCCATCGAAGTGGAATGGGCGAAGTTGACGAGGCGAGGGTAGATTTCTCCAAAGCCGAGCAGGCCGGCCAGCATGCCGGCGATATAGACCATGCCGTCGATGCGGCCGGTGGCGGCGGAGACGCAGGAGGTGCCAGGACAATAGCCGCCGATGACGAAGCCGATGCCGAGCAGCAGTCCTCCGACGATCTGCGGAATTAAAAAGGTAGGAACCAGGTAGACCAGCGACAGGTCCAGCAGGCCGAGACGCGAGAGGACGTAGACGCCGGTCATCGCGGTGATGATGGCGGTGAACATGACCTTGAGGACGCTGAGGTCGCGGAGATAGAACTGGGCGGCAAGCTTGCGCGCGCTGCCGAAGCCGGCGCGTTCGAGAAAGAATCCAAAGCCAATGCCGATGAGGAAGGCAATGATGAAGCTGGCCTCGTCGCCGAAGAATCCGAACTTATAGAAAGGAGCATTCATGTCAGATCCACTGCTTTCTGAAGAAATAAGCCACGGCATAGGCGCCGCCGAAGACACACCACATGAAGGCCCAGCTGCCGACGTTGAGCAGAGCTCCGCCGGTGAGGGCCTGGCCGCTGGTACAACCGAGAGCGATTTTGGCGCCGATGCCCATCAGTCCGCCGCCGATGAAGGCGAAGAGCAGGCGGCGCGGGGTGGTGCTGCGAGGGCCCTGCTCGATGGTGAGCCTGAGCCGGTTGGCGAGCACGCCGGAGAGAAATCCGCCGACGAAGACGCCGAGGACCTCGAAGACGAGCCAGTCTTTGAGGGGGCTGCGCGTGCCGTCGCCGAGGTACTCAGCGTAGAAGGGATTGTTCTCGGCGTGGGCCGGGGCGATCTGGTGGACGGCGGTGGCAACGGCGGTGGTGAAGGCTCCCGAGGCTCCCAGGCCGCGTCCCATGATGACGAAGGATGCGAGCAGCACGAGGCCGAGGCCGAAGCCTGCCCAGTAGGAGTTCCAGTACGGTCGGGGAGTGTTTTGCTCCATGTTCATAGGGTGTTCCTCAGTTAATTCAGGACGTGAAACCAATGGCTTTGCTGGCCGGCGTAGACGAGGATGAAGCGCAGCGCGATGCCGCCGAAGATGACGAGGACAGCGGGTGCGATGGTGTGGCGGATGCGATTCTGCAGTTCGAGAGTCTGCAGGATCAGAGGGAGAGCGATGCCGAGCGAGATGACGAAGATCCAGAAGACGGCGGCGTAGGGGCCGGTGAGAAGAACCGAGGCGGCCTGCTGATGAACGGCCGTCGAGGTGAGATGGCCGATAAGGAACAGGCTGAGGAGGCCGAGTTCGATGGTGAGAAAGCTGTTATCGGCGCCGGCCAGAATGGGCGCCACCTTTTGGTCGAGGGGCCGGGCCTGGGCCAGGCGGGCGAGGGCGGAGAGCAGGAAATCGGCAAAATCGGGCAGATCCTCGCCATGGGAGGTCAGCACGAGGATTCCGTGGAGAAGCGCGGCGGCCGTGGAGAGGCCGGAGAAGAGAAAGAGCGGCCCGAGGACGGCGCTGTTCCAGAGCGGGCGCGCGCCGAGGGTGCCGAGCAGGATGCCGGTGTAGATTCCGAGGCCGATGCCAATGAAGACGTTGGCGATGCCGATGGCCACGACGAGGCGGGTGCGGGCGAGGATGAAATCGCTCCAGGTGAAAAAGATCGGGAAGCGCTTCGCCAGCGCGGGCACGGCCTCCGGCAGATGGGCGAGGGCATTGGCAACGAGGGCGGGATAGACGAGGAGCAGAATCCAGGATCCCCAGGACATGGGGGAGGTGATCTGGAAGGTGGTGTACAGGCGCCACACATAGAGCTTGTGCGCGAGATCGAGAAAGAGCACAAACATGCCGAGGCTGAGGAAGGCCAGACCGATGAGAGGTCCGATGGTGCAGCAAACAAGGGCCTCGCGCTGCGTGGGACGAATGGTGATGAGGCGCACGCCGGCGATAATCATGAGCCCGGCGACAAGGCCGCCGAAGAAGAGATAGACGGCGATCTGCCACTGCCAGATATGGAGCGTGGGATCCACGAGCGGATTGTGTCGGGAGACGGTGAGTTCTGCGAGTTCTGCGAGTGTATTCATGTCTGTCTAAGTCAGGTAAAAGATGCATGGATGGGTGCCCGCTTCCGGGAGGAGAGCATGGTGCGGGCGCGCGTTGAGTAAGCGGCTGACTTCGGACTGCGGATCGTCAAGATCGCCGAAGTGCATGCAGTGGGTGGGACAGACGGAGACGCATGCGGGATCGAGGCCCTGCTCGACGCGATGGATGCAGAAGGTGCATTTGTCGGCGTAGCCGTCGGGATGAATGAAGCGCGCGTTATAGGGACAGGCGGCGATACAGGCTTTGCAGCCGATGCACTTGTCGTGGGTGACGAGGACCACGCCGCCGAGCTCGTGCACGTGGCTGGCACCCGTGGGACAGCAGGAGACGCAGGGAGGATTGTCGCAGTGGTTGCAGCGCTCGGAGCGGATCTCCATCTGCAGGGAAGGGAAGGCGCCGTGGACTTCTTCGGCGATCCAGTCGCGGCTGTAGCCTTCGGGGACGCCGTTTTCGGTCTTGCAGGCGACCACGCAATCGTGGCAACCGACGCATCTGCGGGTATCGATGACCATACCGAAGCGCGCCATCGTCAGACCTCCGCCTCAAGAGTGACAAAGTTGACATTCATGCCAGTACCGCCCATCAGGGGATCGGTTTTGTATCGGGTAATGAGCTGGGAATCGCTGGCGCCTCTGCCAAAGGCGCTGCGCAGTTCTCTGGAGGTATGGCCCCAGCCGTGGGTGATGTAGACGCAATCGGGACGAATCCGCTCGGTGGCCTTGACGCGGATTTTGTTGCTGACCTGGCCGTCGAGATTCCGGAGGCGCACATAATCCCCGCTCTTCAGACCGAGGCGCTGGGCTTCGAGGGCATTGAGCCAGACGGAGTTCTCATCCTGCAGATCGAGGAGCAGCGGGTTGGTCTGCGTACGGCTGAAGGAGTGCATGGGGGAGCGGCCAAAGAGGAGGCGATAGGTGCCCTGGGGAGGCTGCTCCGGTGGGACGTAGCGGGGAACCGGGTCAAAGCCGGCCTTCTGCAACTGCGTGGAATAGAATTCGATTTTCTTCGAGGGTGTATCGAAGACGGCGGGGGCTCCGTCTTCGAAATAGATTGGCCGCGGCGGCGTGAGCAGGACGCCTTCGCGCTTCAGGTCAGCGAAGTTATAGCCTGCGGATTTAAGGCGGGTCTCGAGATATTCCTCGATGTTTTTCCACGGGTAATAGGCGCCCAGGCCGAGTTTTTCCGCGAGGGTTTTCGCGATCCACCAGTTCGGCTTCTGGTCGGCGGGCGGATCGACGACGGGCTGACGCAGGGAGACGAAGGGCTGCCGGAATGGCTCGATGTGCAGATCGTCGTACCGCTCGAGGTAAGTGGATTCGGGGAGAACCACGTCGGCCCAGCAGGCAATCTCGCTGGGAATGGTGTCGACAACCACAAAGAGATCGAGGTTCTGAATGGCGCGAATAGTTTCGGCCTGATTGGGCAGGGAGTAGAGGAGATTGGTCGAGTAGACGAGCCAGCCTTTCACCGGATACGGGGACCCGGACAGGGTGGCATCGCGAATACCGGTGCTGATGACCTCGTCGGCAAATGGGTACTTGTTGTTGGGATTGTCGACGGTGGGTTTGGTGGATTTTGGATAGGCGGGAATGGGGTAATCGGGGATGTCCGCCTCGGCGGGAAGATAGAGTCCGCCTTTGCGTCCCCAACTGCCCATGAGCGCGTTGAGCAGAGCGATGGCGCGGCCGCGCTGCGCGTCGTCTCCGTACCAGGTAGAGTGGCGGCCGGGATGAATCAGGGTTGCCGGGCGATAGCGTGCCATCTCGCGGGCGGTGGCACGAATCAGGTCGGGATCGATACCGGTTTCCGGGTAGGCCCACTCCGGCGTGTACGGCTGGAGGACGGCAGCGAACTGCTCAAAGCCGAAGCCGTAGCGGTCGATGTAGTCCTTATCGTAGAGCTTCTCGCCGACGATGACGTTCATCCATGCGAGGAGCAAAGCCAGATCCGTGCCGGGCTTGATGGGGAGGTAGTACTTCGCCTTGCCGGCCGCGGTGGAGAAACGAGGATCGGCGACGATGATGGATGCGCCGCGGCCGACCGCGTGCGCGAACTCCTGCACCTGGGTGTTGTGCATGTTCTCGCCAAGGTGCGATCCGATGAGAACGATGCACTGCGCGTTTTCGATGTCCGTTTTCTCGAGGGAACCGACGTCGTCGCCGTAGGTGAGGGTAAAGCCGACATCGCGGGGGCCGCGGCACTGCGCGAAGGAAGGGGCAGCGATATTTTCGGTTCCATAGGCGCGAAGGGTTTGCTTAAAGAACTTGCCGCCGAGACCGTGGATGAACGCGGCAAACGACTCCGGTCCGTAGTCGGCCTTGATCTTCTGCATTTTCTCCGCGATGAAACTGAGCGCCTCATCCCAGGTGACGGCTTTCCACTTTTCCTGGCCGCGCTCGCTGATGCGCAGGAGGGGAGAACGAAGCCGATCGCGATCAAAGTACGCGCCGATGCCGCCCGTGCCGCGCGGGCAGAGGCGGCCGTGGGAGAGAGGATCGACTGGATTGCCTTCAATCTTCCACAATTTGCCGTCACGCACGGTGGCAATGGCACCGCATTGCCAGAAGCAGAGATTGCAGAAGGTCGGCACCCGGCGGGTTCCGTGTTCCGGCGGCTTGCCGGACCCGGCGAGCACCTTCAGGGAGCCATCGAGCGATCCGGCTGCGGCCATCGTGGCGGCGCTGATTTTGAGGAAGCGTCGGCGGGAGAGATTCATCATGGTGTATTTCCTTCGTATTGCGAGAGCGCCTTCGACCAGGCGGGAAGGACGCACTTTGAACTGAGTGCGGTGCGGTAGTTTGTGAAGTCGGCAAAGACCCGGGCGATCCGGCGGTCCTTCTCGTCGTGACACGCGAGACAGGCGCCCACGAGCAGGATTCTTCTCTGTTCTTCGAGAGAAAACGGGCGAGCGCCTTTCCGTGTTGTCGTAAGGGGGGCGGGTTCCTGCAGGAATCCGATCCATGCATCGGCGGGCAGGCCGTCTTCCGGGCTGGCGGAATACTGCGGCGTGAACTGCCACTGCGCGGTTCGGCCGGTGACGGCATATTGGAGCCTGCCTCGTCCGTAGCCGAGAGCGGCCGGATTGTTGTGACAGGAGCGGCAGTCCCGTGCGCGGGTCGCCGTGGTGTGTGCCGACGCGGGCGCGAAGAGGCGGCGGAAGCGCGGAGGGTCACCCGCAGGACGGCCGGGAAGATCGAGGCGCAGGATCATCCCCGGAATGAAGGTGGCGATGCGATCCGCAGAGCGGCCGCCGGGTGTGGAGATGCGCTCGATGCCGAGCGCGGGCGCGTCGCTTCGGTTGTCCTGTCCCTGCTCCTGCCAGTCGCCGTCGACCCATTTGCCGGCGAGGTAGTCCCAGCCCTGAGCGCGGCGATCGAAGGAAGTGTGGCAGGTAATGCATTGAGGAGCCCAGGGTGTGTGACAGGCGGAACATTCCAGCCTCTGATGGAAGGCGGCCGTACAGGCTGCGGCCATGGGTTTCGGCCTCAACAGCCCGGGCGCGTTCATGAGGGAGAGCGTGGGAGCGCCGCGCTCGTCCAGAAAGACGTTGGGATAGGAGGCAGTTCCGGATTCGGAGACGACGAACTTTCGTCCAGGTTCGTTCAGCCGGCGCATGGCGATGATCTGCTGCGTTTCGGCGTCGAGCTGACCGTACTCTCGGGCGGCGGTCCGGCCGGCTGCATGGCAATCGACGCAGGCGATTTTGACGGCGTCGCGTTCGTGGGCGTGGAACGCGCCGTCTCCCATCACCTCCGAGGCCTGATGGCAGTCGATGCAGGCCATGCCTTTTTCTGCGTGGATATCGGCGGGGTGCCTGGCGAAGACGCGTCCATCGGCGAGAACGCGAAAGGAAGGGGGCCAGCCGGGGGAGGACTGCGCGGCTTTCTCATCGAGTGGGGTTTCTTGCCAGCCTTCGTAGCTGGTTGCGATGCGGCCAGAGCGGCTGTGGCATCCAAAGCAGGCGTCCTGCGGAACGTGGATCGAGATCTCCGGATGATGCAGGGGTGCGGTGGAACTGCCTCGCTGGCTCAATTCGCGCCCGGCAGCCGCGTCGTAGCGGAGATGACAGGCCGAGCAGCCTCCTCCGCGGCTGGTTTCGTCGATCGAGGCAGGGTGGAGTTTGTCCTGGCCGAGATGACACGAGGCGCAGAGGCTGCGCAGATGGGTATCGGCGAGGGTATGCTGCAGATCCGCCACGTTGTATCGGGCGTCGAGGTCGGAGTTTTCGCCGAAGGCGAATTTATCCACGGCGATGACCCCGCTCATGGTGTTCATGGGCGAGGTGCGGACGCGCTGTGCCTGATCGGTATGGCAATTGGAGGCTCCGCACGTCTGCGCAACTGCCGAGAGATTGCCGGGGGTGAGCGTCATGCCGGTGTGAGCGAGCTTTTTATCGAGCGTCCATGGATTGCCCAGATGGCAGGAGGCGCAGCCGATGGTTGCCGGGTCGTGGGCGGCGACAAAGCCGGTCATCTTCTGGTGGCAGGCGAGGCATCCTTCGCGCCGGCCGTTGACGAGGGGGATCCGGGTTTCGATCAGAGCCGACGCAGGCGGGAGATAGGCGCGGTAAGGAAGGAAATCAGAGCCGCCGGCGAGAACGCTGACGGGGCTCATCCACCGCCAGGCATCGCCGCGAAAGGCGAGCCCGACCACGGTGAGCGCGGCATAGAAGAGCGCCAGCGAGACGAGCGCGGTGCGCGGAACGGCCGCAATGTGTAAAGGGAATTTGGGGAGGCCGATCAGCAATACCAGCACGACGCCGCCGACCCAGACAACGAACTGCGGGCGGGGAAGCCAGTGCAGGAATTCCTGCAGGCCGACCAGGTACCATGGCCCCTTTTCGACGGCGGACGTGCGCCACTCCAGTCCCGGGACCAGAACGGCGGAGAGCAGCAGGATGGGCGGGGCGATCCACAGCAGCGACCAGGCGGTGGGCAGGATGCGGCGGGTGTGTTCCACCGTTACGAGCCAGAGAATCACGGTCGCGGTACAGGCGTGGTGAATGTAGATCGTGGAGAGGTTGGTTCCGGATCCGGTGAGCAACCGATCGGCTGCCATGCCAGCGAAAGGGATGAACCCCAGCAGCGTTCGCAGGACGGGAAGAGCCTGTTCCGCAGCGGCGTCGGCGCGCAGGAGAAAGCCCGAGAGCATGACGGCGAGAACGACCGGCAGGGCGAGGACGAGGCGCAGCCAGATTCCAAAGCGGACGACTCTCTCACTGCGACGCCACCAGTGATCCACCACGTGGGCGGCGATGAGGACCAGGAATGCCTGTGCCGACCAGTAATGAAGACTGCGCACGAACACGCCGGCGGGGTTCTTCAGGGAGAGGAGCGCGAGCGAGTCCAGCGGCGAGCCGGGCCGGTAGGCGGGAACCAGCATGACACCGGTGACGACGCAGAGGACGAAGGCGGCCAGGGCCAGCATTCCCATACGCGGGATGCGTCGCCACAGTCTGGCCGCGCCGGAGTTCATGCCTCAGGGCTCCCGATCGTGACGCTGAGGAGGCTCCGGGTGCGATCGAGCGAAAGCGGCAGGGCGCGCAGGCTGCGGGTTGCCGGGCCGCGGACGACGTTGCCGCGCCGATCGTAGCGGGAACCGTGACAGGGGCAGACGAGTTCCTGCCCTTCGGTGCGATCGATCCGGCAACCCAGGTGCGAACATCTGGAGGAAAAGACTGCGACGTCCGAGGGGTGGTTGACGACGATCATCGAATCGTAGAAGTGAACCTCCTGGGCCGCGTTCCAGGGCACGGTGAGGACGGTCTCGGACTCTTCCGGAATGAGCTCTGCGCGGCGGGCGAGGCGGTCCATGATCCAGAGGGCGAGAGCGCCGAAGGCGGCGATGCCAGCCCTGAGGAACTGACGCCGCGAGGCGGGATAGCGCGGGAGGCGCGAAAAGTTCGCGCGCTGCATAGTGTCCTGGGTGGGTGGCCGAACGCGGGGAGAGATGGGGAGCGCGGCTGTCTTCGTTTCCTGTGCGGCGGGACCTCGTTCTTCGCTGAGGATTGTCATTCGAGCGCCTGCCTTCATTCCGTGCCTATCCTCGACTGCAACCTTGTCCCGCCGCCGCATCGTGAGACTGCGTTGGAGCATCGAGCCGAGTCGTCAGCGATGCGGGCGAACCACCGCTCTGCCGGCGGTTCGCCCTC
>JBKICP010000339.1:0-4199 GCA_046567085.1 Acidobacteriota bacterium
AGGTGGAGGAGAAGGCGAAGTCGAAGCTGGATCCGGCGGTTTTCTTCGGGATGATCGACAAGGTCGTGAAGAAGCATCCGCAGGTGAAGGCGGTGGCGACGACGCTGCGCGAGGTGCACTCGACGAACCGGCACAGCTGGAGCGCGGTGGCGTGGCTGGATGGCAAGACCTACACGGCTCCGACGGCGGAGCTGGACGTTTACGACCGGGTGGGCGGCGGCGATGGCTATGCGGCGGGGTTCTTCTACGGATTGCTGAGCGGCGCTGCGCCGGAGGAAGCGGTGCGGCTGGGATGGGCGCACGGCGCGCTGCTGACGACGTTCCCGGGCGACACGACGATGGCGACGCTGGATCAGGTGAAGGCGTTTGCGCAGGGCGGGTCGGCGCGGATTCAGCGGTAGGAGGACATTCACCGGCCGGATACTCACGTCCCGAGAACTGCCACCGCTCCAGTAGACTGATGAAGAAGAAGCCGGTCCCTTCGCGGCAGCGCTGCGCGCTGCGGCCGGGATGACACGGAGGCAGCATGGCGAAAGTCACGATTCTGTTCGGGCTCCTGCTGATTGTGCTTGGAGTGGTGGGGTATGTGGGGACGGGCTGGAAGGCGCCGACGGCGCTGATTCCGATGTATTTCGGGATCGTCTTCACGATCCTCGGATTCCTGGCGCGAAGCGGAAGCCAGAAGAAGCGGATGACGGTGATGCACATCGCCGTGACACTGGGCCTGGTGGGCTTTCTGGGGACGGTAGTCAGCATCTGGAAGTTCATCGAGATGGAGATGGGGCATCCGATGGTGCGGCCGATCGCGGTCGAGGATCAGGCTGTTTTTTCGGTCATGATGCTGATTTATGTGCTTCTTTGCGTGCGCTCGTTCATCCATGCCAGAAGGGCGCGCGTGGGAAGCGGTGAGCAGCCGACCCAGGCGGCGAGTTAGCGGCCGGCAGTCCGCTGTCCGCAGAGAATGAGCGAAGAATGCGAATGGGATCGGTCCCGGCAATGCACGGAGATCGCGGTGGAGGACATGGCGCGCGGGCGCGCGCGGGCGCCGATCTGCCGAAGAAGAAGACCGACTACAAGAAGGTGATGCCGGAGATCTGGAAGCTGGTGCGGCCGCGGCGCTGGCTGCTTGTGGGCGGGCTGGCTCTGGTAGCGATTAACCGTTCGGCAGGCCTGGTACTTCCCTTCCTGACCAAGCCGTTTGTCGATCAGGTGATCACGAAGCATCACGGCGAGCTGCTGCCGCGGCTGGTGGTCGAGGTGTTTCTGGCGACGCTGGTGCAGGCGGTGACGTCGTTTTCGAACACGCAGCTGCTCTCGAAGGCGGCGCAGAGGATGATCGCGGAACTGCGGCAGCAGGTGCAGCAGCATGTGGGGCGGCTCTCGGTGAGCTTCTACGACGCCAACCGGACAGGGCTGCTGGTTTCGCGGATCATGAACGATGTGGAGGGCGTGCGGAACCTGGTGGGGACGGGCCTTGTGGAATTCGTGGGCGGCCTGCTGACCTCGTTGATGGCGTTCTTCTTTCTTCTGCACCGGGCACCGCGCATGACGCTGATTGTTTTCTCGGTGATCGGCGTGTTTGTGCTGGTGCTGCAAAAGGCTTTCAAGACGATCCGGCCGATCTTCCGCGAGCGGTCCAAGATCACGGGAGAGGTGACGGGGCGACTGACGGAGAGCCTGGGCGGCGTGCGCGTGGTGAAGGGGTATCACGCGGAGAAGCGCGAGGCGGGCGTCTTCACGCAGGGTGTTCTGCGGCTGCTGGACAATGTGATGCGGTCGCTGACGGCGACCAGCCTGCTTGCGATGGCGGCGACCACGGTTCTGGGAGTGGTGGGCGGCCTGGTGATGCTGATGGGCGGCCACAGCGCCCTGGACGGGCGGATGACGGCGGGCGATTACACGCAGTACCTGGCGTTTCTGGCGTTCATGATCGCGCCGGTCTTCCAGATCGTGAATATCGGGACGCAGCTGACCGAGGCGGTGGCCGGGCTCGATCGCACGATGGAGATACTGGGCGAGCACGACGAGTTTGCCGATCCGGCGCGGGTGCGTTCGCTGGAAGAGATCGTCGGGGAGATTCGCTTCGAGGATGTGCGCTTCTCGTATGAGCCGGGGAAGCCGGTGCTGCACGGCATCTCGTTCGAATCGCAGCCGGGGACGGTGACGGCGCTGGTGGGGTCGTCGGGATCGGGCAAGTCGACGATCATCAGCCTGGTGTGCGCGTTTCACAAGCCGGATACGGGCGAGGTGCTGGTGGATGGCATCGACCTGTCGACGGTGCGGCTGGACAGCTACCGGTCGCAGCTGGGCGTGGTGCTGCAGGAGTCGTTCCTGTTCGACGGGACGATCCGGGAGAACGTGATGTTCTCGTATCCGGAGGCGACCGAGGAGGATTTCCTTTCAGCATGCCGGATCGCGCGCGTGGATGAGTTTGCCGAGCGCTTCCCGGATGGCTACGACACGATCGTGGGCGAGCGTGGGGTGAAGCTCTCGGGCGGGCAGCGGCAGCGGCTTTCGATTGCGCGCGCGATTCTGGCCAGCCCGCGGATTCTGATTCTGGACGAGGCGACTTCGTCGCTGGACTCCGAGTCGGAGGGGATGATCCAGCAGGGCCTGAGCTACCTGATGCAGGGGCGGACGACGTTTGTGATCGCGCACCGGTTGTCGACGATCCGGCGGGCGGATCAGATCCTTGTGGTGGAAGGCGGGCAGATTGTGGAGCGGGGCACGCACGCGAGCTTATACGCGCTGGGCGGGCGCTACTACGATCTGTACACGCGGCAGCATGGCCTCGAGGAGAATCTGTTCCTGGCGCCGGGCGAAGGGGACACGGTCGAGGATTCCGCGTCGCGTTAAAGGCAGAGGATAGCCGATAGCGGATAGCGTTCAGCGGATAGCGGTTGGGCTCAGAGGGAAATCCGGGCTTCGTCCTCGTTCACTGTTTTCAGGGAGAGAATTGTGAATCGTGCGGTCATTCTGATTCGGATCCTTGTGGGGTGGGTGTTTGTCTCCGAGGGGCTGCAGAAGTTTCTGTTCCCGGGTGCGCTGGGGGTGGGGCGGTTCGCGAAGATCGGGCTGCCGCATCCGGCGCTGCTGGCGCCGCTGGTGGGACTGGTGGAGATGGTGTGCGGGGCGGCGGTGATTCTGGGGTTGTGGACGCGGCTGGCGTCGATTCCGCTGCTGGTGGTGATCGCAACCGCGATTGCGACGACGAAGATTCCGGAGCTGCACCGGGCGGGCCAGGGATTCTGGTTCATGCTGCACGACGCGCGCACGGACTTCAGCATGGTGCTGGGGCTGGTGTTTCTGCTGATCGCGGGCGGCGGATCGCTGGCGATGACGCGACGTTGAAAGGCCGCGGATGGCGGATAGCGGATAGCGGATAACGACAGCGGTTAGCGGTTCGCGTCTAGGCTTTGGCGGCTGGTGCTGCGGGTTCGGCGGGCGCGGCTTCCTGGGGCGGAATGAGGGGCAGGGTTTCAACGACGGCGAGGCCGGTGCGGCGGAGCAGCTGGAAGATGGTCGGGCTGGCGAGGCGGGTGGCGTCGTATTCGACGCGGATGGTCTTCCACTCCTCGTCGAGGTGGATGCGGCGGACGCCGTAGACCTCGCGCAGGTTGCCGAGGGCGAACATGGTGGTTTCGGTGGGATGGCCTTCGTAGCGGTAGAGCGCCTCGAGCTGCGTCATAGATACAGGGTACAGCAGCCGGGAGCTGGGAGCCGGGAGCACGGAAGGCCGGACGGGTACGAGAGTTTTGGGGTTGGGCCGGAGGGCTGTTGCCGCATTGAGCGCCGGCTCTCAATGGCGCTGGCGTCGTTGCGAGGTGTTGTAGGGATTGGTGCGGACCAGGAGTTGGCCCTCATCGCCGTCCACGGGCAGCAGCGTCATATCGGACCAGGACAAGCCCTCGCGGAACCAGGAAAGACGTTTGGCGTCGAAGTAGTAGACCTCTCCGGATTGTGCGGTGAAATGGAGCTGCGCGTAATCCGATTCCGCCGGAGTGACCGTCTCGGCGCAAAGGTGGTGAACGCCGGGAGCGACCTGGAAGTAGAACCAGGAGCTGCCATGCGTCGCTCCGACCCAGTCGCCATCGAGACCGAGGCGCGTGGTGGGTGTGATGATTCCCCCGAAGTTCTGGGCGATGAAATAGACCAGCGCCTGACCGGGCTGCGGCTTCACCTGGGAAGGCGGGTCGGTT
>JBKICP010000340.1:0-9770 GCA_046567085.1 Acidobacteriota bacterium
GGCAGGTTTCGGTATTGCGGTTCGTGCACATCGTAGTACGGCTGTTCCAGCCCAGGCCGTCCGAAATACGGCTGCGTGGAAGCGGCGTTGTCGGCAAGATGAACACTGAAGTGCGCGTCAAGAACGCTGTCGCCCTGAAGAGCACCCGAGGTTGCACCCTCGGCGGTCGCCGACGAGCCATCTTCCTGCTCAAACTGGAGTGCGACGTTGTCGACCTGAACCGGAACCGGACTTGAATCGGCGATGTGCACGCGCACGGGGAAGTGTTGCCCGGGAATTGCCATCTGAAACGTGGGCTGATCTCCGAAGAATCGTGCAAAGGGTCCGGCTGGCGGATGGTCCGGAGTGACATTGGCGTCGACGGTAAGACCGAGCGCCAGCGCGAGCGCGTCGTTGAACTCCGCCTGTTTCACCTGCAGTTCGTGCAGCACATCGTATTTGGCTTCGTCGTCGAGGGAACTCGAGCGAACCTGATCCATCAGGCGATTGGTCGCCTCAAGCCCCTGTGCGAGCGCGGGGGCGATTGCGGACGGGTTCGCGGCGGAGTAGCTGCGCGTTGCTTCTTCGACGAGGCCGTTGATCTTCTTCAGCCCTTGCGTGAGGAATCCATGTTCCTGGTTCCCTGCAAGGTCGGCGATTCCGCCCAGTGAAACGTCGATTCCCTGGAAGAAGGAATCCTCCTCATCCGGAGACTGCAGCCGGGAACCGAAGCGGTGATACGCGGATTCCTCCGGTCCGGCCAGCGGAATATCACCACCACCGTTCTGCGACTTCTGAAACCCGAGACCGGTGCGGGAGATTTGCCGGGCGCTCAGTCCGTTCAGGCTGCTGTAGGAGCCCACAGGAATTTTCACTGTCGCGCTGACCGCTCCCGGTTCGAACCGGCCGCTGATGTAGTTCTGGACTCCGGCCGGCATCCAGTGATGCGTCGCATAGTCGTAGAGCCCTTTGGGCGAGAGCATGCCCTTCTCCAGCGAGAAGGGAACGCGAGCATACTCTTTCAGCGGATTCCAGGGCCGAAGTCCGGCGCGGATCTGATCGGGAAAAACGTTAGGATCGCCGGCCGCCAGAAAAACCTTCTGCGCGAACATACCCGCGGCGGCGTGGTTGCCGTGTCCGTCGGAGGGGCCTCCGACAAAGACCGAGGTAATCACCAGCGGCCTGGTCGTCCGCACCACGCGCACGACGTCATAAAAGACACGGTCACTGCTCCACTTGTCGAGTGCTTCCTGGAGTGTCTTGGAGAATCCGTAATCGGCGGCGACGGAGAAGAATTGTGTCGCGCAGTAGTAGCGGTCAGCCTGCAGCAGTTCTTCTGTTCGGACCAGGCCCAGTGCATCCCAGAAATCCGACGACATCTCGTTGGCGCCGCCTTCACCGCGATTGAGCGTGAGCAGATCGACGCGCGCCCCGGCCAGACGGGACTCGTAGGCCAGCATCGCCCCGTCCTCATCGTCGGGATGCGCGGTGACCATGAGCAGACTGGCCCGGGTGTGAAGCTGCCGCAGGGCCATCTCGAGCGCGGCGGCTCCGCGGTTTTCCGCGATGGGTCGAGCATCCTGGCGTGCCGGGCCCTCCGCCTGGCAGGGAGACTGCGCGTGAGCCGCTGCACCGGACAGCAACAGGAAAGGACCCAGCAGCAGCGAAAGCCTGGCGCGGCATTCGGGCAATCTCATCGTCGACACACCCTCCCGGATGTTGGCAGCAGGGGCTGGGCGATGGCTCGGCCCGCTGCGTGGCTTGATTGATGCGTGCAGTATCCGAGGGCGGCGGTGTGCCACCCTCAGATGCCGGCTTCAGAAATAGAACTTCCCGACAAGTTGCAGCACGCGGGGGTTAACGGTGGTTGCCGTGCTTTTTCCGAAGGCTCCCGGAATGGAGATGTTCGCGGAAGGATTCGCAAAGCTGGGATGATTGAAGGCGTTGAAAAATTCACCGCGGAATTCAAGACTCCGCGTCTCTCCCAGGGAGAAGCTCTTGAACAGACTCAGGTCTTCTTCCTCGATGCCTGGACCGTGCCACGAGCGTGGCCGGCAGGAGCCGAAGGTTCCGATGCCCGGCTGCGAAAAGGCCGCGCGGCTGATGAATGCGCCCGGGGCATTGCTGCCCGCATATTGCTTCGGGTCATGGGAAGTGCCGGCCCAGGGGTCGCCGACGCAGTTGGCATAGAAGGCGTGATTCGATCCGGTATCGCTGACGTCCGGCGCGGTCACGTTGAAGGGAATTCCCGTCTGCAGGCTGACAATGGCATTCGCCTGCCAGCCCCCGATCAGTCTGGCCGCCATGGAGTCGTTGTTCAGCACCAGCCCCCCGTGTCCCACCGGCAATTGCCAGGTGCCGCTGCCAACGAAGCGGTGGCGCACGTCCTGCGCCGAATTGCTCATCTCGTGCGCGTAGTCGTAAGCATTCTGGGGAGTCGAACCACCGGTGAGGTTATCGACGAAGTCTGCCATGTTATGCGACCAGGTGTAGCTGAGCTGGTACATCAGGCCATGGACGAAGCTGCGCTTCAGGCTCACCTCAAGCGCGTTGTAATCGGTGTTGCCGTCGTTGGTGGCCAGTTCCAGATATGCATGCTGTCCGGCACCCTTGAGCGCCGTTACCTGGGTGTTGAGATTGGCATAGGGGAAGGTCACCACCGGGCTGCCTCCATTGAAGCCGGTGACTACACCCTGGTTCGCATTCCGCAACCGATTCATCTTGCGGCCCCAGTTGCCCACCCAGATCGCGTCCAGCAGGGTTGTATTGCTGAGCTGGATCTCGGGGCCGAAGCTGGCCTGCTCCACATACGACGTGCGCTCGTTCGGATCCTGCGCGCGAAGCTGCAGCGAGGGCAGAACCACGCCGCGCGCCTGTAACTGCGCCGCCGGGAATCCATTCTTCAGCTGGAAGACCGGCGTCGTGCTGCCAAAGGACTGAGCCAAGGCGTCATCCAGCAGAGACGGCGGGTTCAACTGCAGCATCGACTCCGAGCCGATGCGATTGATGAACTGGTGGAAGACCCCGAATCCGCCCCGCAATACCAGAGGCTTGGCCGCGTGCCAGGAAAATCCGGCGCGCGGCGCGAAATCCGTTCGGTCGGGATGGATCAGGGTGCGGCCGTACCAGCCGCTGGAGGTGGCCGAAACCATTTCCCCGCCGTTGGCAGGACTGAAATTCGCCGTGCGGTTGTCGCGGTTCAGCCAGAAAGGCGGATAAAGCTCGTAGCGCACGCCGTAATTCACGGTCAGATTCGGGTTCAGGCGCCAGGTATCCTGCCCATAGAACGAGTTACCCCGAATGTAGTTATTGACCTCGAGCGGAGTCTCCCAGATTGCCTCAGTAATATCGCCTAACAAGTAATCCGCGGCGCCGAAGCCGGGCGTATCCGTGTAATCACCCTCGGCGAGAATCACGCCCTGCGGTGCTTCCAGATCGAAAAAGTTGAGAGAGTTCTCATGGAATTCATAGCCGAACTGCAGGCTGTGCTTTCCGATCAGCTTATAAAGATCGTCGACCACCTGAAAGACCTGGGCTACCTGGAATTGCGGGCGATAGATCGACGAGCCGATCGTCGTCATTCCAAAAACATAATTCGGCGGAATTCCCGCCGTTTCGGGATTGACCGGAATGCCGCTGAGCCCGAATTTGGGCGCGTCGGAAACCCCGAGCGGCAGTCCCACAGGATCGCTGTGGGAGAAATCGCGCAGGAATCCGAAATGCGCTGTGTTCACCAGCGAGGAGTTGGGCGTCATCGTCCAGCCAAGGGCAAGCGACTGGTCGTGCAGGATGTAGGCAGTCGAAAATTCGCCATTGCCTGCGATCGGATTCGCGGTCCACAACGGCGATTCGTAATCGGAAACATCGTTTGCGTAGCGCCCGAAGAGCTGATTTTTGGCGTTCAGTGTGTGATCGATACGAGCGTCGAGGGTGCGCGTGTCATTCGGAACCGATGTGACGAACTGATAATTCGGTGCGCCCGTAAACACGTTGACATTGCCCAGCTGCGGGCTGGGGTCCGGGTACAGGTTCATAATGGCCTGTCCCACAGGATCGATACAACCGGGACTGATGATGTTTCCCGTAATGCAGCCTGTCTGTCCCTGCGCGACTGCGGTCATGGGATGGCTGGAGAGCACGCTGGTGAAATCGCCGGTCTTCATGGCCGGTGTCGGTACGGTGGAGAGAACCGTCTGCGCCTGGCGGCTGAGCAGCGTCTCGTAGGCCGCGAAAAAGAAGGTGTGATTGCGCACAATCGGTCCGCCAATCGTGGCGCCGAACTGATTCTGATCGAAATGCCCCTTGGGCAGCTTGCCGTAGTTGTTAAACCAGGTGTTCGCGTTGAATGCGCTGTTCTCCACGTAATCCCACAGATCGCCATGGAAGTTATTGGTTCCGGATTTCGTCGAGACATTCACGACCGCGCCGGCCGAGGTGCCGAATTCGGCGGAATAGGTGCGCGTCTGTAAGGCGAATTCCTGAAGCGCATCCGGAGGAGGAATGACACCCTGTACCGACTGCTCCTGCAGGTTCTCCGATCCTGTGTTGTTGTCGATGCCATCGAGCGAAAAGTAATTCTGCAGTTCCAGATTGCCGTTGGAGCTGAAACGGCCTTCAGCTGCGTTGGAAACTTCATTGCTCGGATCGTGATACACGCCTGGCTGCAGCAGGGCGAGCTGATCGTAGTCGCGGCCGTTGAGAGGAAGATCGTTGATCGTGTGCGTGCTGAGGACGTTCGTCACCTCGGCCGACTCTGTTTGCAGGTGAACAGCGGCTTCTCTGACCACCACCTGCTGCTGCACCGCGGAGACGCCCATCGAAAAATCGACCTCGACGCGGCTCTGCACATTCACGGTAACTCCCTGCCGGATCTCGGTAGCAAACCCGGAATGCTTTACCGTGACGGTGTAGGTGCCAGGGATCAGTTGTAAGGCCTGATAGATTCCGTCTGCATTCGTCACAAAGCTCTGCGCGACGTTCGTCGCTACATTGGTCACTTCCACTGCAGCACCGGGAAGGCGCGCATTGCTTTTATCCTGCACGATTCCCGCAATCGCGCCGGTGTCGGTCTGCGCGCCGGCGGGCAGAGCCAGGGCGACCGAGAGAACTGCCAATGCGAAGCATACCTTCCGCGCGATGCGGAGGGCCAGACCTGGGATGAAGTCGAGAACAAGCATGGATACAGACCTCCTTGCAAATCAAACCGGCAACAGCATCGATTGTGTTTTTTTGAATCGTGGCATCGCTGCCCGGGCCAGCCCTTCGTGTCTGGAATTTCCTGCGCACTCCTGAAGGGGAGTGTCGCGGAACCCGAGCACAAAGGCCTGGCCCGTAATGCACTGGATATTTGCCAAAAAATGGAGGGGCAGCTTTCTGGAGATACGGACAGCAATGCAGCAAATCTGGGGAACTTTACCGGTAACGTTACATGGACGGCAACTCTACACAGTCGCGGAATTGCTTGTCAACAGAAAAGACGTGAACGGGAGGTTCGCGTTCAGGCGGCTCCGCCGCGCATCTGCCCCAGCCGCTGCTTGTATTCCTGGGGCCCCGGCAATCCCTGCGATCCGCCTGGCTCGGTCCCGACCATGCTGCCGCAGATATTGCCTGCGCGCAGACAATCGTCCCAACCCATGCCGTGGAGGAATGCGTGCAGAAAGCCGCCGTTGAAGGCGTCGCCGGCGCCCGTGGCGTCCACCAGCGGCAGCGACAAGGCGGGCTGCCGGTAGACGCGGCCTTCGGCCATCAGCAGCGCGCCGCGCGCTCCCAGCTTAATCACCGGCACGCGAACCCATTCCTGCAGTTTTTCCAGTGCCCCCAGGGTCGTTCTGGCAGCCGTGATGGCGCGAGCTTCATGCTCGTTGGGAAAAATGAAATCGCAATGGCGGACGATGGACACCAGCTGCTTCACCGAGATATCCGGATTCCAGCCAAAGTCCGCCGACAGAGTGATGCCGCGTTCGCGCAGCCGGCGCAGTACCGGCTGCCAGCGCGCCGGATGCCGCAGAGCGCAGGCCAGGTGGACATGGCGCGCCCGCTCCAGCTTGCGCTGTACTGCGCGGTGATCCAGCAGATCTTCGAGGCTCCGGTTGATCGGCTCGTGAGTCACCATCATCCGGTCCGTTTTGTAGGCAACACACACGGTCAGTGCAGTGGGCAAATCGCTGCGATACTCGCACGCCGAGATGTCGAGTTTCTCCTGCATCATCTGGTTCCATGTAGGCAGCGATTCCGAGTCGGCTCCGACGCGTGTGACGATGCCGGTCACGGTGCCCAGCCGGCTGGCGGCGATCGCGGTGGTGGCCAGCCCTCCACCCGGTGCGATCAGAAAGGACTCCGTTTTCGACTCTTCGCCAAACCGCGGCCGCCGCGGCAGTCGGTAGAAGATGAGGTCGGAGAAAAACTCGCCGAACACAACCAGATCGAACCTGGCCGGACTCTCCTGCTTTCGTTTCGCCATCCATCTCTCCCTTCCCGCGGCTCAGCGGGAACCTTTTGAGGATCGTCTCTTCACAAGCTTCGGTTTCAGCAAGATCGATTGAGGCCCTTTGGCCTTCGCGACGCCGACCAGCCGCAGCGCGAGTCTGGCTGCCTGTTCTCCCAGTTCCTGGCCGCCGGTATCCACGCTGGTCAAAGGAATTCGCATGTCGCACAAGAGCGCGTCATTGCCGCATCCAACGAAACGAATGTCTTCCGGAATTCGCACCCCTCTGCGGGTCGCCACATCCATGGCGCCGACGGCCAGCATGTCGGTGAAGGTCATCACGCCGTCCGGCCGCCGCCGCCTGTCCAGGAGTCTCTCCATCGCTTCGGAACCGCGCTGATACTCGCTTTGCTGGGCACTCATCGTCTCGATGACAAGGTCCGCCTGCACCTCAATTCCGCTGCGCCGGAGCGCATGCCGATATCCCTGCGAGCGCATGTCGCCTGCCGCGCTGTGGGACCCGCGAATGTAGGCGATGCGCCGGCAGCCGCTCTGGATGAGATGTTCGCAGGCAATCCGGCCAACCTCCTCTTCATCGAGGCCCACGAAGCGCTGGGTGATCCCGGAAGGCCGGCTTGCGATGAAAATGAAAGGCATCTCCGTTCTGCCCCTCAGTTCTTCAAAAAACGAAGCCGTTTCCTGCAAGGAAACCAGCAAGAGGGCGTCCACCTGCAAAGACAAAAACGTACCGATCTGCTTCTGTTCGGCCCCAAGATCGTTTTCGGAGGAGGAAACAATCAGCTCATACTTCTCAGGACCCAGCGTTTTGCTGATGCCTGCGGCGATCTGCGCCAGAAAGGGTACGCCCAATCCAGGCAGAATCAGTCCCACCGTTTGCGTCTGGCCCGTGCGGAGGCTGCTGGCGCTGATATTCGGAATGTAATTGAGTTCCTTGACGCGCTGCAGGACGCGCGCCCGTGTCGCGTCGCTGATATCCGTCTGGCCACGCAGAACCTTCGAAATGGTCATTTTCGAAAGATTCAGATCTTTGGCGATGTCTTTCAGCCGTACTCTCATCGGGAAGCCGCGGGAGCCTTTGCACTACGAGGAGATTGTAGGGCAGAGGCGGTCGATTGCACCTGGCTTGAGCATCACTGACCACCGGCGACGTTTCTGAATGTCGTCCGCTTCAATCTGGTTACAGCTGCCGCTGGCATTTTCAGGTGGGATCGGTGATCCGTCGCTGCGCGCGGTTTCGGCCAGGCTGTGAACTTTTCTTCTTATCTCCCAAACTTCCTGCAACCGGAGCGTGTGCCCGATTATCTATTTATGCGGAGACGGCCTCCGCTTTAAGCCTGGCCACCGCTGTTCGTCCATTCCGATCTCAGGGAGTTCAGAGAAATGCCTATGCGAGTCTTTGTAACGGGTGCAACGGGTTTCATCGGTTCAAGGATCGTGCCGGAGCTTATCGGCGCAGGTCACCAGGTGCTCGGTCTTGCGCGCAGCGATTCGGGTGCCGATCGTCTGGCCGATTTCGGGGCTCAGGTCCAGCGCGGCGATCTGGAAGATCTGGAAAGCCTGCGCAGTGGAGCCGCCGCTTCCGATGCCGTCCTGCACGTGGCTTTCCGGCGTATTCAGCATCTCCAGCACGACTGGACCCGATTCGCGGAAAACTGCGAGGTCGACAAGCGCGCCATTGAAGCCATGGGTGCGGTGCTTCTGGGTTCCAGCCGTCCGTTCGTCGTCACCTCCGGGGTTGGGGTGGCCGAGGGCCGCGCGGCCACCGAGGATGATCCACCGATTCCGCCTTCTGCCGCGTATCCTCGCGCGTCGGAGGCGACCGCTGTTGCGCTCCTCGAGCGAGGGGTGCACGCCTCGGTGATGCGCCTGCCGCAGGTCCACGACACAGTAAAGCAGGGGCTCATCACCCCCCTGGTTGCGATCGCGCGTGCGAAGCGCGTCTCAGCGTACGTAGGCGACGGACAGAATCGCTGGCCCGCCGTCCACGTAACGGACGCCGCACGTCTCTATCGACTTGCTCTTGAAAAGGGAACCGCGGGAGCCCGGTACCACGCGGTCGCCGAAGAGGGCGTAATGTTGAAAGACATTGCTACCGCGATCGGGCGCGGGCTGAACGTGCCGGTCACTTCGATCCCAGCGGAGCAGGCCCACGCGCATTTTGGGTTTCTCGGATTCTTCGCCGGACGCGATGCTCGGACTGCGAGCGCGCAGACCCGCACAAAGCTGGGATGGAATCCCAGCGGCCCTGAACTCCTCACCGATCTTGGAAACATGCGTTATCCGCAGGACTGAGATCGATTACCGATCACCGTCGACAACAGGGAGAATCAACATGAAGAAGATATGGTTCATCACAGGCGCTTCTCGCGGGTTCGGCCGCATCTGGGCTGAAGCTGCTCTCAAACGCGGCGATCAGGTGACAGCTACCGCCCGCAAACTCGCCGATGTCGCCGACCTGAAGGAACGTTTCGGCGACGCGGTCCTGCCTCTCGCCCTCGACGTGACCAACCCCGAGCAGGTTCGACAGGTGGTTGATCAGGCATACGCATACTTCGGCAAAATGGACATTCTGGTCAACAATGCCGGCACGAGTCTGTTCGCAGCGACTGAGGAGGCAAGCGACGAACAGATCCGCAGCCTGTTCGACGCGAACTATCTTGGCACGGTCCGAGTCCTGCGAGCCGCTCTGCCTCTCTTGCGGAAGCAGAGGAGCGGACATATCCTCGGGGTTTCGAGCGGGCTTGGGATCACGGCACTGCCGCTCATCGGCTTTTACTGTGCCACGAAATGGGCAATCGAAGCTCTGCACGAATCGCTGGCGCAGGAGGTGAAAGGTTTTGGCATCAGAGTCACGCTGGTTGAGCCGGGAGCTTACGCAACCGATTTCGGCCAATCCGCACCGATCGCAGATGCCCTTGAGCCATACGCCGAGTTCCGGAAGCAGTTTCTAACGCGCCTTGCCAACACGGAACGGGGCGATCCGGAGGCCACTGCAGAAGCCATTCTGAAGCTTGCCGATACGAACGATCCACCGCTGCGGCTCGGACTCGGCAACACGATCTTGCCGAGGGCACGGGAAGCCTATGCGGCGCGTCTGGCGACCTGGGAGGCATGGGAGGACGTGTCGAATGCTGCGATGGGCGTGCCCACGAAAACGATGGCGGCCTGGATGGAGCCGTTGGTTCGCGGAACTCCTAATCCGGCATGATGCTGCGGATGATTGTGTCCTCGAGAAGCAGGGCGCTGGGAGAATTTCGCCCTGAGGCGAAAAATGCCAGTGACGGCGGCGAGTCATCCATTGCACACTGAAAGTAAGCGTCCGCTCATTCCGCCGGGACTCTATCGT
>JBKICP010000341.1:0-14528 GCA_046567085.1 Acidobacteriota bacterium
TCTACAACACCCGCTACGGCATGGAGATGCTGCCCATCTTCGCGCTTTCGCTCGGCTTCCTCGTGGCCTGGCTGATGAATACCACCGAGAAGCGCTGGCCCCGTTACGCTCCCTTATTCCTGCTCGCCGGCATCGTGATGATCATCCTCAGTTCTTCTCTCCTGATCCGCTCCACGCCGCTCGTCCTCAAGGAGGCCATCGCCAATTCGCGCACCCGTATTCCCTTTGAACAGGCCTACGCCCGCGCTCTGGAACAGCTCCCCCCCGAAGGCAGGATCCTGGTCTGGACCTCCGATCACATCGGTGCCTTCCAGCGCGCCGGCATTCCGCTCCGCCGCACCATCAACGAGACCGACTACTACCAGTGGAAGCCCGCGCTCGAGCACCCGGCGCAGGCCGCCGCGTGGGTCGTCGCCGCCGACCACGACGCCGTTGCGCAGGCCGTCGCAGAACATCCTGAAGGACTCACGCTCCTCAACATCGTGTGTTCCACCGGCCAGCCGTGCGTGCGCTTTTATCGTTCAAACGAGACCGCGCCCGGTGATAGGATCAGCCCGAAGTGATCCTCGCGACCGACAGTAGCGGCCACATGATGGCCTTCAACCGGATCGAACAGGTGCTGCTCACCGGCGGCGCGGTGGGACGCCTGTTGCTCGCGGTGGCCCTCGGCGGCGCCATCGGCATCGACCGGGAATACCACCACCGCCCCTCCGGCGTCCGCACGAATGTGCTCATCTGCTTCGGTGCGGCGATGTTCACGTTCCTCTCCGCCGTCATTGCCGGCGACAACAGTCCCAACCGCGGACAAATCGCGTCCAACATCGTGCAGGGCATCGGATTCCTCGGCGCGGGGCTCATCCTGCACCGGCACGATCGCGTCAGCGGCCTCACCAGCGCCGCCACCGTCTGGGCGGTTGCTTCCATTGGAATGGCCTGCGGCGCCGGCCTCTACTATCCCGCCATCTTCGCTACCGTCATCGTGCTGGTTGTCCTCGAGCTGATCCGCCTCCTCGAATACGGTGCCAACCTCAAGATCTATCCGGTCACCTACGAGGTGCGCGGTTCCGACGCCGACCAGCTGAACCTCGCCATCCTCAACGTCATGGATAAGGAAAATCGCCGCATCGACGACCTGGTCAATCAGCCCATCGGATCTCTGCAGCGGCTCTGCTTCTCGGTCTCCGCCAACCACCGCATCCACCAGCGGCTCCTCACCGAGTTGAAAGCCGCAGCCCCCATCGCCGAGGCCCGCGCCTTCCGCGATCCGGAGGACGAATAATGCGATTCGCCAAGGCGCACGCCTGCGGGAACGACTTCCTCATCGTCGAAGGTCCCTGCGATACCGAGCTGGCCAAACGGCTCTGCGAGCGGCACACCGGCATCGGCGCCGACGGCGTGGAGTTCCTCGAACGCACAGGCCCACTCGCCGGCCGCATCCGCCTCGCCAATGCTGACGGCTCCATCGCCGAAATCTCCGGGAATGGCACGCGCTGCGTCGCCGCGTGGATCGCGCAGCAGGCGAACGCCGGCCCCGGTCAGCCGATCGTCATCGAGACGGACGCCGGCTCTCGAACCTCCAGCGTCATTAGCGGCGAAAACAATACATTTCAGATCGCCGCCGGCATGGGGATTCCTGAAGTGCGTCCGATGCAGGTGACCCTCGCCGACAAAACGCTGGTCTACGGTATCCAGGTCTCGATGGGCAATCCGCATTTCGTCGTCGTGGTGCACGACGAAAATTTCCGCGCCCACAACCGCGGGTGGACGGAACTGGGCCGCGAACTCTGCTTTCACAAAGACTTTCCTCACCAGACCAACGTTGAATTCCTGCGCATGATCCGCGCGGACGAGATCGAGATTCGCATCTTCGAGCGCGGCGTCGGCCCCACCACCTCCTCCGGTACGGGGACCTGTGCCTGTGCCGCTGCGGCCATCGCGCACTGTGGCGGGCGATCGCCGATCGCCGTTCACGCCCCCGGCGGTTCCCAGAAGGTGGAATGGACAGGCGCGGGCACGGAGATGATCCTGACGGGGCCTGCCACGCTGATCGCGGCAGGAGAGGTGCTCCTTGCCTGACCGAATTCTGAAACCGCCCGCCGTCGCGCCCGGTGCGCGCATCGCCGTTGTCTCCCTGGCCAGCAGCGCGCGCCAGGACCGCATCACACGCGGCATGGAGGTCCTGCGCTCCCTCGGCTACGACGTGGTTGCTGCCGAACATGCCTTCGGCAAATCCGTGCCCTACTTTTCCGGGTCGGTGGAAGAGCGCCTCGCCGATCTGCACAACGCGTTTGCCGACCCGTCGATCGCGGCGGTGATTTGTACCCGCGGCGGTTACGGATCGAACTACCTGCTCGACGGCCTCGATCTCGACCTCATTCGCAGCCACCCCAAGCCGCTCTTCGCCTACAGCGATATGACGGCGGTGCAGACGTGGCTCCTCGATCGCATCCGCCTCGTGGCCTTCCACGGCCCCATGGTTGCTGCGGATTTTTCTCTCGGCAAGCCGGGAATCCATCTCGAAAGCTTGCGCGCCGCCATCGGCGGAGGACTGGTCCGCGTGGGCGCTGAGCAGGGTCTCCGCGTCCTGCGTCCGGGTACCGCTCAGGGCACGCTCTACGGCGGCTGTCTCAGCCTGCTCACCGCGTCACTCGGCACCCCCTACGCGCCGCAGACCGAAGGCAAGCTGCTCTTTCTTGAGGACGTGGGCGCGAAGCCTTACCAGATCGATCGCATGCTCCGCCAGATGATCGTGGCAGGCAAGTTCGAGGGCGTGCGCGGCTTCGTCTTCGGCGAGATGCTGGAGTGCGGCTCGCGCGGCGCCGATCCCGATCTGCTCCAGCAGGTCATCCTCCGCCTTCTCGAACCCTTCAACGTCCCTATCGCCATCGGCCTGCGCTCCGGGCATGTCTCCGGCGACAACGTCACGCTGCCCTTCGGAACCGAAGCCGAGTTGCTCCTCGAAGGCGAGAAGCCCCTGCTGCACTGCCTCGATCGCGCGGTCACCGTCCCCCGAAATGCCCGATAAAAAACACATCCACCTCATCGGAATCTGCGGCACCGCGATGGCCTCTCTGGCCGGCCTGCTGCAGCTTCGCGGACACCGCGTCACCGGCTCCGATCAGGCCGCTTATCCGCCCATGTCCGACCTGCTGCGCCGGCTCGGAATCCCCATTGCCGAGCCTTTCTCCGAGTCGAATCTGCAGCCGCCTCCGGACCTGATCGTCGTCGGCAACGCCATCTCGCGCGGCAATCCTGAAGTCGAGTGCATGCTCGACCAGCGCATCCCCTTCACCTCGCTCGCGCGCCTCATCCATGACGAATTCCTTCGCGGGCACGAATCGCTGGTCGTCGCCGGAACCCACGGCAAAACCACCACGACGAGCATGCTGGCCTGGATCTACGAGGTCGCCGCCCGCCGCCAGCCGGAACTTGCCCCGTCGTTCCTCATCGGAGGCGTGGCCGAAAACTTCGGAACCAGCTTCCACCTGAGCGAGGGCCAACCCTTCATCATCGAGGGCGACGAGTACGACACGGCCTTCTTCGACAAAGGGCCGAAGTTCATGCACTACTTTCCCGACGCGCTGATCCTGACGCACGTCGAGTTCGACCACGCCGACATCTATCGCGACCTCGATGCGGTGAAGACCGCCTTCAAACGTCTGGTGAATCTCGTCCCGCGCCGCGGCCGCATCGTCGCCTTCGATGGCGCCGAGAACGTCTCCGAATGCGTCAGCCGCGCCTTTTGTAACGTCGAACGTTACGGATTCCGCGAGGACTCCACCTGGCGTCTGACCGATCTGCATTTCGAAAACGGCGCCAGCCACTGGACCCTCCACCGCTCCGGCAAAGTCTGGGCCCAATGCACGCTGCCCATGGCCGGAGAACACAACGCCCTCAACGCCACCGCTGCTGCCGCACTGGCCGCAGGGCAGGGAATTGCCCCTGAGGCGATCGCCGAAGCCCTCGCCACCTTTCGCAGCGTGCGCCGGCGTCTCGAAGTCCGCGCGGAGGTCGACGGCATCACCGTCATCGACGACTTCGCGCATCATCCCACCGCCATCCGCGAGACCTTGCGGGCTCTGCGCGCGGCGTATCCCGGCCGGCGCCTGTGGGCGGTTCTCGAGCCGCGCTCGAACACGCTGCGCCGTAATATCTTCGAGCAGGAACTCGTCGAGAGCCTCTCGCTGGCCGACCGCGTGGTCCTCGCCGGGGTCTTCCACTCCGAGAAAGTCCCCGCCGCCGAGCGTCTCCATCCGGAAAACGTCGTCGCTGCCCTCGGCAAAACCGGACGCGATGCCGTACTCCTCGAAAATGCCGACGCGATTGTTACAAATCTGACGCCGCGGCTCGCCTCTGGCGACGTCGTCGCCATCCTGTCCAACGGCGGCTTCGATGGGATCTACGAAAAGCTGCCGGCAGCGCTCCGTAAGCGCGCATAATAGGGTCGGTCCCATGTTTGCCACCCTCGTCCTGATCGCCACGTGGATCGTCCTCGGGATTCCGGTGGCCATCGTCACTTTTCCTGTGGCCGTGATCCTGCGGGATATCCGCCCGCTGTCGCGAGGGGCGATGCGCGTCGTGCGTGCCGGGCTGCGCTGTGCCGGCATCCGCGTCGAGGCCGTGTGGCGGCAGCCGCTCGATCCGAACCAGCGCTACATCTTCCTCTCCAATCACGTTTCGAACCTCGATCCGCCGGTGCTCCTGCCGCTCCTGCCCGAGCGCACCGCCGTTGTCCTCAAGCGCTCGCTCATGAAGATTCCCATCCTCGGGTGGGGCATGCGCCTCGGCGGCTACATCCCGGTCGACCGCGACGGCCGCGTGGAGAGCGCTGTAGAGAGCGCCGAGATCGCGAAGCGGACCCTCGCCTCCGGTGTCCACGTTCTGTCCTTTGCCGAAGGCACGCGCTCGCGCGACGGTCGGCTGCAGCCTTTCAAAAAGGGGCCGTTCTACATGGCAGAGGAGTCCGGCTACCCCGTCATCCCCATCTCGATTCATGGCACCGAGCGCATGATGAAGAAAGGCAGCCTGAAGATCTTTCCTGCTACCGCACACGTCACCTTTCATCCGGCGATACGTCCGCAGGATTACGCAACGCGAGAAGACCTGATGGCCGCCGTGCGCAGAGCCATTGCTTCCGGACTGCCGGAGTGGATGCGCCCGTAGCCCCGCGCTACTTCACGACCGCGTTATAGCCATCGGCCAGCAGCTTCGCCCGCATCGCCATCGCGTCGGAGCGCGATGGATACGGTCCCAGCTGAATATGCAGCAGCTGATCCTGCGGCTCGTTGCGCACCACCGCGCTGTAGCCGTGCTTCTTCAGCGCATCGACCAGGATTTGCGCATCCTGGGAAACACGCACCGCCGCAACCTGAACCATAAAGCTCGCTGCCGATGTGGCCGCAGCCGGCTGCAGCGTGGCACCTGCAGCAGAGGGCGGAGCCGCCACCGTCGCAGCAGGTTTCTGCGCCGTCATCGCCGGAGCAGGAGTCGTTGCGGATCCACTGGCCGTCGGCGACGTCGCGGCGGGCTGCGGATTCGCCGGATCTGACTGCGTTGCGCTCGCGTCGGTTGTGGGGACTCCGCTGTCGCTCGCTGCGGGCGCGGGTTCGACGGGCGTGAGGGTCTGATCCGCGGAGGGCTTCGCCAGGTGGCTGTTCGGCGCCGTGCTCGCCGACCCGGGCGAAGCCTGCGCGACGTCCCGCGACCCACCTGCGCGCCCGACCGAATAGCCCAGTCCGAAGAAGAGGGCGCAGATGAGCACCAGCCCAAAGAAAATCGCCACCAAAGAACGCGTCCCGAGGGCAATCTCCGTGTCGTTGCCCTCGGAACGCTCCGCTGCAGCCGCCGTGCGCCGGCGGGGTTTCACTTCTTCTTCGGTATCGAATCGAAAAGGCATCACGGACCTCTGGGGCTGAGAACCCGTTATTTCGTTTCCGGTGGCGTGCTCGGGTGGCTCGGGATGAATTTATTCAGCAGGGAGATCAGTTCCATCGGCAGCGGGAAGACGATCGTCGTGTTCTTCTCCACGCCGATATCGGTCAGCGTCTGCAGATATTTCAGCTGCAGGGTGACTGGCTGTTCCGCAAGGAGATCGGCCGCCTCGACCAACTTCTGAGCGGCCATAAATTCGCCCTCGGCGTTGATGATCTTCGACCGCTTCTCGCGCTCCGCCTCGGCCTGCCGCGCCATCGCGCGCAGCATCGTATCCGGCAGGTCCACCTGCTTGACTTCCACACTGACGACTTTCACGCCCCACGGCTCGGTGCGCTGGTCGATGATCGTCTGGATGCGCTGGTTCAGCGCGTCGCGGTGCGAGAGCAGCCCATCCAGCTCCACCTCGCCCAGCACCGAGCGCAGTGTCGTCTGCGCGAACTGCGAAGTCTGGTAAACGTAATTCGAAACCTCGATCACCGCCTTCGCCGGATCCAGCACGCGCATTGTGATCACGGCGTTGACCTTGATCGTGACGTTGTCCTTGGTGATCACGTCCTGCGGCGGCACCTCCATCACTTCCTGGCGGAGCGAGACGCGGACCATCTGATCCAGCGGCCGAAAGACCAGGATGATACCGGGGCCTTTGGGCACAGGCAGCGCGCGGCCCAGGCGAAAGATGACGCCGCGCTCGTACTCCCGCAAAATCTTGATGGAGTTCAGGAGATACAGAACGATAATGGCGATGACGATGAGAACCGGAACGCTCAACATAACCAGGGTACCTTACACCCGGCTGTGATTCTACCCCATCGGGTGCGCTCAGGACCGCATAAAATCAGGCGGAAACGCTCTGTGGTACCTTCTCGACTACCAGCTTCAATCCTTCCACTCCGCGCACCCGAACGCTCTCTCCCGGAGAGACCGGACCCTCCGGCGACTCCGCCAGCCACAGCTCGCCATGGACCAGGATTTGCCCGCGCGGCGCGAGCGGTTCCTGGGCGACGCCCACGGCCCCCACCAGCGCTTCCGGCCCGATCATCACCTTGTTTTGTCGCGCTCGCCAGGCTATGCGCACCAGGAATGTCGTGATCAGTCCAAATCCCAGGCCGGTCGCGATCGCCGTCGCCAGTTGCACCCGCATCTCCGGGATCGGGCCCGCCACCAGCGTTAGCGTTCCCAGAATCAGCGCCACCGTGCCCGTTGCCGCCAGGATACCGTGGCTGGGGAACTTCGCCTCCAGCACCATCAGGATCAGCGCCCCGGCGATCAGCGCCAGCGACGTGTACCGCACCGGCAGCAGGTTCAGCGAAAACAGCGCCAGCAGCACCAGCAGCGTCCCCAGCGCTCCCGGAATAATCGTCCCCGGCGTGTTGAATTCCATGTAGATCAGCAGGGCCCCGGCGAGCAGGATCAGCACCGCCAGGTTGGGATCCATCAGCCGGTCCAGGATTTGCTCGCGCAGCGTCGGCTGCACCTCCACGAGGTTCGCCCCGCGCGTGTGAAGCACCTGCTCGGCCCCGCTGAAGCGCTTCACCGTGCGCCCATCCACCGCGTCCAGCAGCGCGCGCTCGTCCGGAGCCACCACGTCGATCAGGTGCAGCTGTTGCGCCTCCTGATCGGTGTACGACTTCGAGTTCTGCACCGCATCCTGGGCGGCATCCACGTTGCGCCCGCGCTTCGACACGTACGAGCGCAGGAACGCCAGCGCATCGTTCAGGATCTTTTGCTTCATCGTGTCGTCGATCTTGCCCATCTCGACGACCGGATGCGCCGCGCCGGCATTGGTGCCCGGCGCCATGGCCGCAATATCGGCCGACTCCATCAGGAAGAATCCCGCGGACCCGGCGCGCGCTCCGGCGGGCGCCACGTAAAAGATGACCGGCGAAGGCGAATTCAGAATGTCCCCGACCATGCTGCGGGTCGAATCCAGCATCCCGCCGGGCGTATCCAACTCCACCAGCAGCGCCTGCGCGTGGATATCCGCAGCGCGGCTGATCCCGCGCTTCAGATAGTCCGCGCTGATGGGCTGAATCGTGTCGTCCAGGTGCAACACCACCACCTGCGGAGTCTGTGCCGCAACCCGCGTGGTGCACGGTCCCAGCACACAGAACAGGAACAGCAGCACCAGCATCAGCAGGTAGAGAAACCCGTGGTTTCCGTGTCGATGATGAAACGCCAGAGTTCTCATAACTTTCCTCCAGCTACCCCGGCTGTCCGCTCGAGCTGCCGGCTACGGCAGCGTCTGGCCTCGCCGCTCCAATGCCAGCTTCATGCCCTTCGCACTCGGGCTCTCCGGATCCACCTTCAGCGCCTCGCTCACATCGCTGGCCGCCGCGCTCAGCTGATTCGCCTGCAGATCCAGCCGCGCCAGCACCAGATACGCCGACACGTTCGGCGCCAGCCGGATCGACGTATGAGCCTCCTGCCGCGCCGCATCGGACTCGCCGTCGCGCTCCTTCACGGCCGCCAGCCCGGCATGCGCCAGAGCCGACTGCGCATCCGCTTTCAGTGCCTCACGATACTCCCGTTCCGCTTCCAAAACCAGCCCTCTTTGGAAGAGCTGATCGCCCTCTTTTACCAGAGCCGCAGCGCGGTCCGTAGGCGCCAGCGACGCCAGCCGCATCTGTTCAAGCTGCTCCATTTCGAAGGCCGCCTGGCGGAATCCGGCCTCGCTGTAGCTGCGCTTGATCCGGGTGAGCGGACCCTGGGTATCCGCCACGGCATGACCCGGATCCGGGTTCGGGCCGGCCGCCTGCGGGGACTTCAGCTGCTGGGCAAACGCCTGCGCCTCCGTATCCCCCGGACGCAGAGTCAGCGTCTCCTCCAGTTGCTTCAGCGCGCCTGCCGTGTCCTTCCGCTGGGCCAGCGCGACGGCCAGGTTAAAGTGATAATCCGGATCGCGCGGATCGGCCGCAATCGCCTGCTCGAACAACGCCCCGGCATCCTTGTCACGCCGGCTGGCGGCCACCCCCTGATTGTTCACGACCTCGGGCAGCGGCAGGCGCGTGCTCACAAACGCGAAGGCGTCCTCGGCCTGGCGGTAGTTGCCGGTATAGAAGAAGGCCAGGCCGCGATAGAAATCCGCCTCCAGCGCATTGGGATCATCGGCCGGCAGGTGCCCCAGCGTCGTTGCTGCCTCGTCGTAGTCCTCATCGGAGAAATACGCTCGCCCCAGGGCCAGCCATGCCTGCGGAAAACCCGGCGCCAGCCGGACCGCTTCCCGCAAATGGCTGATCTGCTCCTTCGGATCGTCGGCCACCAGTCCCTGGATATAGTTCCGGAACGCCTCGGTGTGCAGATTCTCATCCGCCGCGATGAAGGTCTGCTCCTCGACGCCATATTCCGGATCGAGCTGCTTCGTCACCTGCCAGGCCAGGCGGTTGATCGTCTGCAGCAAATGGTCCGCATCGCCCTGCTGATCGATGGGCGTGCCCAGGTGCAGTCCGGATATGTCCAGAATCTCCGCCTCGGCGTCGATGAAATTAGTGCCAGGATTCGTACCCCGGGTGTAATGGCCGAAGACCACGTAGTCCGCATCGAGAGTCTGCGCAATCCGGATCGCCGTCGCCCGCGTTGGCTCCAGATTCAGCGGCAGACCCAGGTGATCGAAGGCATACAGACGATCGCCGCGGCCGATGGTGAGGAATCCCGCGGAGTTCAGCCGGCGGTTCAGCACGTCGGGGAAGGCCGAGCCGATCCAGTCCAGCGCCTTGTCGCCCGTGCGGTTCTCAAAGGGCAACACCAGCACCAGCCGTCCATGAGGCTCAGCGGGCGAGGCCGGTTTGGTGTCCGCCGCTTCCTGCGCGCGCACCCCCGCCAGCCCAAACCATGCCAGCAGAAGAAAAACAGCCAGCACGTGAATTCGAAATCGTACCGATCCCAGCACCAATCGTGATTATAAGTCGCGCTCTCTGCGCCGGCTGCGGAACAGCCCGGATCACACCCCGGATCACACCCCGGATCGCGCGTCTAAAGCACGGCGCGCAGGGCTCGCCGCAGGATCTCCGTTGTTGCGCCGTAGACCAGGTGCGCCGCCAGCGGGTTCGCCAGCGACTTTGCTCGGGTCTCCGACAGCGGCGGCGCAAGGTGAAACGACGGGACAGCCACCAGATCCGCCCCGGCAAACAGCGCTCCTCCAAAAGCCGTGCCCATCCCCGCCTTCACCGTGCGTGAATATTCGGCCAGTCCGCCGTAGACGCCGCCCATCAGCGCCCCGAACCCGTAATGCACCACCGGCCCCGCCTTCCCCCTCTCCTCCATCGACAAATGACGGCCCCCGGTGACGGTGGCCACCAGCGCATCCGCGGCTTTCATCGTGGCGTCCTGCCTGGGCTCCTGATCCGGTTCCTGGCGGAGCTCCTGCAGCCGCTCCTCGTGCTTCTCCGCATCGCTCTTCAGCGATTGCTGCATCTTCTGCCCCGGGCCCGCCATGAAAAGGTTCATCACCCACGAGGCGGCGAGCCCAGCCCCGGCTCCGGCCACCACGCCGCGCAGTAAATGTCTGCCGTTTTGTCTGCTCATACAGCTCTCCTCCTGCCGCGCGGCACCCATCGGCGCCGCCGCGGCGCTCGCATCGCGATTCGTATCAAAGACGGTTACTTACCCTTTTCGAGAGCCTTGGCGCCCTCCAGATGCTTCTGGAGAACCGGCAATGCCGTCTGCGCATAGCTCTTCAGCGCCGGATCCTGCGCGTCGGTCGCTTCCTTCTGATAGACCGCGATCGCCTTCGTGTGTCCCGCGATCATCTCCATAACGTACTTATGATCGAAGGCCGCGCCTTTCAGCTTCTGGAAGGGCGCGATCATCGCCTTGTTGTGTTCGGTATCGATCGCCGAAGGCACGTTGGCGGTCGCCTGGTGCGCCGCTGCCATCAGGTCGCCGTAGTCCTTTGTGTGATCGGTCACGAGCATCTGGCCGTAGTCCTTCACGTCCTGCTTCGTGGCCGCCGTTTGCGCCAGCTGACCGAGGTTCGCCTCTACCATGTCGGTTTGGGCGGCGAAGTCGACGAATTGCTGGTCGGTCATCGCCTTTCCCGCCGCCTTCTTTTGAGCGAGCGCCGGCAGCGCGCACACAGCGACACAGCAGACCAGAGAAAGTACACGTTTCATCCCGTTTCCTCCAATAATTTCTTGGATGCAGGAGAACGGGTTGCAACAAAGCAGCCTCGCCCAACCGGCTACCTGCTCGGGCTCCGGCTACCGGCTGCTTCAAACCAGTTTCCACGGCTCCCGGTACGGCCGCGTCAGCAGCGCGCTCGCTCCCGGATCGTTCAGGATCTTCTCGTTTTTCACGTCCCACTCGATCCGACGCCCCGTCAGCATCGAGATCAGCCCCAGGTGCCCTGGAATCGTCGAATGATGCGCCGTCTCCACCGGCGCGATCGTCGGCTTGCGCGACCGGACGCTGTCCAGGAAGTTCCGCCGATGCTCGGTAGAGACGACGAGCTGCACCTTCCGCTCCGAATCCGGCAGCGACTCCTCCTTCACCCACTCCGGATTCGACGCATCGAACCCGCTGCGATCCACCCACACCCAGCCGTTCTTCCCGATCCACTTGGTGCCCATGGCAATCGCCGGCGATCCGCCTGCGATCGTCATCGTCACGTCCACCGGATAGCCGGTGACTTCCTTCCTGTACTGGCACGCAATCGTGTATTTCGTGGACGTGTTCCACACCGCATTCGCCGGCGGAAACTCCCCATATCCCTGGACCACCGACGGACCCGTGCGATCGAACCCCAGCCCCCAGTGCGCGATGTCGCCGTGGTGCCCGATCCAGTCCATCAGCTGCCCGCCGCCGGTGTTGTAGTTCCAGCGCCAGTTTTGATACACGCGCACCGCGATGTAGGGCTCCTTCTTCGAAGGCCCCAGCCACAGGTCGTAATCGAAATCCGCCGGTGGATCCGACACCGCCAGATCCCATGCCGGCGTTCCGGGCACGATCTGCGCCGGGCTTTCCGGCTTCTCCGGCAGCGATGCCAGCTTCTCCATCAGCGCCGGCAGCGTGTGCGGAAAATCGTGATGCCCGCCCGGCAGCCCGACCTCGACGTGCGTCACATCGCCGATCAGACCGTTGCGCACAATCTCTGCCGCCTTGTGAAACGAGGGAAGCGAGCGCTGCCACGAGCCGGTCTGCCAGATCACGTTATTCTGCTCCACCGCGCGCACAATCGCCTGCTGCTCGAAGACGGTCTTCGCCAGCGGCTTCTCGCCGTAGATGTCTTTCTTCTGCCGCGCCGCCTCCGTCGCGATGATCGCGTGCCAGTGATCGGGCACCGCGATCATGATCGCGTCGATGTCCGGCCGCGCGATCATCTCGCGGTAGTCGTGGTAGCCCTTGCAGTCCTCGTTGCCGTAGTGGCCGTTGATCGTGTCCAGCGCCGTTTGCAGATGCGCCTTGTCCAGATCGCACGCTGCCACCACATGGCAGTCCGGCTGCGCCAGAAAGGCCTTCGTGTTCGCCGGCCCCATCATGCCCCAGCCGATCACGCCAATCGTGATCCGATCCGATGCCGGCACAAATCCCCGCGCCCATCCGCTGCGCGCTGCCATCGCGGTCGCCGCCGCGCCCTGAACAAACCGTCTCCGCGTCAGAAAAGCGCCTCCACCTGCATTCGTGCTGTTCATCGTGGCCTCCGGACCATCGGCTGCGTTCCCCACCGGCTTCCGCCGCCAGCCAACGCCCCCGGAAGTCTAGCACCGAATCCTTCGCATGAACCTACCGTGCGCAACACGGTCAGCTCGCACCGTTGCGCGCTCCGTCGTGTCCGAAGATTCATGACATGAAAGCGCAGCCTCCGCGTCCAGAACTTTTGCGCACCCTGCGCGAGATCTGTGTGTTCGAACCAATAGTTTCAGGGGAAACGCTCGACAGCTCCCCGATTTCCCCGAAAGGAGCAGGTCATGAAAGCAGCTTCCTTCCTCTCTTTTGCTCTCCTCCTTCTTCTGGCTCCTGGACTGGTCTTTGCACAGCGTCCTGGAGGCGGCGGTGGCGGAGGCGGCGGTCAGATGCGCCAGGCCCAGCGCGGCGGCGGCATGGGGCAGGGCGCCGGCCTCGGCAGCCTCGATCAGACTCGGCAGATGCAGCGGAACCGCCTTCACACGCAGGCAACCACCGCGCAGCGTGACCGGTACCGCACCTGCGACCAGAGCCTGGAGCAGTTGCGCACCCGCACCCGCGACATGAGCCGCACCACCACGCGTTCGTCCTTCGATCCGGCAACGGCCCGCCAGCAGCGCGCGCAGATCAGCGAACAGTTCCGCAGCATGGATCAGAACCGCAGCCAGCTGCAGCAGTCGCTCAACCAGGAACAGCAGGACGCGATTCAGCAGCGTACTCGCGCCCTCGATCAGATGCGCGATCGCATCCAGACCCGGCTCACCGCCATGGATCGCGAGCTCGGCCAGCCCTCTCCCAATCAGGATGTCGTTGCCAGACAGGCCAGACTCACCGAGCGTGAGATGCAGAATTACCGCCTGCATCTGCAGCACATGGGCGACGATCTGGGCCTCAGCCTCGACTAACCCGTCGAGCCGGTCGTTCGCCATCGCGGTCCCGGAGTTTCGCAAAACCGGGACCGCGTCCCTTCCTCAGTGGGTCTGCGCCGCCGGCGAGCGTCAGTGGCTCGACCAGGTCTTGTCCGGCGCATTGCACAGCGTCTCCAGCGGACAATCCACGCACCGGGGCTTGCGCGCAATGCACACCTGCCGCCCATGGTGGATCATCTCGTGCGAAAAGGCGATCCACCGATCCCGCGGGATCACCCGCATCAGATCCTCTTCCACCCGCTTCGGATCCTCGGCCCGCGTCAGCCCCAGCCGATACGACAGCCGCAGCACATGCGTGTCCACCACCACGCCCTCGGCCTTGCCGAAGGCCACCCCCAGCACCACATTGCCGGTCTTGCGCGCCACACCCGGAAGCGTCAGCAACTGCGCCATCGTCTCCGGCACCTTGCCGCCAAAATCCGCGATCAGCTTCTTCGCCGCGCCGGAAATCGACTTTGCCTTGTTATGGTAGAAACCCGTCGACCGGATCTCTTCCTCGATCGCCGGCAGCGACGCCTCGGCAAACGCCTGCGGCGTAGGGAACTTGCGGAACAACTCCGGCGTGACCATGTTCACGCGTGCATCGGTGCACTGCGCCGACAGAATCGTGGCCACCAGCAGCTCCCACGCATTGCGATGGTGCAGCGCACACTCCGCATCGGGATAAGCGGCGCGCAACCGCTTCAGCAACTCCTCGATGCGCTTCGGATCGAGCTCCAGCCCAGTGCTGGCCGCTTCCCCCGGTGTTGCAGCCGCTTTCCCGGTGGCTCGACCGCTCGGTTTTGCGCTCGCCTTTCCGCTCGTTTTTACGCTCGCTTTTCCGCTCGCCTTTAGGCTCGTTCCCCCACTCGCTTTTCCGCTAGCCTTCTTCGCTGCTTTTTTATGCGCCATGGCGGACATTGTATCGAGCCGCCACCCGCGCGCAGGCTCGGGCTCGGGCTCAGGCTCCCGGCTATCTCCTAAACTTATAGTTGACAACCTTTCTTTCCTGGGTCTAATCTCCTATGACATTAGGAGAAGATCCGTGAAAAAATCCTCGGCCTCCGG
>JBKICP010000342.1:0-5061 GCA_046567085.1 Acidobacteriota bacterium
CGTCGATTGGCGGTTTGTGATGGCGCTCGTTGTCCTTGTGCTTCTGCTACTGATCAAGTAGCACAACCTGCCGGGAGGGTCGCAGCCTTCCGGCAGCCCTAGTCTAGCAAATCGGACAGATTCCGGCGGAAGATAATTCGCGTCGGAAGTGCTCCAAAACAGGGCATTTTTCTGAAGCCCGGCTCTGCCTCTACCGAGCGCCGGTCCCATGGAACGCCGCAATCTGTTCCGGTGCCGGCGGCCTGGTCAGTGCGCTGACCACCACCAGCCCCAGCAACGCCGCGCCCAGAGCAGGGAAGATAGCGAAGTCCGACGCTGCCGCCCACGCAGGCACGTGCGTCCGAACAAACGCCGTATCCCAGAAGACGGTGATAAACGTGCCCGCCGCAATCGCCGTGGCCGCGCCCGCCGCGTTCGCGCGCCTCGAGTAGAACGCCGCCAGAATCACCGGGGTCAGCGCCGCCGCATAAATCGTGTAAGCGTAGATGGTTTTCTGCAGCACGCTCGATGTGCCCAGCGCCTGGTACAAAGCCCAGATCCCCAGCAGCACGACGGTGAGTCGCGACACCAGCAGGATCTTCTTGTTCGAGGCGTCCGGTGAGATATACCGGACAAAGACATCATTAATTAAGTTCGTCGCCGGCGAGAACAGGAAGTTATTCGCCGTCGACATGATCTTGGCGAAGACCGCACCCATCAACAGTGCGCCCAGCCAGGCCGGCAATCCATGCAGAGCCGTGAAGGCGATAATCTCGCGCGGCCGCTGCGAGACCTCGCCATGGGGAAAGATCACCGAGCCGACCACAGCCAGCGCGACGATCACGGTTTCCAGAATCACCGTTCCGATGATCCAGCCCACCACGGCGACGCGCGCGTCCTTCTCCGATTTTGCAGAGAAGAACTTCTGATACATCGCCTGGTTGCCGAGCATCAGCAGCATGGTCGGCACCATCAGCTCCATCGCCTGGGTGAAGCTCAGATCGCCCAGCACTTCAAAGTGCGTCGCCGGCAGCGCATGATGTACCGCGCTCCATCCGCCGGCCTGATGGATCAGCACCGGCAGCGCAACGCACATCGTGATGGTCGCCAGCATTCCGATGACGACGTCCATGTAGGCGACCGAAGCCATCCCCGCGATCGCCGTAAACACGATCACGAACGCTGCCACCAGATATTTGCCCAGAGTGGCCGAGATCACAGCCGGGAACACCAGGTGCAGAATGTCGCCGCCGCCGATGAGTTGATAGCTGGCGATGGCCGTGTACGCGAACAGGATGGCGACGACGCCCAGCACCCGAACCGTCTGGCTGTAACGAGTTTCAAGAAGATCCGGGATCGTGAACTGCGCGAACTTCCGCGCCCGTGGCGCAATAAAGTAGATCAGCAGCAGCCCCGCCCATCCGCCGCCGGCCATCCACAGCGCAGCGAATCCGTGCCTGTAGGCGTTTTCCGCCCCGCCCAGCAACGATCCCGACCCGATCCACGAGGAGAGCAGCGTGAAGATCAGCACGAAGGCCGGCAGCGTGCGCCCCGCGACGAGATAATCCGCTTTGGTTTTGACTTTGCCCAGGCGGCTGGCCGACACGGTCAGCAGGCTCAGAACAATCCCGCCCAGCACGATGGCATACAAAGAACCCATCCGTCTTCCTTCTTGTTCAAGGTTCTACGAGTGTACGGGAGCGCAGCGGTGTTGTCAGAGTTTCCGGAGACCGGAGCCCGCTACTTGTGCGCCACTTCCGCGCGCTTCTTTTTCGCTGCATGACTCCTGGTCGTGGTGGTGTGCCCCTTCGTCGAACTTCGCCGCCGCTTACCGCTGTAGGCACCGATGCGTGCCGGCTCCGAGACATACATCCTGCGTCCCGCGGTCACCGCGGTGCCCCGGTAGATGTGGTTCCACCGGCGCAACTGCGCGACCGTCACGCCGAACCTGTCCGCGATGGTCACCAGCGTGTCGCCGCGCCGCACTTTATAGAAGGTGCTGCGGAGGGCGCGATCGCTGGTCGGAGCCTGCGGGATGATCAGCGTGTCGACTCCATCGAGATCCGACCGGGTCGTCAGCTGATTCACATAGGCCAGCTCCGACTGCGATACATGCCAGGTCCGCGCCAGGCCCGCCAGGGTGTCACCGTCCTGCACTTTCGCCATCCGCCAGTAACGTCGCTTCTCGACCGGGATCTCCGCGATCTCCTTCTCGAAGGTCGGGCCGGTTCCTGCGGGCAGGTGCAGATCGTACGCATCGTCCGGCGGCGTGCTCATCCGCAGCAGGCTCGGGTTCAGTCCCTCGATCTCCTGCACCGGCGCGCCGGTGATATCCGAGACCAGCCGCAGATCGACCGCGTAATTCGTCTGGACCGTGTCGGTCAGCAGCGGCGGATCCGAGGTAATGTCCTCCAGCCCGTATTGCTTGGGATTCTTCGCCATCAGCGTGACCGCCAGGAACACCGGCACATAATTCTTGGTCTCCTGCGGCAGATTGTTGCGCTTGTACAGCTCCCAGAAGTCCGCGTAGCCGGTGCGCTGTACCGCCTTCTGGATGTTTCCCGGACCCCAGTCATACGCGGCCATGGCCAGGTACCAGTCGCCGAGCTGGTCGTACATCTTCTTAATCTCGTGCGCGTAGGCTTCGGTGGCCTTCACCGGATCGAAGCGTTCGTCGAGCCAGGCCGTGTGCTCCAGCCCATAGGTGCCGTAGGGCATGAACTGCCACATGCCGCCGGCGCCCGACTTCGCATTCACCGCCTGCGGACGAAACCCCGACTCGCCGAACGCCTGGTAGATCAGATCCTGCGGCAGGCCGTTGTCGCGCAGAACCTTCTGGATCATGTCTTTGTAGCGCCCCATCCGCTCGAGCGATGCGACGATGGTCCCCCGGCCCTTGGGACTGTTTTCGAAGAAGTCGATATACGCCGCAACGTAGTCGTTCATCACCAGGGGTAGGTCCGATTGGGTCGTCTTCAGTTCCGCTTCGGCGGTTGCGGCGACGTTCGGGTTGGCCGGGGTGGTGATGTTGCCGGCCGCCTCAGCCGGAGCCTCTTCCTGTTGCTGCGGACCGCCGCCCTTGGCCAGCGCATCCATTTCGAGCGTGTTCACCGCATCGACGACGTGGTCGAATTCCTCCGACAACGCCGGATCGGCGCGCAGATCGCACTTGCACTTCAGCAGCAGATCGACCGCGTAGTTGAAATTGGCCCGCGCCGACTCCGCGTGTCCGGCCTGCGAGTCGGCCAGGCCCGCGTGATAGGCCTTCTCCACCGCATCGATCAGCTGCTTATCCTGTGCCGCCGTCTCGGCCTGGGCCTGCGCCGTTTGCGCCGGGCTCGTGCCGGCCGATGCGGCCGGCTGAACCGCACTTTGTCCAGGAGTCTGCCCGCCCGAGCCGCTGGCCGGAGCCTTCGCGGCGGCCGCGCTCGCCGGCAGCGCCGGAGCCTGGGCCTGCTGCGGCGGACTCGCCTGCTTCGACGGACATCCCGTCACCACCGCGAGCAACGCCACGCAGCCCGCGATCCACCCTCGTCTCAACCCGATACGCATGAAAGGCAGTCCTTATTGTAGAGCGAGCCGCAGGCGATGCAATTCTCCCGCGGGCCGCAGGCCCTCCGCCAGGACGGCAAGTCCCCGATGGTAAACTGAGCCTTCCGGCGAACTTCCTTCTGAGCAGTCAACCGGCGATGCCCAAACTGTGAGCCGGGATCTGCCGAGTTTTCTACTCCCTGGTCGCTACTCCCGACTCCCTTTTTTTCATGGACGCCAAACACATCCGCAATTTCGCGATCATCGCGCACATCGATCACGGCAAATCCACGCTCTCCGACCGGCTGCTGGAGCTGACCGGCGCCCTCACCGACCGCGAGATGCATGCGCAGGTCCTCGACGCCATGGACCTCGAGCGCGAGCGCGGCATCACCATCAAAGCGCATTCGGTGCGCATGAATTATCGCGCCCAGAACGGCGAGCTCTACCAGCTCAACCTCATCGACACGCCCGGCCACGTCGATTTCAGCTACGAAGTCTCGCGCTCGCTGGCCTCCTGCGAGGGCGCCTTGCTGGTCGTCGATGCCTCGCAGGGCGTGGAGGCCCAGACGCTGGCCAACGCCTATCTCGCCATCAATCACGGCCTCGAGATCATCCCCGTCATCAATAAGATCGATCTCCCCAGCGCCGATATCCCGCGCACCCAGGAGATGATCGAGCAGACCGTCGGCCTCGACGCCACCGGCGCCATCCCCGTCTCGGCGAAGACGGGTCAGGGCGTCCCCGACATCCTCGAAGCCATCGTCCATCGCCTCCCGCCTCCCAAAGGCGATCCCGAGGCCCCGCTCCAGGCGCTCATCTTCGATTCCTGGTTCGATCCCTACCGCGGTGTGATCGTGCTGGCGCGCGTCGTCCACGGCCGCATGCGCAAGGGCATGAAGATCCGCCTCATGTGGAACGGCAAGGTCTTCGACATCGAATCGATGGGGGTGCTCACGCCCAAGGCGGTCGAGATCGAGGAACTCTCCGCCGGCGAGGTCGGCTTCTTCGTCGCCACCATCAAGAACGTCTCCGACACGCGCGTCGGCGACACCGTTACGGACGATGCGCGTCCCGCCGCCGAAGCCCTGCCCGGCTTTGAAGAGATCAAGGCCATGGTCTTCGCCGGCATTTACACGGTGGATTCGCACGAGCACACCCTGCTGCGCGATGCGCTGGAAAAACTGAAGCTCAACGACTCCAGCTTCTTCTTCGAGCCGGAAAGCTCGGTGGCGCTGGGGTTCGGCTTCCGCTGCGGCTTCCTCGGGCTGCTGCACATGGAGATCATCCAGGAGCGGCTGGAGCGCGAGTTCAACCTCGACCTCATCACCACCGCGCCGAGCGTGCGCTACAAGGTGCATCTGACGGATGGCTCGATGATTGAGGTGGACAACCCCTCCCGCTGGCCCGACCAAAGCGAGATCGAGAAGATCGAGGAGCCGATGATTACGGCGACGATCCTGACGAATGAGGAATACGTCGGCGGCATCCTGAAGCTGGTGGAAGAGAAGCGTGGGCGGCAGAAGAACTTCGAGTACGTGTCATCGACGC
>JBKICP010000343.1:0-2422 GCA_046567085.1 Acidobacteriota bacterium
AGTATCTGGAGATTGCAAGGCGCGTGAACGTGTTCTCGTCAGAAGTGGTGCGTCTGCCCAGGCGCGCTGGAAAGAGCTTTTTCGGGTGGGCTGTGCTTCTCAGCGTGCTGCTGGCCGTTGCAGGGGCGCGCGCCCAGGACACCGCGTACCCGCCGCAGGATGCACAAATTCCCGGTCCGCCTGCGAAGGCAGATTCTTCGGCATGGCTGGCCGACGTGCAGCACTGGCGCCGCGAGCGCCTGATGCGCATGGGCTACGACGACAGAAATTACGCGCGCCCCGACCTGCGGTGGACGCAGCGCAACTTTATCTGCGTGCAGATGATGATCGAAGAGCGCACGTTCTTCGATGTGAATCGGGGCGCCTACACGGTCGACGAATACCTGGACCGGCTGGAGAAAGAGTTCGGTGGCGTCGACAGCGTTCTCATCTGGGATACTTACCCGAATTTGGGAGTCGATAACCGCAATCAGTTCGATCGGCTTCGCGATATGCCGGGCGGCATCGAGGGCGTTCGGCAGGTCGTGGAAGATTTTCATCGGCGCGGCGTGCATGTGTTCTTTCCGGAGACGCCGTGGGATATGGGGACGCGCGACGAGGGTGTACCCGACTGGACGGTACAGGCGCAGCTGATGAAGGCAGTTGGTGCCGACGGGCTGATGGGCGATACGCTGGACGGCATGCCGTTTGCCTATCTGAAGGCTTCGGACGCAGTCGGGCATCCGCTGGCGCTCCACCCGGAAGGGATTCCACCGGATGAAGCGCTGGCCTGGAACGATATGACCTGGGGCTACTGGAGTTATCCTTTCGTTCCGATGATCAGCCGCTATAAGTGGCTGGAGCGCCGCCACATGCCCATGCTGGTCAGCGGCGGCCGTCATCATATCCCTGAGATTCAGGCAGGTTTCTTCAATGGCGTCGGCGTTTCAGACCAGGAAGACGTTGTCGGCATTCACGACGAATTCACGGCACGCGAAGCGGAGGCGCTGCGGCGCACTACTCGCATCAAGCGCGTCTTCGCCGATGCGATGGTGAGCGCCGGATGGGAGCCGCACACGGAGACGCTGCAGTACGGGGTTTTCGCCAGTAAGTTTCCAGAAAAATCAGATACGGTGTGGACGATCATCAACCAGAACCCCTATGCAGTCGAGGGACGCCAGATCGAAGTACCGTACCAGCCGGGGATGCGCTACTACGACCTGTGGCATGGCGAGCTGCTCCATCCGGAGATCAATGGTGCTACCGCGACCCTTAGCGTTGTAGTGGGTCCGGAGGGGTTTGGCGCGGTTCTGGAGACGAATTCCGCGAGCCTGGCGCAGCCAGTCGAGGGCCTGCTCGCTGCGATGCACGCGAGCGCGGAGAAACCGCTGGCCATGTATTCCGATGACTGGAAACCGCTGCAGCAGAAGATGGTCCCCATCGCGTCCGCGAAGGCCGATGCTGCAGCAGGCAGAGAGATGGTACGAATTCCGGCGGGGAGCTTCCGCTTCCGCGTCCACGGAATCGAAGTGAATGTAAAGGATGACGCGGGCCTCGATGTGCAGGAACCCTGGGAAGATGTACCGCGCCGGTTCCACGATCATGTGATGACGGTGCACGCGTTTTACATCGACCGTTATCCAGTGTCCAATGCACAGTACAAAGCGTTTCTGGATGCTAGCCACTATCATCCGCGCGACGATCACAATTTTCTTCGTGACTGGCGCAATGGCACGTATCCGGAAGGCTGGGGACAGCGTCCGGTAACATGGGTTTCTTTAGAAGATGCACGTGCCTATGCCAGTTGGGCAGGGAAGCGGCTGCCGCATGAGTGGGAGTGGCAATACGCCGCCCAGGGAAGCGACGAACGGATTTACCCATGGGGCAACGAGTGGAAACCCGCAGCCGTTCCAGTTCCCGACATTGGACGTACGCTGACAGGACCTGCCGAGGTGATGGCGCATCCGCAGGGCGTGAGTCCGTTTGGTGTGATGGATATGGTCGGAAATGTCTGGCAGTGGACGGATGAGTTCGAGGACGCACACACGCGTTCTGCGATCCTGCGCGGTGGCAGTTACTACCAGCCGCAGGGTTCGATGTGGTATTTCCCGAGGGCGTATCGGCTGGATGAACATGGTAAATACCTGCTGATGGCGCCAAGTGTGGACCGGTCGGGGACCGTGGGCTTCCGCTGTGCTGCGGACGCAGAGGATTAAAAGATTGTCCGTCGATTGTGACGCGTAGCTCCTGGGGTGACGATGCGGGATTCGTTGGTTGGCAAGTCGAGACGGAGATTCCTGAAGGGTCTTCTGGCCCTGCCGGTTGCGGCGAGGCTGTCGCGCCTGAGCTTGTGGGCTTCCGCGCGTCCGGCACGAAACGCACTGCTCACCCAGATCGCGCAGCCTGAGCCGGGCCGCATCGAGAATGTGTATGTGAAGTTTCT
>JBKICP010000343.1:2432-43569 GCA_046567085.1 Acidobacteriota bacterium
TCCCCGGCGAGCGCGAAGCCCTGGAGCGGGCGCCGCACCTGATTGCGATTCACGGCGACTCGATCGAGGTGGACTTCGACGGTGTCCGGCGGCAACTGGCCGTAGGCGCCTCGAACGGCGGGTGGTCGCTCGTAGCGATAATTCCCTGGCTGAATGGGGCGCCCACAGCTGTGCTGGAAAAGCATGTGACGCATCGCGGCGTCCTGGTCTATCTGACGAAGGATGGCGAGATCGCCCGCATTCCAAAATTTGTCGGAGATCTGTCGCGACTTCAGCCCCGCCCTGTGAATCCGCCCCAGGGAATTCAATTTGAGCGGCCGGCACGCTACATTCCCGGCCCGGACGCGCTTGGCAGGGCTGTGCTCGACAGCACTTCCGATCCCGAATACGAGAATGTAGCGGCGCTCGGCGAGGAATTCATCGGCTGGACTCTGGTGGCGAACGAAGAGGCAGGTCCGCAACGATCGTTGTGGCTGCAGGCCGACGGAGGCTCGCGCGAATTCGCGAGCGATGTGCAGTCACTGTGGGCGCCCGATATGACGGGGCGAGCTTTCGAGCCTCAGCGCCTGCTTCCGTCAGAGTATCTTTACGACTACGAACATGGTTATAGCAAGCGAACCATGCTGGGCGGTTATCTTCCGGCGGCCGACATCGGAGTCTGGAATCCACACTACGGCGCTGGGTATGAAGTGATGATGGTGCTTCCACCGGGAGCCGATGCACGTCCCATCGGCCGCGTGCGCGCGATGGTCCCCGCCTCCGGCAACGCGGCGGTGATCCCGGACGGCGACACAGGCGCAACCGGCAAGCCTGCGGAGGGAGAATTTACCGATCGCTACTGGAACGGTTCGGCCGCGGATTTCTTCACCGCAACCGTGAGCGTGTGGAACCGCTGGCATCATTTCTTCGAGGACCGCATGCAGGTGGAGATCCCGGATGAGTGGCTGCTGCAGGCGGCGCGCGGTGGTATTGCTCTTGCGCGGTCAAGTTATCGCGGACTCCAGCCGACGTATCAGATCGGCGAGGGCGCCTATACAAAAAGTCCGGAACGAAGCCATGCACTCTTTCCCGTTGCGCATTACGAATTCGTCTGGGCTCATCAGCTTTGGAATCTGACGGCGGAAGTTGAGCCATACTTCCAGTTCTATCTCGACCACTACATCCTTCCTGACGGCAATTTCCTTTACAACACACAGGATCAGGTTGAGGCACCGCTGAACGCGGGGGTGTTTCTGGAGAATTCCGCGCGCGCCTGGGATTACGCCGGCGATCTGGATGCCCTGAAGCAGCGAATGCCAATCCTGCGCCGCATGTCGGAGTACGTCCGCGCACGCATCGCGTATGCGAAGAGCCAATTCCTGCCGTCGGATCCGCGGCACGGGCTGATCTGGGGATCTCCGGAGGCCGACCTTGGCGATCCCAAAGACGACTATCCGGAATCGCATCCCTTCTACTATCAAAATGCTTCGTGGATGTGGAGAGGTTTCCGCGAGCATGCGCGAGCTCTGGCCTCCGCCGCCGCAACGCATTCCGAGCCGTCACTGCTGGAGGAGTCGCGCGTGTATGCGGCATGGGCCGCGGAACTTCGCGCGGACGTGGAGTCCTCGCTCAGCAAGGTGCTGGCGGCGCGCAATCCGGAGATGAAGCAGGCGGGCATCACGCCCTTTACTCCGTTTGACACCCATCGCAGCCCAGCCGATTTGTCGAGTTATGAAAATCACCGCTTCATGGAAGACTGGTGGATGAGCGACTGGGGAGACGCGGAACTGGATCTCGGGCATTTCCGGCACCGGGAGATTGCCGGACTGCAGATTCTCGGTATGAATACCGATGGCGCGTATCCGCGCACGTCGAACTTTATGTCGCATGGAACGCTGGCGGGACGCATCCGGCAAGAGGACTACCGCCCGTTCCTGCTCACGTTGTATGCGCTGTGCTGCTACACCATGGATTCGGGAAGCCGCTATTCTCCCGAAGATGCTATGTTGCCGGGCGGCTATCCGGGCGACGGCAGTCCTTTTGGTTGGTCCGCGGTTGTCAACAGCGAGTTACAGGTTGCGCTCGGTCTGCGCTGGCTTCTCTGCTATGAGGAGCACGACCGCGACGTTGTCCATCTGCAAAAAGCTGCGCCAAAATCCTGGTTTCGCCCCGGCGAACGGATCCACGTGACGAACTGCCCCACCCGCTTCGGGCCGATCTCCTGGACAACGACGGCGGCGAGCGATGGAGGCTGGAAGGTGAGTCTTGCGCTGGAGCAGCCCTTTGCCGCCGATCTGCACCTGCACATCCATCCACCGGATGGGCGGTGGTTGCGGGTCGCCTCCCTGGGCACGGTGGAAAAGGCTAAAGTTGTGGTCCCCTCTGCATTCCTTGCCAATCGCAGCACGTTAGAGATCCAAGTTCTCTGAGCCGGAATACATGGATTACGCGCACCGATGCGCGAGACTGATCGTCAGAAGCCCGTGGATATTCAATTCTACGGTTCGATCGGCGGTATGTGATTACGTGGTTAGGACCTGCCTCACGGCCTGGCTGCTGCCTGCATCTGCGCTCCTCGGCTCCGTCGCTGAATAATAGAGAGATGAGCTCGGGCGGGCGGCAGCAGGCTTTCTTCGGTATCGATTTCGGAACAACGAACAGCGCAGTGGCGATGTTCGAGCCTGGCAAGGAAGTCCAGCTTGTCCGCTTCCCCTTTCGTGGCGAAAAGATTTCTGCGTGCCGATCCGTCCTCTATTTTGAACAGTCGAGAACGGCCACCGGACAGCGTCGTGTGCACGGCTATTCCGGCATGGGTGCCATCGAGCGCTACCTCGATGTCGAAGAGAAGGGACGCCTAATTCAGTCGCTCAAGTCTCATTTGTCCAGTCGTACCCTTACCGGGACCGAGGTCTTTGGCCGGCGGCATCGGCTCGAAGAGCTGATCACCCGGATCGTCGGCGACCTGCGCAGACGCGCCGAGGAGCAGTTCGGGCGGCCGGTCAAAAGAGTGACCGTGGGACGCCCGGTACGCTTTGTCGGGGCCGAGTCGGAGGAGGAGGATGAATTCGCGACGTGGAGGTTGCGCGAGGCCTTCGTGGCGGCGGGATTCGAAGAGGTGGACTTTGAACTGGAGCCGGTGGGAGCGGCGTTTGCCTACGAAGCGACACTGGACGACGATGAGCTCATCCTGATCGGTGACTTCGGCGGCGGAACGAGCGACTTTTCGCTGCTGCGGGTAGGCCCGGAGATCCGGCGGCGAGGTCGGAGGCCGGAGGACCTGCTGGGTAACAGCGGCGTGGGACTGGCTGGAGACGCCTTCGATGCGCGAATCGTCCACAAACTGGTGTCACCGGCCCTCGGATCGAACTCCGAAGCGCGTTCGCTCAACAAGATTCTTCCGGCGGTGCCGGCGTGGATCTACGCACACCTGGAGCATTGGCACTATCTCTCCTTTCTCCGCACCAACAACGTCCGCGAGATTCTGAAGAGCGCACGGACCCGGGCGCTCGAGCCGGAGAAAATCGAGGCGCTGATCGCGGTCATTGAAGGCGACCTCGGTTACCAGCTGCACCAGGCGGTGCAGGGGGTCAAGTATGAGCTGTCACAGAAGGACGCCGCGGAGTTCGCTTTTCGCGATGGAGGGCCCGGTGCATCGACGGTCGAATTGCGCATACCGGTTACGCGAGCCCAGTTCGAGAGCTGGATCGCCGACGACCTCGCCGCGATTGAGCACAGCATAGACGCCCTGCTTGGGAGCACCGGCGTCAAGCCACATCAAGTGGATCGAGTGTTTCTCACCGGCGGCACCTCCTTTGTGCCCGCGGTGCGACGGATCTTTAGCCGCCGTTTCGGTGAGGAACGGATGCGGGGAGGACATGAGTTCACCTCCGTAGCCCAGGGACTGGCTTTGTGTGCGGCAACTGAACGATGAATCCCGGATTAAAGTATGACTTCGATCGTCAACACACGAAGCTCCTCTCCTGGCGATTGGCAAATTCGCGCACCCGCCGCTGTCGGTCGAGGTTCTCCACAGCCGCGCGCACCTCGCCGCGGGCAAGCTGTGCGACAGCTTCCTTCAGTTCAGGATCGCGCTGCCGCAGAATCTGATCGAGCCTGACCGTCTTCATTCCCGCTTCCTGAAGCTGACCGAATGGACGGGCTTGCTTCCACCGAATCATGCTGGCGTGTGTCGCCAACGAGCAGAACTCTGTCTTTCGGCTGGAGGCGCTCAATGAATTCATGCATCTGCCGTGTGGAAGCGAGAGAAGACTCGTCGAGCACGAAGAATCGTTTCTCGCCAGTGTCCGGCCGCTCACCTTTCGCCAGATGTCTTTGTAAGGTTGATGTCTCAATGCCGGCCTCGGCGAGCTTCTGCGCAGCGCGTGACGTGCGCGCAAAACCTTCGACTCGGTAGCCCTCGGCCACCTCGCCCTCACGAATCACAGCGAGTGTCTTCGTTTTTCCCGCGCCGGCCAAGCCTTCAAGGCCGACAAACTTCTCGCGCGAAAGGAGGATCTCATCGACTGCGTAATACTGTGAGGCACTCAGCTCCGGGTGTCGGTTCTCGATCTTGATCCGCAGAGGCGGGGAAATCATCATCGGGTGGCTGTAATTGCGCTCATTGCCGGCCTGCATGTACCCGATGACTTCCTTCTCCATACGAAGCATCTCTGTCGTGGTGTATTGCGGTGCGGCATGGCCCTCCCTGTGCCCCAGGGAGCGAAACTCGCCGGTTGCCACGCGGTGCGCAAATTCCCGTCGCGCATCGCCGTAAGTGAGTTGCCCCATACCTCGGTCAAGCATGGACTGAAGAATGGCTCGCTCGTCTTGGACAGCCGAGCGCTCGAATACATGATTGCGGGCGTAGGTAGCGGCCTGCTGTACAGCCTTTTCCGGCCGCTGTTGTTGTTCATGAATTTGCTGTCGCGCCAGCGCGACTAATCGGTCCGCCTGATGACCAACTGTGCAGATAAATCGCGGTGCCGTTGCAACACCACTTCCTGCGACTGGATTTCCTTCTTGTCGCGCGTCCGATGCGCGGCCACCTGCGCGGCGCCGGCACCGACTCTGCCGATTTCCTGCAAATGTTCTTTGATTTGCCCGCGCCGCGGACTCGATGCGTCCAGATACTCCTGGGTGTATCCCTCAATCTCGGGCTGGCCGTGTTTGCCCGTCTCGATCTCGTGCCCCAGCTTCTGCAGCCTCACGGCAAGCTCGGAGCGATAGACGCTGGTCACATATCGCTGCGACTGGAATAGGCTGCGCTCCTGAAGAGTTCGTGTTTGGCCATTGTCGCGTTCGGTTACGTTGAAGATCACGGCGTGCGTATGAAGCTGCGGAGCGGCATAGCCATCAACGGGTCGCGCAGTGTCGTGTTCGAACGTGGCGGCAATGAGCGTGCCGGTCGTCTCCGGCGCATGGATATTGCCGATGCGCGCCTGCGTGTACCGCTGCAACTCATCGAGGGCTACGCGTACGCTTTCGCGGTGCGCCTCGCGCACTCGAGAGTCGCATCCGACGAGGGCGGTGAGCGAAACCGACTTCGGCGCGGAAAATGTCGCGTCCCATCCGGCGCGATGCTCAACGCTCGTGATCTCTTTGCCGTATTCGTTTTCGTAGGTCTTCGCGGGCTGATGTTGTACAAGCTGGGTGCGTGTCTCTGGATGTTGTCCCTGGCTGAGTCGAGCGCAATCTTCAGCACGAACGGCGCCGCTTAAGTTCCACTCTTCGGCGAGTGCACCGCGCCACTCGCTGTATGCCTGTCTTTCGCGGCTCCAGTAGTTTTGCTGCTCTGAAGCGAACTCACGCGAGTGATAGGTTTGAGCCTGCCCTGCGGAGAGAGCTTTCGAGATGGTCAACATGCGCGTGAGCTCCGACGAAGAGCGCTGCAGTATCTCGCACTGCCTGCGTCCTGGACTAACCCAGATGCGATACGAATAGTCGCTCGTTACGGAAAATAATTTAGTTCAAGTATGCGCTCAAAGCCGCGCCAGCCTTGCGTAATCGTTGTTATACGTCAGCGATCGTGTGTGTATTCCAGCGGCTGTTGCCGGACTTATACGCCTCATAATTACCATTACACAATAAGAGTAATGCGCCTCGGTGATCACGTTAAATCCGGCCATAGGTGATCAGGTTAAAACCGGCCAACGGGATTGGCCGAAGACGTGACTGTTTTACCTTGCCGCGGTGCGGCTGTGCAAGGCGATGAATGGCGCGTTGATGTTCAGGAGCGGTGATTGCGTGTTACGGTAGAAGTCGCTCCGCCGGGGTCGCGCCTTGCGGAGTGATCCAGGGCCGAGGACACGGGGCTGGCTCCGAAGGAATCGGCGATCGAGACCCTCTGCGATTCGGCTTACGAGCTGCGCCGCGGAGGGTTTCGTGTTCCTGCCAGCATTCCTATGGTGAGGCTCCGTCGTGGGAGGCCACTGGATCACGAGTCGCGACGACGCCGGGCGTTCTTTGCCCGGCCTCCTTATTGCTTTTGTTTTTATCATTGTCCTTCCTCCCGGCTGGTGGTCTTGGTGCGCCAGCTTCGTGGTCCGCACTGGAGTAAGTGTCCGTGATGCAGTAAGCGATCGAGCATGGCAGTAACTGCGGCGCTGTCGCCGAGCAGTTTGCCCCAGTCGTCAACGGGACGATTCGACGTAATCAGCGTGCTGGCGCGTTCGTAGCGGCGCATGATGATTTCCAGTAACTCCTCGGCCGCTGTCAGAGGCAGCTTGCGCATGCCGAGATCGTCGATGATCAGCAGAGGGACGGTGGCGAGTTGCTCCATGTATTCCTTGCGATCGCCATCGAGGGTGGCGTCGGCCAGTTCTTCCAGCAAGATGTGGGTCTCGCGATAGAGCACACGATATCCCTGCTGGATAACAGCGTGGCCGATAGCTTGCGCCAAGTGACTCTTACCCGTACCGGGTGGGCCTTTGAACAAGGCATCCTCTCGCCGTTCTACCCAACCGGCGGTGGCCAGATCGAAGATGAGGCTGCGATTCATCCTGGGGTTGAACTGGAAGTCGAAGTTGTCCAGGCGCTTGTCTGGATCGCGGAAGCGTGCCTGTTTCTGGCGCCGATCGAGCAACCGCTTGCTGCGGCAGTCGATTTCGTCGGAGACCAGCGTGGAGAGCAAGTCGATGGGCGCCATGTTTTCTGTCTGCGCCTGGAGCAGGCGTGTTTCCAGCACGGCCACCATGCCGCCCAGCCGCAGTTGATGCAGGGCACGATTAAGTTCGATCAGGTTCATGATTGGTTTCCTCGAAGTCGATGCGTTGTTGGATGAGATCGCGATACTGGGTCAGCTCGCGGATGAGAGGATCGACCTGGCGTAGGGTCAGCGGCGCCTGCGGACCGCGCTCCAGATACCGGCGCACGAAGCGGTACTCGGCCACACCCAGCTCCAGTGCCGCGGCACAGGCGTCCTCAGTAGCCGCGCAGCCGTACTTTTTGACCAGCGCGAGCACGCCCATAATGCGGCGCAGTCCAGCTTCGCCCTGGCGATGATGAATCGCGTCGCACACGGCGCCGATGCTGGCGCCCGCTTTGTGGGCTCGCGCCATCAGGCGCAGCGTATGCGGTGGCGTGCGCGATGGCCGATCTTCATCCCGGATGCGATGCCGGCCGCGCTTCTGCTGCAGATGCTCGCGTAGTAACACGCCGCTGCGTGGATCGAGCAGGCGCACGTACATCAGGTCCCACTGCACATCGACCTGGCGGCCGATCCATCCCGGCGGCGCACCGTAATAGGCCGCTTCGACTTCAACACAGCCATCGATGTGGACCGTCCGCTTGCCATACTGGTAATAGCGGAACGGCTCCACCGGCAGCGACTGCAGAAACGGCTTCTCTTCGGCGAACATCGCAGCCACCTGCCGCTTGGTGCGGCCATGGATGCGCGTGTCGGCCCAGTGTTCCTCCCAGTGATCGAGATATGCCTGCGCCTCTTCCAGGCTCTCGAAGCGCTTGCCCTTCAGCGGCGTTTTCTGTGCATGGGCTACGCCGGATTCGACTTTACCTTTTCGATCCGGGTCCCGCACCTTGCAAGGCAGAGCAGTTACTCCGTAATGCGCCAGAACGTCGCGGTAGAGAGGATTCAACTGTGGGTCATAGATATCGGGCGCCAAAACACCTTCGCGAAGATTATCGAGAACCGCGATTCTTGTGGTCCCGCCCAATCGCCTGAAGGCCTTCTCATGCAGCTCCGCCCACACCCGTGAGCTGGACCTGAACACCAGCAGCCGGACTGCCTTGCGGCTATAACCAAGCGTCAGCACGAACAGCCGCGTACGCCGGTATTTGCCCGTCAACGGATCGCGCATCATCGGGCCGGTGCCGTAATCGACCTGGCACTCTTCGCCAATCGGCGTTTCGATGATCGCCCGTGCTTCTGCCGGTGTGGCTGCGCGAAGTTTCCGCGCGTAGCGCAGCACGCTCTGGTAGCCGCCGTTGAACCCGTGACGGTCGACCAGGTCTTGCCAGATCCCCATCGCGGTGCGGCCGAGTTCCAACTCCTGTGCGATCAGTTCACCGTACGCTTCGCAGAGGCTTGCCGGTCCGCAACCCGGCTTCCTGGCCGAAAGCTCGCTGGCTGGTTTTGCCTCTGAGTCGGTGATCAGGTTCATGGCCGGTTTTGAATCTTCGCTCCCGGAGTCGGTGATCGGGTTGATGGCCGGTTTTGCGGGACCATGGCGTCCCCACCCGCCAGGACGACGAAGCGCAATCCCAGCACCGCGAAGATACTCACCAGCCGTCTCCCGACGCACCCCGGTCGCCTGCTCGATGCGACGCAAAGACCATCCAAGCCGACCCAGCGCAATGACTTGTTCTCGTCTTTCTCTGCTCAAGACGTTGCTCATGACCACAGAGGCTAACTTCCCTCTGTAGCGGCTATGTCTTAAGCCTTCTCTCTATGGCCGGATTTAACCCGATCATCTATGGCCGCTTTTGGGTGATCACCGAGGTAATGCGCGGCGAATGCGTGGAGTATCGCTCTCTCTTTAGACGAGCAAATGAACCCCTCAGAGCGACTGTAAAAGTCGTTCTCTTCTCTCGCAGGAAGAGCGGCCGACTCGCGCAAGAATTAGAGGTCGATGACAAGCAGCATCGACGACCCAAGCGCGGCCGATTCGGATTCCTTGTGGCTCCCTGATGGCGCTCATATTGTGAAGCTGATTTCCGGCTCAACGGCGACGCTGCGGCCCGGTCGAGCTAAGCGATTCGCCGACGTTCGGCCGCAGATCAAAACGAAATCCAGCGGGGAAGCCGTTGGGCAGCTTCTCTTAAGCGCAATCCCCAATCCGGTCTGATCACAGGCTCTTCATGCCTTTCTCATGCCGGAATGCAGCCCGATAAGGCGCGCAATCATCCCACGATTAGTTGTCTGATACGGCGGTGATTGGAGGTTCAATCCGGTTCCGTTCAGGGTCCCAAAGACCCCTCCACCGGGTAGTCATTTCCATCCGCCGGGGGAGGCGGAACAGTCCTTTTCAAGCTCTGCTTGAGACGCGGCTAGGCATTTCGAAAGAGGAGGCCATTCGGACACCTTATCGGGCCGCATTTGCACTGACTGGGATACGAGCTTTCGAGGGGCAATCGAGCCCCGTTCGATGCCGGTTTGTGGCCCGGCGCATGTGGAGCATGAGAAGAAGACATTCTTCGCTATTGATGCATCAGGTGTTGACGCTCGTAAACGTGAGGTGCACCTGAGTGCACTTACCAGCCCGTTCACAAAGAACGCCGGGATCGTCATGAGCAGCGCCAGAACGCACACGACGATCAGCTTGACACCTGTGGACACCGCCGCCAGTTTGTTGTGAAGGGTGGATTGCAGCGTCGATAAATCGCTCATTTCGGCTCCTCGTTTCCATCGATCCAACTGTGTATCGCAAAGTGAGTGCGCAAAAATTTTTAGCCTTCGGAGGGCGCCAATCCGCGGAGAAGCGTGAGATCAGGCGCCTCTTTGGCCCCCCTCGCAGCATCGCGAACAACCTGCTCCAGGGTGGTGAGATATTGCATGTACTTCCTGCGCCCGGAAGGCGTAATGCGGCACAGCGTTTGCGGGCGGTTCTGATCGTTGCCCTTGATGATCTCCACCAGTTTTGCGCCTTCGAGCACCTTCAGATGCCGGCTCAGATTTCCATCCGTCAGTGCGCAGAGTTGCTTGAGGTCGTTGAAGGTCAGTCCCTTCGGATGGGTCAGCAGGGATGTCAGGACACTGAGCCTGGCGCGCTCGTGAATCACGCGATCCAGACCCTCGTAGGCGTAGGGCGCTTCGCTTGCTGGCCGTTTAGTCGTCATTCTGAGCTTCCTTCGAGGTGAGGAGCAGAATGCCGGCAACAATCATCTGCCCAACCCCGAACGAGACGCCCATGCTGAGCGGCGACAAGGCCCGATTGCCAGCAAGCATGAGGCAGGTGAGTCCGGTCAGCAGATACCAGGCTCCCGCCAGCGCCATAGGACGCGGCAGAAATCGGCACGAGGAAAAGACGCCGAGGCTGAAGATGATCTGCCACAGGCCGGGAAGCATCCACACCGCGGACGGAACCGCGCGCACCAGAACGAACGTCAACAGCGCACCGGCGCCCACAGCCGGTAGAAACTGCTCCACCGCCATGCGAATCATCGCATCCGCCATCCCCGAGTGCATCCGGCGGGCACGCGTGAACGTATGAAATCCGATCAGCGACGCCGACAGCACGGCGGTCGAAATCCAGAGGCTCAGATACGCAAAAATGTGTGCGAAGGGACGAGCAAGCCAGATCGCCTGGCCATACGCTGCCAGAATCGCGAAAAGGCCCGTGATCGCCAGCGTGACCGGGCCGTATCCGCGAAATTCCGTCGACTGCGCCACCTGGCGGCGAATGTCGCTGATGGCCCCGAGCGCTTTGGTAAGGTCATCCATCCCGATTAACTTTACAATGCAAAGTACCCCGGCCCCAAGCCGAATGTCAAGAACAATGATTCGAGAGTCGCTCCGGCACGAAGATCGTCTCTCCGGTGGTCAAGATATTCCGAAGGATGATCGCAAGGCAGCTGGGCGGATATTATGCGCATGTGATGCAGACCCCATGGCACAAACTGCTCTCTATTTCATTTGTGTTCCTTCTCTTCGGCGGTCCTTCTTTGCGTTCGCAGGCCGGGAACACCGGCGCGATGGTCCCCGCAGGTACGGGCGGCGTTACGTTCGTCGGGTGCAAATCGGATGGACAGGTCGGCCCGCTGGACGCTCCCACAGGCCAGTCGCGGGCCACCGATCTCCCGGCGACAGCGGCTCGCCGGCTGGCGTACTACAAGGCAGAGAATAGCGTCGGAGTGTTGGCGCCGCGTGGCTGGCACTGCTTTTCGACCTACGGTTCCAATGGCAGCAACCTCTTTGTCACCCCTGAACCGATGGATCCAAAGATCCTGTTCTCGTCAGGCTGGAAGGGCTTCGCTGGACCCGCAATTCAGATTGCGGTAGCCGATGGCGGAACCTCCGGACGGTTTCAGGTCGCCAGGGTGGTCGCGCGGGTCTTTCCCGGTCATCGGCAATTTGTCCGCAGCGTTATCGCCGAAGGGATCGAACCTGCCAGTTCTTTCCCGGCCGGTCCGTACCCGCACGACAAGCTGACATATCGCGATAAGAACATCGTGGAATTCGAAACACCGGCGAATTCGGTGGGCCTTGGGACAGATTCCCGGCTTCAGCCGAACTCCAGTCCGATCCGCGGCGTTGCGATCCTGTTGTCAGATGCCGATACCAGTCTGGTCCAGCTCTCAGCCAGGCTGCCCGCGCAGGATCGGGATATGTATTCGACTATCGTGAAGGAGGTGGAACGGGGCAGAAGTGAGCCGCAGTCGCACTGAGGGTTTTGCCGCGAGAAAGTGAGGGACAAATTTGATGACCAAGGCAATAGCTCTTCATACCGCAGCCCGGAGGCGCTGTAAGGAACAGCATTCGTTTTGGCTGAATCATTTATCTGACTCTTCAGGCGCCGGGAGGGTTCCGAGCTGAGAAGCTTCTGGGTAAAGGTTGGACGTATTCGAGCAAAGCGTGTGAACTTTTTCCGCGCTACCGGATTCCGCCACCGCTTAGTTGCGTCATTAGGGACAAGAAGAGACCAACAGCCATCAGAACAGCCACCAAGCGATTTTGGCCTCTCCGATTTCGAGAGGCCAATTCAATCTAAACTCTTGATTTTGTTGGTGCCGGGAGGGGGGGTCGAACCCCCATGACCGCAAGGGTCGGCGGATTTTGAGTCCGCTGCGTCTGCCAGTTCCGCCATCCCGGCACTTCGGAAGGGACTAGAGGTATTTTACCCATGTTCAGCAGATGCCATTGCGGACCCGACGGATATTTTGCCCCTGCCGGCCCTCCTTTGCATCTTCCCGACGTTCCGTAAGAAAGCATAGGTTTGGCGTAAGCGTCGTCACGGTTCGGCTGAGATGCGCGAACTGCTGTATCCGGTATCACTGACAGAATCGCAGCGATTGCGTTATCCGGTCAGCAGAGCCTGAGCCGCAGACTCCGCGAGGAGTGTCCACGATGAAGCACGGCATCGGAACTGCAGCGATGATCCTTCTGGCAGCAGCAGTCGGGGTGTCCGTCGGCGCGCAAACCGATGGCTCCGCCGTTTACAAATCGAAGTGCCAGGTGTGCCATGGTCCCGACGGTACGGCAGCGACACCGATCGGGCAGGTGATGAAGATCCCTTCTTTCAGGAATCAGGAATCCGTGAAGTCGACGGATGCGGCCTATTCCTTCATCATCAGAGACGGAAGGGGAAAGATGCCGGCATTCCGGGAGAAGCTAACCCCGACTCAGATGAAAGAAGTGATTTCCTACATTCGGACGATGCAGAAGTGATGAGCAGCGGTTCGCGGCATGCCGTCTGCGTGTGCGTAGATCGAAATCCCGCAGATCTGCTGGGAGATTGCTCGTTTCGCCGGGATCGAGTGTTCTCTCCGGAGAGTCTTTATGCAGGATGTTCGTGGTTTCATCGGCGAGGCCGACCTTCGATGCCGCCGCGAGAGTTGTGAAGGCGCCATTGAGAATCTTGAAGGCGCAGCGCATCTGGAACCTCTGAACTGGCGGATTCATATGCGGCTGGGCCTTTGCCTCTCTGGCGGATGCCGTCAACACGCGCTGGTTTCCTCTGAAGCAGCCCTCTACCATCTTGAAACAGCGCTGTCACTGCTGCCTCGCTCGTCCGGAAGGGAAGACCGGGCGGCGGTCCTTGCCGCATTGGGCAACACGCTGCCCGCAGCCGGACACCTGCCACCGAAAACACGAGCCGGAGCAGCGATCGCAAATCTGGAAGAGGCCGCCGCAATCTACGAGTCGTTGGGCCGTTTCCAGGACTGGGCGCGACAGCATTACAACCTCGGCAACATCTGGTGCGAGCTTCCGATCCAGTCGTTCCGCGACAAGTGGGAGCAGGCGATTCGACACTATAAGGAGGCACTCCGGATCTGGACGACGAGCGGCGATCCGAAACGGCACGTGCGAGTTCTGCAGAATCTGGGTACGGCCTGGCGCGAGTCAGAGGCTGGCAATCCCCAATGGAATCGATGCGAGGCGCTGCGTTGCTTTCACCGCGCGCTCCAGCAGTGCCGGAAGCATCATCTTCCTGAGAACGTTGCGTCACTCCACAGCAATATTGGAAACATCTTTCTTATGCTTCACGGAAATGGCTCCGCCAAAAAGAAGCGCCACGCTCAGGTTGCTTTAGCTCATTTCAATCGGGCGATTGGCCTGCTGAACAGGGAAGCGGAAGAGCGCGTGTACGCCATCGCCCAGTTCAATCGCGGTCAGGCTCTTCTGCAGATTGCCATGCAGGAATCCGCGAGCATCCGGCTGCTTTGCGATGCGCACGCGGCGTTTGAGGAGTCGCAACGATCTTTCCTGGCTCGGGGCGACGCCATGCTGGCGGAACGCGCCGCAGACCAACTGGCAACGGTGGGTATCCTGGTTTCCGCCGAGCAGTTACACCAGGGAACCGCGGAGAGCGGCGCCGCGGCCGCAACCGTGGCCGAGGCGCTTTCCCGCGAACCCGCCGGCCCGTTGCCCACTTCCTGAGACCGACCGTTCATCTGGTGTGACAGCGGTCACTTGAGAGACACTGCCGGATCTGTATGCTGTTGGGTCTTTTGCGGGCGCGAAGACCCGCAGGCTGAAGACCCGGGATTGCGATCTGCCGGGCAATCCTGAGTCAAACTGGTGCCGAAGCGCCAGAGCGCGATGGCACGATAGCGCGTGCAACGGCACCGATCTCCATCGCGAATGGTCGTGTGGAGGCGAAGATGAACATTGCGGTGTACGGGGCAATTGATCTGGGTCTGCTCGTCTTTCTGATTGGCTGCCTTCTCCGGATTCGCGAATATGCGCGAACCCCGTATCACCTGCGATGGGAGCTCTATCCGGTTCCACATGAAGCTCCGCAGTATGCCGAGCATGGTGGATCCTACTTCGAGTCCGCCGAATGGTGGCGCAAGCCTCAGGAGCAACATCACCTTCCGGAGTGGTTGGCGATGTTGCAGGAAATCCTGCTTCTCCGCAGTCTGTGGGAATCGAATCGCCGCCTGTGGTTCAGTTCCTTTTGCCTGCACTTGGGTCTCTACCTGTCGATCGCTGCCGCGATCCTGACGGTGTTGGCTGGCGTCCTGCCGACAAATGCGGCTCCGCCTCCCATCGTTGCGGGCGTCGCTTCATCTGCGGTATGGGTGGGAGTGATGGGAGCGGTCTTCATCGTGGATGGGGCCGTTCTGCTGCTGATCAACCGCCTCCGCGATCCCGGCCTGAGGAACTACACGAAGCCGGCGGATATCTTCAACCTCCTCTGCTTTGTTCTGACGTTTGGTCTTTTGATCGTCGGAACGCTGATGTCCAGGCCGACGGCCTCCACGGTGGATATCGTTCGTGGCGCGCTGCGCTTCGATCTGTCCCTCTCCATCCAGCCTTGGCTGGGTGTCGGTCTGATCTGCGCTTCCGCGCTGACGGCCTATATTCCGTTCACACATATGTCGCATTTCATTGCCAAGTACTTCACCTGGCACGAGGTGCGATGGGACGACCGTCGCATGGAGCGCGGCGGAGCCCTGGAGCGTCGTATGGCCGCCAACCTGCAACTCCGGCCCACATGGTCCGCGAAGCACATGGGCGCAGACGGCCGCCGAAGCTGGGCGGACATCGCCACCAGCGATCCTCGACAGGAGGTTCGGAAATGAGGCCCGAAGTCAGCCTGAAGGATCTGTCGCGAACGCACCACCAGCCCCTGATCCATCTCAGCGGTGCCGACCTGATGCCTTTGCCGGAACCACTGAATAGCCAGGAGGACGATGCATCTCTGACTGCGTTGAGCGAGGAGTGCCGCAGGCATTACGAATGCGGACTCGACGACACCTGCGCGGTGAGCATCCCGCAGCCCAGGTCGCCGGAAGAGGAGAAGATGCTGGTCGCGCAGTTCCTCGCCGGACTGGAGAAGCTGTTCACGGCAGCCAATAACTGGACATTTCTGCAGCCGCTGCTGCTGACGATGGAGCACTGCACCGGATGCCAGACCTGCGCGGAGGCGTGCCACATCTTCGAGGCCAGCGGACGGAACGAACTCTACCGGCCAACCTTCCGAACGGAAGTGCTTCGTCGTCTCTACTTCAAATTTGTGAAGCACGGCGGCCTGTTCAGCGCCTGGCAGCACGGAGAGATCGAACTGAACTGGCCGCTGCTGGCGCGCCTCATCGAACTTTCCTACCGCTGCAACCTCTGCCGGCGCTGTGCGCAGGTCTGTCCCATCGGGTGCGACAACGGCCTGGTGGCGCATGAATTGCGTAAGCTCTTCAGTCAGGAGATGGGGATTGCGCCGCGTGAACTGCATGATCAGGGATCGATGCTGCAGCTGAAGGTCGGCTCCTCGACTGGCATGAATGCGGAGGTCGTCAGGGATAACGTCGCGTTCATCGACGAGGACATCAGCGAGCGAACGGGTATTGAGGTCCACACGCCATGGGATGTCCATGGTGCGGATGTTCTGCTGATCCACAATGCTGGCGAGATCATGGCGTGGCCGGAAAATCCCGGGGCCTTTGCACTGATCCTGACTCTCGCCGGCGTGAGCTGGACGATGTCCTCGGAGTTAGCGGGCTACGACTCCATCAACTACGGTGTCTGGTACGACGACGCGCAGTTTGCTCGCGTGGCCCTGAAGCACGTGGAAGCGGCCCGCAAGCTGGGCGTCAAGCGGATCGTGGTGGGGGAATGCGGGCATGCCCACAAGGCTCTCTGTGTTGTTGCGGACCGGCTGCTGACCGGCGAATCCAACGTGCGGCGCGAGAGCGCGCTGCCACTGCTCCGCGACATCGTCATGAGTGGGAAGATCCTCTTCGATCCGAGGCGGAACGATTTCCCGGTGACCCTGCACGACCCCTGCAATCTCGTGCGTCTGATGGGGGTGGTGGAGCCGCAGCGCGAGATTCTGCGTGCGATTTGTCCGCAGTTCAGAGAGATGGAGCCGCACGGAGTTGATAACTACTGCTGCGGCGGCGGCAGCGGCTTCGCTATTATGAGCGGCAACAACTTCTCGGATTGGCGCTTCGAGGTGGCGGGAAGAAAAAAAATGGATCAGATCCTGACCGCATTTTCCGACTGCCTCGATCCGGCGACGCCCAAGTATCTCTGTGCCCCCTGCAGCAACTGTAAGGGACAAATCCGCGACATGCTCGCGTACTACGATCTGTGGGAGAAAAACCGCATCCTCTACGGCGGACTGGTCGAGCTCATCGTCAATGCTGCCACCGATGTGAAGCCCGGCTTTATCGAATGGGAGTGGCACTGAGCCGTACCTCTCTGCGCCCGGCGAAGCTGGAAGCCAGGGGATAACCCGCTCCGTTTCTGATGGCCGCCTGGATCAATCATGCCGGGCAACGAGAAGACATGTACGCGTTGGGGCGCCGCTCCCCTCTGAATCCCATCGTTCCCGTCCTGGCGATATCTTTTCGAAAATGTGGCTCAAGTGGTTCGTGCGTGCTGCGACGATGTTACGGACTTAGGCGCACTTTTTCGCGCATTGCATTCTTCTGTGATGGGAGTCACTGCGCGTCTCACACTTCATCGTTACGCTTGTGGGTCGCGATTCAGGCGACCGCCGTGCCGGCCTTCGCAATCCGCGACTCCGAATGAAAGGAGACCCTGCCGTGGCGGACGCCAATGGAAATTCAGGATCCAACGGAAAGCCGAAAACCAGGCTTTTGGATGAGCTCGAAAAAGGCCCCTGGCCGAGCTTCGTCACGGAGATTAAATCTGCCGCCGAAGTCAGTGAGAGTGCCCGCGATCTTCTCGGTCAGCTCGAATTGTCCTACGAGGAAAAGAAGAGCCACTGGAAACATGGCGGCCTCGTCGGTGTACTCGGCTATGGCGGGGGCGTCATTGGAAGATACAGCGACATAGGCGATCAGTTTCCCAAAGTCGCGCACTTCCATACTCTGCGTGTAAACCAACCCGCGGCGTGGTTCTATTCCAGTGAGGCGCTCCGCAAAGTTTGCGACATCTGGGAACAGCGCGGATCCGGCCTGACGAATATGCATGGGTCGACCGGCGACATGGTTTTGCTCGGGACCACGACCGATCAGCTGGAGCCAACCTTCCAGGATCTGGCGCAGGCCGGCTTCGATCTCGGCGGTTCGGGATCGGCTGTGCGGACGCCCTCCTGCTGCGTAGGGAAGGCCCGTTGCGAGTGGGCGTGTTTCGACACCATGAAGCTCTGCTACGACATCACCATGAATTACCAGGACGAACTGCACCGTCCTGCGTTTCCCTATAAGTTCAAGTTCAAATTCTCGGGTTGTCCCAATGACTGTGTGGCGGCGATCGCGCGCTCGGATCTGGCGGTGATCGGAACCTGGAAGGACGATATTCAGATCGACCAGCAAGAAGTCCGCAACTATGCAGCCGCGGGGCTCAATATTCAGCGGGATGTTTGCGGGAACTGCCCGGGCAAGTGCATGGACTGGGATGGCACCACGCTGCGTGTGGAGAATCGCGATTGCGTGCGCTGCATGCATTGCATCAACGCCATGCCGAAGGCACTGCGTCCGGGCAGGGAACAGGGTGCCGTCATCCTGATTGGCGCCAAGGCCCCCATTGTGCAGGGAGCGCTGCTTTCCTCGGTGCTGATTCCCTTCGTTCCGGCGGATGAGCTTCTGGACACGCTGAAGGAACTGGTGCAGCGGATCTGGGACTTCTGGGACGAGTACGGAACCAACCGCGAGCGCATCGGAGAACTGATCCAGCGGGTCGGACTGCCGGCCTTCCTCGAGGGCATTGGACTGGATCCGGTGCCGGAGATGGTCGCGGCTCCACGCGACAACCCCTACATCTACTTCCAGGCCGAGAAGGAGGCGGAGTAATGAGCACCGCTACTGTCCAGTCACGTCTGACCGATATCGGTCCGCCCAGTTATGAGAAGTTTCTTCCCCCGGTTATCCGGAGAAACTATGGGACCTGGAAGTACCATGAAACGCTTGCGCCTGGCGTGCTGTGCCATGTCGCCGAATCGGGCGAGCGGGTATATACCGTGCGCGGCGGTTCGCCGCGCCTGCTGAGTATCCAGACGCTGCGCAAATATGCCGACCTCGCTGACAAATACTGCGGCGGCCATCTGCGATTCACCAGTCGGAACAATGTGGAGTTCCTGCTGGAGGATCCGGCGCAAATCGAGCCATTGAAGGCGGAACTCGCCGCTCTCGGCATCCCCGTTGGGGGTACGAACAACGCCATCAGCAACATCGTTCACACTCAGGGCTGGGTCCATTGTCACTCCGCAGCGACGGATGCCTCCGGACTGGTCAAGAGCGTGATGGATGCTCTCAACGATCACTTCACGCATGAGAATCTGCCTGCCAAGCTGCGCATTGCGGTGGCCTGCTGCCTCAATATGTGCGGTGCGGTGCACTGCTCCGACATTGCGATTCTGGGTGTGCACACCCGGCCGCCCAAGATCCAGCACGACGTGCTTCCCAAAGTGTGCGAGGTCCCGACGCTCATCTCCTCCTGCCCCACCGGAGCCATTCGTGCAGCCACGCTGGATGGCAAGCCATCCGTCGAGGTACTCGAGGAACAGTGCATGTTCTGCGGCAACTGCTTCAGCGTCTGCCCCGCCATGCCTCTGAGCGACGCTGAGCACGATGGGCTCTCCATCTGGGTCGGCGGGAAAGTAAGCAATGCTCGCAGCAAACCCAGCTTCTCGAAGCTCGTGGTCCCGTGGCTGCCAAATCATCCGCCGCGCTGGCCTGAGGTGGTCGAGGCGGTCACGAAGATCGTGGATGTTTACAGCAGGGAAGCGCGCCGCTACGAGCGGGTCGGTGAGTGGATCGAACGGATCGGGTGGCCGCGTTTCTTCCAGCTCACCGGATTTGAGTTCACCCGCTACCACATCGACGATTTCAAGCATGCGGGATTGTCGTATGCGCGATCGGCTCACGTGCGGTTCTGACTGGCAGGGGGCAGGTCTCGTATGGCTCTGTTTAAGGACGTCAAAAAGCCGGTTCTCAGACAGACCGCTACCGGCGGAGCAGAGGTAAGCGCTCGGCGCCCGGCCTACATCGGCAAGACCGCGCCGTGCATTCACAGTTGCCCCAGCGGGACGGACGTTCGCGGATGGCTTGTCCCGCTGGCCCAGCACCAGGCGTACGGGCGAACTCCCGCAGAGGCCTTCGAGGCTGCGTGGCGTACGATCCTCGAGCACAATCCCTTTCCTGCAATCTGTGGTCGTGTTTGCCAGCATCCCTGTGAGCTGAATTGCAATCGTAAGGCGAAAGACGGGGCTGTGGCGGTGAATCGTCTGGAGCGCTTCGTAGGCGACTTTGCCATCGCGCAGGGACTGCGCGCCGAGCTTCCGCGTCCGGTTCCGGCGGATGCAGCGAAAGTGGCCGTGGTCGGTGCCGGGCCGGCAGGGCTGGCAGCCGCCTACCACCTGGCCCGTGCCGGCTACGCCGTGACGGTGATCGAAGCAGCCCCGCTGCCCGGAGGCATGATGCGCTACCGGCTCCCGCGCAGCGTGATTCCAGCGGAGATTCTGGAAGGGGAGATCGGGAACATCCTGCAGCTCGGCGTCGAGTTGCAGACCGGCTGCGTGGTGGGCCGCAATGTTTCTGTGGAACAGCTGCAGAAAGACTACCGCGCTGTCTTCTTCGCGATGGGGCTGCAGAGGGCCTCCCAGCTGGAACTGCGAGTGGATGGCGATGGCGGGGCCCTGATCGGCACGCTGCCAGCGGAACTGCCGCAGATCCCGGAACGCGAACCGCAGGAGCCCGAAGCGCGTGTCCCGAACATGGTGAGCCCGGCCATCGCGCAGGGTCGAGCCGTGGCCGCTGCGATTGCCGCATTCCTGGAACACCGGAGCCTGTCGCCGGCCGGTCATCCTGCCGTGATCCGGCAGGATCGCGTCAAACTGGACTGGTACCCTGCGGCGCCCCGCACCGACCAACCCCCCTCCTTCGCAGAAGTCGAGGCCCTGCAGGAGGCCGCACGCTGCATGTCGTGCGGCATGTGCATGGATTGCGAAACCTGCTGGATGTACTGCAGCAAGAACTGTTTTGTGAAGCTGCCGAAGGGCGAACACTACAAAATCAAGCTCGATCTCTGCAACGGCTGCGGAAAGTGTGCCGACTCGTGTCCGTGTGGATATATCGAGATGAACTGAAACGAGGTAACAAATGCCGACGTTTGAAGTGCAGGGAAGACAGTACGAAGTGGACGAAGATGGCTTCCTCCAGGAGCCGGAGCGCTGGAGCGACGATGTGGCAAGGGATTTCGCAGAGTCCGAAGCCGTAAAAGAACTGACCGAGGCCCACTGGAAGGTTATCCACTACATTCGCAACTACTATATCCAGTACGGAATCGCACCCATGGTGCGCAAGCTCTGCAAGGAGACCGGCAACAAGCTCGGCGACATTTACACGCTCTTCCCGTCCGGCCCGGCGAAGGGTGCCTGCAAGCTGGCCGGCCTGCCCAAGCCGACAGGCTGCGTGTAAGCCGCAATGACCGGTGCATCCATCGGCGATGCGGTTCCCGGCACTTCGCAGATAGAAGCGATTGCCGAGCGATGGGTGTCCTTCAGCATGAACTCGTGGCCGGGAGCGGGGCGTCCTCTGCTCAGCACAGAGAAAGACCCCTTCCGCAATCCGGTCGGTTCCACCTTGCGCAGCAACCTGTACATCCTTGCCCATGAGGTTCTGGGAGAAATGCAGGAGGCGCCGGTGGCCGCCGCACTCGACGCTGTCATCCATCTGCGAGCCGTGCAGGACCTCAGCCCTTCCGATGCGGTGCGCTTTGTCTTCGACCTGCGCGTCGCGATTGACGAAGTGGCTGGGGCTGTTCCGGAGTCTTTGCACGCCCGCATCGACGCACTTGCTCTGCTGGCCTTCAGCCAGTACACACGATGCCGCGAGCAGATCTTCGAGCTGCGCGTCCGGGAAATCCGTTTCCGCGCGGAGTGTGCGACCCGGTGAAGGAGGAGGCCCGATGAAAGCGCTCTGGTCCCTGCTTGCGGTCGTGACACTGGTAATGGTCGGTCTGGCCGGCTCTGCCGCCCGGGGCTCCGCCGTCTTTCTTGCGCTGATCGTTCCGTACGCGGCATTGACGGTATTCCTGACCGGATTCTGCTGGCGTGTGATGCGCTGGGCCTGGACACCTGTCCCGTTCCACATCCCCGTCACCTGCGGACAACAGAAGTCTCTGCCCTGGATTCGCAGCGCAACGATCGAGAATCCTTCCACCCGTCGAGGCGTCCTGCTTCGCATGGCCGGGGAAATCCTGCTCTTTCGTTCGCTCTTCCGCAACGACCGCGCACGCATGGTGGGCAAACGTCTCGTGCTGGGCGAGAACAAGTACCTGTGGATCGCCTCCCTGGCATTTCACTGGTCGCTGCTGCTCATTTTGCTTCGTCACCTCCGCCTGCTTGTGGAGCCGGTGCCAGCCTTCGTGAATGGCCTTGACCGGGTGGACAGCTTTTTCCAGATCGGGACACCGCCCATCTACCTTTCGGATGTCCTTCTGGTGGTTTCGCTCGCCTATCTGATCGTGCGGCGCTTCCGTGATCCGGTCGTCCGCTACATTTCGCTCTTCACCGATTACTTTGCTCTGTTTCTTGTCTTCGGTGTCGCGGCTTCCGGAATTCTGATGCGCTACGCCGTGCGTGCAGACCTGGTGAGCGTCAAGCAATTGGCTCTCAGCCTCGCCGCGTTTCATCCCACGCTTCCAACCGATCTCAGCCCGATCTTTTTGGTCCATCTTCTGCTGGTCTCAGCGCTGGCCGCGTACTTTCCTTTCAGCAAACTGATGCACGCCGGCGGAGTCTTCCTCAGCCCGACCAGGAACCTGGCCAATAACAGCCGGAGCCGTCGGCATATCAATCCGTGGAACTATCCCGTGAAGACCCATACCTACGCGGCATGGGAAGCAGAGTTTCACGACAAGTTACAGGAGGCGGGAATCCCGCTCGAGGCCGAACATGCCGGAAGCCCTCGTACAAATTGAGCCCAAGCCTCCGCGCGGTGACTGGGCCGACCCGCGCGTCGAGTTCCGCAAGGGCACGATGTGCTACAGCGCGGCGCCGAAGAACCTCGAAGCCCTCGGGCTTCCCAATCCGCGCGCATGGCAGCCCACCGATGCTGACTGGAAGCTCCCGCCCAACTGGAAGCGGATCCTGCTCGATGGCATGAAGGAGCGGTTGAAGAAGTACCGCTCGTTCCGTCTCTTCATGGAGATCTGCGTTCGCTGCGGAGCCTGCGCGGATAAGTGCCATTTCTATCTGGGCTCGGCCGACCCGAAAAATATGCCCATGGCTCGCGCCGAGTTGATGCGGTCGGTGTACCGGCGCTACTTCACCTTCACGGGACGCTTGTTTGGCGCGCTGGCCGGCGGCCGCGAACTGACCGAGGACGTGGTGAAGGAGTGGTTTGCGTACTTCTACCAGTGCACGGAGTGCCGCCGCTGCGCCGTCTTCTGCCCCTACGGCATCGACACGGCCGAGATCACCATGATCGGCCGTGAGCTGCTCAACCTGATCGGCTGCAACATCAACTGGATTCTCGAACCAGCGGCCAACTGCTTCCGCACCGGCAATCACCTCGGCATCCAGCCTCATGGATTTAAAGACAGCATCGATTTTGCCGCCGGCGAAGCCTCTGAGATTACCGGGCTCAACATCGAAGTGCCCATCAACCGCAAGGGCGCCGAGATCCTCTTCGTCATGCCCTCGGCCGATTACTTCGCCAGCCCCCACTACTACACGCTGCTGGGCTACCTGATGCTGTTTCACGAAATCGGTCTCGACTACACCGTGAGTGCCTATGCTTCGGAAGGCGGGAACTTCGGCCTCTTCTCCTCCCACGAGATGATGAAGCGCCTCAATGCCAAGATCTACGACGAGGCGCGGCGCCTGGGAGTGAAGTGGATCCTCGGCGGCGAGTGCGGCCACATGTGGCGCGTCCTTCACCAGTACATGGACACCATGAACGGACCGGCCGACTTCCTCGAACGCCCTGTCTCTCCCGTCACCGGCACGGCTTTCGAAAATGCGCACTCCACCAAAATGGTGCATATCTGCGAGTTCACCGCCGACCTCATCCACGAAGGCAAACTCCGCCTCGATCCCAGCCGCAACGACCACTGGATTCCGACCTATCACGATTCCTGTAATCCCGCTCGTGGGATGGGGTTGCTCGAAGAGCCTCGCTATATCCTCAACAGTGTCTCCCGCAACTTCCACGAGATGCCGGAGAACACGATTCGCGAACAGACCTTCTGTTGCGGCAGCGGCGCCGGCCTGGGGACGGATGAGAATCTCGAAGTTCGTCTGCGCGGTGGGTTTCCGCGCGCCAGCGCCGTGAAGTATGTGAAGGAACGCTACGGCGTCAATCTGCTCACCTGCATATGCGCGATTGACAAGGCTACGCTGCCCACGCTGCTCGAGTACTGGGTCCCGGGCGTCGAAGTGGCCGGCGTTCACGAACTGCTCGGAAACGCGCTCATCCTGAAAGGCGAAAAGGAGCGCGTCGCCGATCTGCGCGGTGAGCCGTTCGCCACTGCGAAGAGCGAAAGCGAGGCCGTCCATGCGTGAACGGTTTTGGATCCTTCTCGGATTGGCCTTGTTTGTGGGTCTGGCGACGACGCCCTTCTGGTCCGCACACGGTCGCATCGCAGGCGTCTCCGGTGTCCCTGAGCTGCAGTTGCCCGCCAACGCAAAGCAGTGTGTCGCTCCGGTCGCATTTATGCGTAGCTCTCACATGCAACTGCTCATGCAGTGGCGCGACGATGTCGTGCGTGGAGACAATCGGCGCTATGTGGCATTTAACGGCAAGGTGTACGACAAAAACCTGACCGGCACATGCCTCAGCTGCCACAACAAAGAGCAATTCTGCGATCGCTGCCACAGCTATTCGGGAGTCTCCGGACCTTCATGCTGGAATTGCCACTGCCAGCCGCGAACCAGCATTGCCGGGGTCGACTTCAGGAGCGTGCCATGAAGATCACGCGCAAGGATTTTCTGCGGCTCACCGGCCTTTCCGTGCTGGCCGCCGGCGGGTTGAAAGCTGCGCGGCTCCTCGCAGCGGCGGCCCAAACCAGTGCGCGCGCCGTGATCCCGGGCAAGCCGCGCCGGCAGCTGGGCATGGTGGTCGACCTGCGGAAGTGCCGCGAACACCCGGGGTGCGACCAGTGCGTGCGGGCGTGCAATGCCGCGCACAATATCCCGCATATCCCCAACCCGGATCAGGAGGTGAAGTGGATCTGGGCAGAGGCTTTCCCCGCAGTGTTTCCACTGGGTCAGAACCCCTACACTGAGCAGAATTATCCGGGCAAAGCCGTTCCTGTCCTGTGCAATCACTGCGACGACCCCGCATGCGTGCGAGTCTGCCCCACCGGAGCCACCTGGAAGAGGGAAGAGGACGGCATTGTCATGATGGACTGGCACCGCTGCATCGGCTGTAAGTACTGCGTGGTGGCCTGTCCCTATGGATCGCGCAGCTTCAACTTCGTCGACCCGCGGCCCTACATCGCTCACGTCGATACAGATTTCCCCACCCGCTCCATGGGTGTCGTGGAGAAGTGCGATTTCTGCGCCGAGCTTCTGGCAGAGGGCAAACCGCCCGCCTGCGCCGAAGCCTGTCCCGCCAAAGCCATTGTCTTCGGCGATCTGAGCGATCCCCGGTCTGCGGTTTCTCAGGCACGGACTGCGTCCTATACGGTCCGGCGCAAGCCGGAGCTGGGTACAGGGCCAAACGTTTCGTACATCGTGTGAGGGTGAGCCAGTGTTCATGTTCGAAAAAGCGCTCGCAGGCAACCGGCGGTACCGGGTGTGGCTTGCCTCTCTGCTGGCGCTGAGCATCATCGGGCTGCTCGGCTGGATTCGCGAGCAGCAGGTCGGCCTGGGCATGACCGGTCTGACCCGGGATGTCCCCTGGGGGCTCTACATCGCGCAATTTGTCTTCTGCGTAGGGCTGGGGGCCTCGGCGCTGGTCGTCGTGCTCCCTTACTACCTGCACGACTGGAAGGCCTTTGGTCGCATCGCCATCCTGGGAGAAATCCTCGGCATGGTTTCCGTGTTCATGGCCATGCTCTTCATCTTCGTGAGCATGGGTCAACCCATGCGGCTGGCCAACGTCATCCTCTATCCTCATCCGAACTCGCTCATCTTCTGGGACATCTTTGTTCTCAGCGGCTATGTCCTCATCAACGCCGTCATTACTGTCACGCTGCTCTCGGCTGAGCGCGATGAAGTGCCGCCGCCGCGCTGGACCAGAAACCTGGTGCTGCTGTCTCTGCCCTGGGCCGTAGCAATCCATACCGTCACCGCATTCCTGCTCAGCGGTCTCGCAGCGCGGCCTTATTGGATGACGGCACTGATGGCGCCGCGCTTTCTCGCCTCTGCCTTCACTTCGGGGCCTGCTCTTCTAATTCTGATCCTGCTGCTTCTGCGTCGGCTGCGCGTTTTCGATGCAGGTGCTGAAGCAGTGCGGCGGCTTGCCGTCATTGTGACCTATTGCATGGCGGTGAACATTTTCTTTGTTCTCGTCGAGATCTTCACAGCCTTCTACAGTCAAGTTCCGGATGAGCGAGCGCCCTTCCACTATCTCTTTGCCGGAATGGACGGCAACGGTCTCTATGTTCCGTGGACCTGGTTATCGACTCTGCTCGCCGTTGCGACCCTGGTCCTGCTGCTGGTCCCAGGCTGGCGCTCCAATCCGCGGCTGCTGGCCGTGGCCTGCGCTTCGGCCTTCTTCTCGATCTGGATCGAGAAAGGGCTGGCCCTGATGGTGGGTGGCTTTGTCCCCACGCCGCTGGGGGTGATGGCCCGCTACCAGGCCACATTTCCCGAATGGACGGTGGTTCTCGGTATCTGGGCCTTTGGAGTTTTGCTGATCACACTGCTGTACAAAATCACGCTCACGGTTCGGCGGGAAGTGGACCGCACCTGGAGTCAATGCGCGTGAGGAGAACACCTGTCATGTCCACATTCATTGATCTCCTGGAAGAAGAACGAACCGGCTCCACGGTCACTCTTCCTGCACCGCTTCGCTCCGCCCCCGCGGACCGCCGCTTGCAGACGACCGTCGGCCACCGGACAGGGAAGGTCGTTCTGGTGGGTGCCGGCCCGGGCGATCCCGATCTTCTGACGGTTCGAGCTGCGCAGCGCATCGGCCTCGCCGATGTTCTCGTGTACGACCGGCTCATCCAGACGGGCGTCCTCGATCTGGCGAAACCTTCGGCCGAGCGGATCTACATGGGCAAGCCTGCTGGCTGCGCCTCCCTGCAGGATTCGATCAACGCAGTCCTGGTAGAGAAAGCCAGACAGGGCGGCCTGGTCGTTCGCCTCAAAGGCGGTGACCCCTTTCTCTTCGGACGCGGCGGCGAAGAGATCGAGTACCTGGCCCGGCATGGCATCCCGTTTGAAGTCATTCCCGGGGTCTCGTCGTCGCTGGCAGCTCCGCTCAGCGCCAACATCCCCGTCACCCACCGCGACGCATCCTCTTCGGTCGTCATCGTCACCGGACACGTTGCCGACGGCCATGAGGATCGTGTCGATTGGGACGCCGTTGCCCGCATCGATACGTCGGTCTTCCTGATGGGCGTGCATAACGTCGGCGGAATCGCCGAAAAGCTGATCGACGCCGGCCGCCCTCCCTCGACTCCCGCAGCCATGATTCAGATGGCTTACTGGGAGGGCGAGCATGTCGTGACCGCCACGCTGGGAACCATGGCCGAGGCGGTTCGCCGGCACGGGGTTCAGCCCCCGGCCACTCTTGTGGTCGGCGAAGTGGTGCGGTTCCGCAATAAGCTGCAGCAACTGATAGCTTCATGCTCCGCAACTGATACGGAGCGGAAAGAGGTACTTGTATGAGCGAAGCGACTGCTGTTCCGGTCGAGACCCTCGCCGAAGAGATGTATCAGCTGGTCTCCGAATGCGCCGGCAAGAAGAATCTCAAAGCCGGCGACCTGACGAAAGCCATAATCGCAAAGCACGGAGAACAGGCTTGCGGCCGGGACGAGTGTAAGAAGGCCATCCGTCTCCTGATCGACTCCGGCCGCTGCATCTACAGCTATCTCGGCGGTTCCTATATTCAGCTGCCGCCGAAGGAAGGCAGCGAGCAGGCGGGGTAGGTTCCGTTGCCCTCGAGCAGCCCTCCCGAACGCGCTCTGCCGCGTCTGCTCCTTGCGGGTCTCTCCGGAGGCTCCGGGAAGACCCTGGTTTCCATGGCTCTCTTGCTGCGCCTGCGCCGCGCTGGTGTTTCTGTGCGGCCCTTTAAGAAGGGACCGGACTACATCGATGCCGCTTGGCTGCAGTGGGCTTCAGGACAAACGACGCGGAACCTCGATACTTTCCTGATGGGATCGGGGGGCGTGCTGGCTTCCTTTGTGCAGCATGGCATCGCCGAAGGGGTGAACCTCATTGAAGGCAACCGCGGCCTCTATGACGGGTTCGATGCGTCAGGGACGCACAGCAGCGCAGCGCTCGCCCGCGAACTGGCCGCGCCGGTGGTGCTGGTCATCGATGCCACGAAGATGACCCGAACGGCTGCAGCGTTGGTGCTCGGGTGCCAGCACCTCGACCCCGCAGTGGACATTCGTGGAGTGGTCCTGAACAACGTCGGAGGGCACAGACACGAATCGATCCTGCGCGACGCCATCGCCTCTGCCTGCTCGATTCCCGTCCTCGGTGCTGTGCCTCGCGCAGCCAGCAACCCTCTTCCCGAGCGGCACCTCGGTCTGATTCCGCCCGAGGAACACGGAGAGACACAGCAACTGGAAGAAACCATCCTGAAGACGATCGGAAACCGTCTCGATCTCGATGCGCTCCTCTCCATCGCGTGCAGCGCTCCCCGGCTAAGCCTTGTGCGTGCCGAACCGGTGGCTCTTCCGGAGAGCCGCGGGCTGCGGATCGGATACTTTCGGGATTCCGCCTTCAACTTCTACTATCCCGAGAACCTGGAGGAAATTGAGCGAGCCGGCGCAACGCTGATCCCCGTCTCTCCGCTGCGTGCCGAAGCGATCCCCGATCCGCTGCACGCGCTCTATATCGGCGGCGGATTCCCGGAAACGCATGCGCGCGATCTGTCCCGAAATACAGGCCTGATGCATTCCCTCCGCGCAGCCGCCGACGCGGGTCTGCCCATCTACGCCGAATGCGGCGGTCTGATGCTGTTGGCGCGCTCGCTCTCCTGGAAGGGCGACCGCTACCCCATGGCCGGTGTCTTCCCCTGCGACGTTGAAGTCTGTGACAACCCTCAGGGACATGGCTACAGCAAACTCCGCGTCGACGCCCGCAATCCCTTCTTTCCCGAGGGAACGCTTCTTCGCGGGCACGAATTCCACTACTCCCGGCTCATCGCCGGTGCCGATACCGTCCGCACCGCCTGCACCGTCCTTCGCGGCACAGGAGTCTCTCCGGGACGCGACTTTCTGACGGTGCAGAAAGTCATGGCCGGTTACACGCACCTGCACGCTCTCTCTGCGCCACAATGGGTTGAAGGCATTCTGACAGCAGCGCAGCGTTTTGTCGGGCAACGCAATCGGGCGAGCGTCTGAAGTCTTCCTCTCTGCCTTCATCGCCGCGACTCGTGCTCGGGCAAACTGCGGCAAGCCGGCTCTGGCTGGGCAAGCCTCCTCGGGGAAGCGCGGCGTTACGATCTCTGCGCAGCGTAGTATTACCGCTGCCGATCCACCGACTTCTTTTGCAGCAGAGCTGTGATGACAGTCACTGCCATTCGTGCGAGTTAGTGTCTAGAATCCCTGCGGGTTGAAGAGGCGGATCTTTCGGTCCGCAGAATGATTGTGATCTTCACAGCCTCAATTCCGCGGACAGAGAGTGACCTTCTGCCAGGTTCACCTTCCGCCGAATCGTTCCATCTCTTCTTCATAACCTTATCGCTCCCGCGCGAATCGCCACGGGGGCTCCGTTGCGATCGTCGCCCGGCTCATCCGGATCGGGACCGCCTTTCTGCAACTCGCGGAAAGCATCGTTCCAGTCGAGGAAGAGTGCGTTTGGCGAGGCCCGCTCGATACAGCATGTAAGTCGGAACATCGGAGGTGATTGGTGCCGAGCTATGTGAACCCTGAGAAATGCGATGGGTGCAGAGCACTGGACCGCACGGCGTGCCAGTATATCTGTCCCAACGATCTGATGCTCCTGAATAAGGAGACACAGAAAGCCTATAACCGCGACCCTGCCATGTGCTGGGAGTGCTATAACTGCGTGAAAATTTGTCCTACCCAGGCGATTCAGATCCGCGGCTATGCGGACTTTGTGCCGCTGGGTGCCCAGGTGACGCCGCTGCGGTCAACGGACTCGATCATGTGGACAGTGAAGTTCAGAAACGGAAACCTGAAGAGATTCAAGTTTCCTATTCGGACCACGCCCGAAGGTGCGGCCGCACCCGATGGCGGATTCCAGTCCGGAGACGACCTGAAGAACTCGGCGCTCTTCACCGAGCCGGCCTCCCTGGGTCTGCCTGCGGTATTCACTCTCGATCAGAAGGGAGGCGCCCGTGCCTAAGCCGGAAACCATTATCGTCGACACCGATCTCCTCATCCTCGGTGGAGGGATGGCGGCCTGTGGAGCCGCTGTCGAAGCCGCCCATTGGGCCCGCAAGAATGGCCTGAAAGTGACTCTTGTGGATAAAGCCGCCGTCGACCGTTCCGGTGCGGTGGCCATGGGCCTCTCCGCGATTAACCAGTATGTCGGCCTGAAGGACGGCGCGAACTCCGTGAAGGACTATGTGGACTATGTCCGCAATGACCTGATGGGCGTCACGCGCGAAGACCTCGTCGCTAACATCGCACGGCATGTCGATTCCAGCGTTCACCTCTTCGAGAAATGGGGTCTGCCTATCTGGAAGGATGAATCCGGTAAGTACGTCCACGAAGGCCGCTGGCAGTTGATGATCAACGGCGAGTCCTACAAAGTGGTGGTGGCGGAAGCGGCGAAGAACGCGCTGCTCCACGATGGGACCGGACAGATCTTCGAGCGCGTCTTTATCGTCGGACCGTTGATGGATGGTGACCGTTGCGCCGGCGCGATCGGCTTCTCCGTGCGCGAGAACAAGATTTATCTCTTCCGCGCCAAAGCCACGCTGGTCACCCTGGGCGGTGCGGTGCACGTCTTCAAGCCGCGCAGTTCGGGCGAGGGCATGGGCCGTGCATGGTATCCGCCGTGGAACTCCGGATCATCGGCCTACTTCACGCTGAAGGCCGGCGCGGAGATGACCTGCCAGGAAGTGCGCTTCATTCCCGTGCGCTTCAAAGACGCCTACGGCCCTGTCGGTGCCTGGTTCCTCCTCTTCAAATCGCGCGCCACCAATGCGATGGGCGGCGATTACATGGTGGAGCGCAGGCCCGAACTGGAGAAGTGGGGGCCCTACGGCCGCGTAAAACCCATACCCGCGAATCTGCGCAACTACCTCGGCATGCTCGACGTGCTCGATGGTAAGGGACCGCTGTTCATGAGAACCGAGGAAGCCCTCACCAAAATTGCCGAGCAGTACAAGGACGATCCAAAGGCCTACCAGAAGAAGATGAAAGAGCTGGAGTCCGAGGCCTGGGAAGACTTCCTGGATATGACCATCTCGCAGGCGATTCTGTGGGCGGCGACCAACGTCCAGCCCGAACAGAAGAGCTCTGAGATTGCCGCAGCCGAGCCGTACTTTATCGGCTCGCACTCCGGAGCCTCGGGCGCATGGGTCAGCGGTCCGGAGGATCTCCAGACCGGGGAGACGAAGTCCGAGTACTTCTGGGGCTACACGAACATGTCCACCGTTAAGGGCCTGTTCTGCGCAGGCGACGCATCCGGAGCTTCGAGCCACAAGTTCTCGTCCGGCTCGCATGCTGAGGGACGCATCGCCGCGAAGTCTGCCATCCGCTTCATCGTCGAAAACAATTCGCTGCCGCAGCTGGATTCGGCCGAGGCAGAGAAGATCGCCGCCGACGTGTTGAAGCCGCTTGAGACCTTCGAGCAGAACAAGAACCTCACCACCGACGAAGATGTGAATCCCAACTACATCCGGCCGCGCGCGTTCATGTTCCGTCTGCAGAAGATCATGGACGAATACGCCGGCGGCGTAACCGCACAGTTCACCACCAACAAAGCCCAGCTCGAGCGGGCGCTGGAACTCCTCGGCTTCCTGAAAGAGGACGCGGAGAAGCTGGCGGCCTCCAACCCGCACGAGCTGATGCGTTGCTGGGAAAACATCCACCGCATGTGGCAGGCCGAAGCCCATGTCCGGACCATGCTGTTTCGTGGCGAGACAAGGTGGCCGGGCTACTACATGCGCTCCGACACGCCCAAGCTCGACGAGGAGAAGTGGCATGTCTTTGCCAATTGCCGCTGCGATCCGAAGACAGGGAAGTGGGAGATGCTCACACGGCCTATCTTCCACATCTTCGAGCAGCCCAAACCGCAGGAAGCGGCGGTAACGCCGCAGCCGGCCCTGGCGCGATAACCCATGGGGCTCCGGTGTTATGCCGGAGCCCTGTACTTCTGCACGACGCGAGCTGTCGATGATCTCTGATCGCGAATCCCGATGTCCGCACTGCAGTCACCCGATGCAGCGCTGGGCGAATCCTCAGCTGACCTCGTGGACCGCTGCATGGCAGCTGGTGTGCTTCAACGATGAGTGCCCCTATTTCGTGCGCGGCTGGGAGTGGATGCGCAGCCAGTTCAATGTGACGGCTTCGTATCGATTCCGGCTGGAGCCCGAGACCGGCGACTCAGGGCCTCTGCCGGTCTGGTCGCGGGATGCCCTGAAGGAAAACATTCTCACCGAGGAAGAGGCACTCCATGGCTGAGCCGACCACAGAGCAGCGAATTCTCGAAGAGGCTCCGCGCCTCGGTCCCGACTCGCGCTTTGCCTTTCGTTGCGGACCGGACCGAGCATGTTTCAACGGCTGCTGCCGCGATGTCTCGATTCTTCTCTCGCCCTATGATGTTCTCCGCCTCAAGCGAGCGCTGCACCTCGATTCCTCTGAATTTCTTGATAACTACACCCTGACACTCCATTCGCGAGAGCGCCATATTCCCGCCGTCTTTCTGCGCATGGAGGAGACGAGCCGCCAGTGCCCCTTCGTCGGCGCAGCAGGGTGCCAGGTCTATCCACAGCGGCCGTGGGCGTGCCGCATGTATCCGCTGGGTATGGCGCAGCCGAAGAGCGTCGACGCTGCGTCCGACCGCTTCTATTTCATCGTCTCCGAGGAGTTGTGTCGAGGACACGAGGGCGAGGAGCAATCGGTGCGCGAGTGGATCGACAAGCAGGGAATCGAGCCCTTCGATCGCGGTCAGCTGCCCTTCCTCGAACTGATGGCGCACCCGGGCTGGGATCGCCCAGGCGGCATCGATGAGCGGCAACTCGCTATGTGTTTCATGGCCCTCTACGACCTCGACCGCTTCCGCCGATTCGTGTTCGATACCCGCATGCTCCTGCTCTTCGACGTAGACGAGGATCGCGTTCACGCCATCGCGAATGACGACGAGGAACTGCTCGCTTTTGCCATCGACTGGCTTCTCTTCAGCCTCTTTCATGAACCGCGCATGCGCATGAGAGATCCACTGGGCTGCGCCTCACCCCTGCAACACCACGGAACACAGGATCACGCCCATGCCCGCCCCTGAAACCCATCGCGCGTCAGCCCTCCCCATTCTGGTCGTCGGTGGCGGCATTGCCGGCATGACCTGCGCGATCGAGGCCGCTGAGGCCGGCAACTCCGTGGTTCTCGTCGAGAAAGCTGCTTATCTGGGCGGCAGAGTCGCGGGGTTTCATCAGTACTTTCCCAAGCTGTGTCCGCCCTCCTGCGGCATCGAGATCAATCTCCGGCGGCTCCGCAGCCATCCCGCCATCACCGTCTACACGCTGGCCGAACTAAAGGACCTCAGCGGCCAGTGCGGAGATTATGAGGCGATCGTTCGGCTGAATCCGCGCTATGTCAGCGACTGCTGCACTGCCTGCGGGGAATGTTCGCGCGTTTGCCCCTCGGAAGCGCCCGACCCGTTCGACTACGGTATGAGCAATGCTCCGGCGATTCGCCTGCCACACCGCTTCGCCTGGCCCGTTCGATATGCGGTCGACCGCGATGCTTGTATGGACGATTGTCACGCCTGCGTCGACGCTTGCCGCTATGCCGCTGTCGATCTCAATCAGCAGCCCGCCTTGCTGAAACTGCGTGTTGCTTCGCTAGTGATCGCCACCGGCTGGGCGCCGTATGACGCAACCCGTATCGACAATCTCGGCTTCCACCGCTTCGTGAATGTTGTCAGCAACGTCATGCTGGAACGCCAGGCTGCCGTCGACGGACCCACTGCCGGCAGGATCCTCCGGCCATCGGACGGAAAGCCTCCGAGGGCGATTGCCTTTGTCCAGTGCGCCGGATCGCGGGACGAGAACTATCTGCCCTACTGCTCCGGCGTTTGCTGTACCGCATCGCTGAAACATGCAGCCTATCTCCGCAGCCAGTATCCCGAGGCAAAGATCACGATGTTCTATATCGATCTGCGCACGCCCGGAGAACTCGACCGATTTGCGGCAAAGATGATTGCCGACACCGGGATCGAGCTGATCAAAGGTAAAGTCGCACGCGTGCAGGAGCACCCGGCGAGCCGCGATCTGCTCGTCACCGCCGAAGATGTTCTGCGCGGAAGAAAGATCACCCGCGAGTACGACCTGCTGGTCCTCGCAACGGGGATGGTGCCGCAGACCGCCGACCTGCCGATCGGAATTCGCCTGGACGAGTTTGGCTTTGTGAAGGAGAACGGTGCCGGTATCTACGCCGCCGGGTGTGCGTGGAAGCCCGAGAACGCTGCTTCTTCCGTACAGAACGCCACCGGCGCTGCATTGAAGGCGATGCAAAGCGTCTCCGTGGAGCAGCCGTCATGACCCAGCGTACAGGCATCTATATCTGCAGCGGATGCGGCATCGGAGACGCTGTTTCCGTGGAAGCTCTGGCGAAGCTCGCGACCGGCGAACTCAAGGCTGCGGCGTGTCGCACGCATCCCTTCCTGTGCGGAGACGACGGACTTTCTTTCATTCGCGACGACCTCGCCTCCGGCGCCATCGATACGCCGGTAATCGCTGCCTGCTCTCCGCGCGTGAAGACCGACCGCTTTTGCTTCCCGTGCTGTGAAGCTGCCGAGCGTGTGAACCTTCGCGAGCAGGTCGCATGGTGTCATACCCCCAACGACGAAGATACGCAGATGCTGGCGGAAGACTCTCTGCGTATGGCGGTCGCGCGGCTGGGAAAGGTCAACCCTGGCGAACCGCTGTCCGAGACCATCTCGCGGAAGATTCTGGTAGTTGGAGGCGGCATTGCTGGGATCACCGCGGCGTTGGACGGCGCGGCGGCTGGATGCGAAATCCTTCTGGTGGAGAAGGAGCCGCAACTCGGAGGCTTCCTCAGAAGCGTGAAGAAGCTCTACCCGACCGGAGCGCCGTACACGCAGGACGCGTCGGGCGGTCTCGTCGAAAAGATTCAGGCGGTCAGCAGCGATCCGCGCGTCACTGTGCTCTGCTCGACGCGGGTGGTCCACACCGAAGGCCAGCCGGGCATGTTCGATGTGACACTCGAAAATCACCACCGCTCCACCCACCGCGTCGGTGCGATTGTGATGGCAACCGGCTGGAAGCCCTACGATGCTGCAAAGCTTGCCGCGGTGGGCTACGGCCTGCCGGATGTCGTGACCAACGTCGAGATCGAAACGATGGCCGCGGCAGGAAGGATCGTCCGCCCCTCGGATGGGCGTCCGGTACGAAGCGTTCTCTTCCTGCAGTGCGCCGGCTCGCGCCAGCCCGAACACCTGAACTACTGCTCCTCGGTCTGCTGCATGACCACCCTGAAGCAGATGGGCTACTTCCGCGAGCAGGATGAGGAGACGCAGGTCTTTGTCCTCTACCGCGACATGGTGACGCCGGGTCCTTACGAACTGTATTACAAGAAGGTCCAGAATCATCCCCTCAACTTCTTCATGAAGGGAAATGTTGCTGCGATCCGCCGAGACGCCGAGGGGCGCCTCGTGGTCAGCGCCGACAGCAGTTTGATCGGGGCTCCGATTGAACTGGTCGTGGATCTGGTGGTGCTGGCCACCGGCATGGTGTCGAACTCCGCCGACAACGACGGTCTGGTCACCCTGCGTGAGGCAAGAAAGTCCCTCGAGCGCAATCCGACGGAGAAGCAGCGCCAGGACGCCGAGGCCGTGATCGAGCAACTCGCGCCCCTCGATGGAAGCCAGGTCCTCAACCTCGCCTATCGCCAGGGGACGGATCTGCCCGTTCTGCGAGACGGCTTTCCGGATTCGCATTTCGTCTGTTTCCCGTACGAGACGCGGCGGACCGGAATCTACGCCGCCGGCGCGGTGCGCGCGCCGATGGATGCGGCCATGGCCTCTGGAGACGCGGCGGGTGCGATGCTTAAGGCCATCCAGTGCATCCAACTCGCCACGCACGGTCAGGCAGTCCATCCCCGCGCCGGCGACAATTCCTATCCCATCTTTTCGCTGCAACGCTGCACGCAGTGCAAACGGTGCACAGTGGAATGCCCGTTCGGTGCGATCGACGAGGACGAAAAGGGTACGCCGAAGCTGAATCCCTACCGCTGCCGGCGCTGCGGCATCTGTATGGGCGCCTGTCCGGAGCGCATCATCTCCTTCCGCAATTATTCCGTGGACATGATCGCCGCCATGGTCAAGGCCATCGAGGTCCCGGACGAGACCGAGGACAAGCCCCGCATCCTCATCTTCGCCTGCGAAAACGATGCTTACCCCGCCCTCGATCAGGCCGGAACCCAGCGGGCCACGTGGGATGCGAGTGTGCGTATCGTGCCCCTGCGCTGCCTCGGCTCCATGAACATCGTGTGGATCGCCGACGCGCTCTCTCGCGGCATCGACGGCGTGATGCTCATGGGTTGCCGCTTCGGCGACGACTATCAGTGCCACTTCATTCGCGGCAGCGAGCTGGCGAATCGTCGCCTCGAAAACGTCAAGGACACACTCGAGCGCCTGCAGCTGGAATCCGAACGCGTGCAGATGGTCCAGCTTTCCATCAACGACTACGACAATGTTCCGGCGCTGATCAACGACTTCGCGGCGCGCATTCGAACGCTGGGACCGAACCCTTACAAGGGGTTTTAGCCATGACAGATCCAGTCATCCTTCATCCAGATACGGACTTTATCCGCGATGTCGCGCGGGGTGGCGGCGGGGAGATGAAGAAGTGCTTCCAGTGCGCTACCTGCAGCTCGACCTGCGGGTTATCCACCGAGAGCCGGCCTTTTCCCCGCCAGCAAATCGTCGAAGCGCAGTGGGGCATGGCCGATCGTCTCAGCGGCGACCCCGCCATCTGGCTCTGCCATAACTGCGGCGATTGCACCACGCGCTGTCCCCGCGGCGCCCATCCTGCCGAAACCCTCAGCGCCATCCGCTGCGCCGTGATCCGGCGCCTTGCGTTCCCGCGTTTCATGGGCGGTATCTTCGCCATTCCGGAATCAGCAGTCGCGGTGCTGGCCTTCTCCGCCATCCTGCTGCTGACGATTGCGCTCCTCCCCCTGCATCATGCTGGATCCTCAGCACTGGTCTTTGCGCAAATGTTTCCGAAAGCACGGCTGGAGCCGTTCTTTTATGTCATCAGCGGTTGGATCCTGCTGGCGCTTGCCGTCAGTGCAGTGCGGTTCGCAGGTGCCTTGCGCAAGGCCGGCGCCGGGGGACCGATCCTCTCGAATCTGCCTCCGGCCCTGCTGGAGATCGCCTCCCATCGCCGCTTTGCAGAATGTGGAGAGCAGCAGGGGCGCCGCTGGGGGCACCTGCTGCTCCTTGCCGGATTTGCCGGGCTGGCTGTCATGGGCACCCTTGTCGGCATTGGCAGCATGTTCGGCCTTATCGATACACCCATTGCGTTCACGAATCCTCTGAAACTCTTTGCCAATCTCTGCGCGCTCCTTCTTGTGCTCGGAGCGGGCATTCTGGTGTGGAATCGGCTGCGCGACCCACAGACTCGTGCGCGAACCCAATTCGCCGATTGGTTCCTCCTCATCCTGATCGGGGGCGCCGGTCTTACCGGACTGCTCTCGGAAATGCTGCGGCTCATGCAGCTGCAAACCGCGATGTTCACGGTCTATTACACCCATCTCACCCTCGTCCTCACCCTCTTTCTCGGTGCGCCCTATTCCAAACTCGTCCACTTTCTCTACCGGACCATGGCGATGGCAGCTACGCGGCAGGAAAGCTCTTCCTCCGGTTGGCCCATAACTCGACGCCGGCAATCTCCCGCGACGTCCTGATCTTTCTGAACAGGAGTCTTACTTATGCATAAACTCATTGCTCCACACGGAAGCTCGAGCCTCAAGCCGCTCCTGCTCGAAGGCGGCGAGCGGGCGGCAGAACAAAAGCGAGCGGCGAACCTCAAGCACGTCCCGCTCACCACCCGGGAGGCCGGCGACCTGATCATGATGGGCATCGGTGCCTTCACGCCCCTCGATGGCTTTATGGGACACGACGACTGGCTGGGCTGCTGCAACGACTATGCGCTCCCCAGCAAGGGTGGCGTCTTCTGGCCTGTTCCCATCACCCTGTCCACCGACGAGGATCACGCGAAGAGCATCGTGCTCGGCGAAGAGGTTGCCCTCTGGGACGTGGAAACCGACTCGCTGATCGGCACGATGAAGGTTCACGAGAAGTACAGAATCGACAAAGATCTGGAGTGCAAACAGGTCTTCCGCACCACCGACCCGAAGCACCCTGGCGTGCAGAAAGTCATGGAGCAGGCTGAAGTGAACCTCGCCGGCCCGGTCAAGGTGCTTTCCGAGCTCTATTTCCCCGAGGAGTTCAGGGGAATCTACCAGCGCCCGGTGGAAGCAAGAAAGTTGTTTGAAGAACGGGGATGGAACACGGTCGCCGCTTTGCAACTCCGCAATCCGATGCATAACTCCCATGCCTATCTGGCCTGGATCGCGATCGAAGTCTGCGACGGAGTCTATGTTCATCAGCTGCTGGGTAAACTCAAGCCCGGAGATATCCCGGCCGACGTACGGGTCAAGGCGATCGATGCGCTCGTGAATAAGTACTTCCGCAAAGAGCGCGTCGTTCAGGGCGGGTATCCGATGGAAATGCGCTACGCCGGTCCTCGTGAAGCCCTGCTGCATGCGCTCTTTCGCCAGAATTACGGCTGCTCGCATCTCATCGTGGGGCGTGATCACGCCGGCGTCGGAGACTACTACGGTCCTTTCGATGCACAGAAAATCTTCGGCGAGATCCCGGCCGGGGCTATGAAGATTCAGCCTCTCGCCATGGACTGGACCTTCTACTGCTACGAGTGCGGGAGTATGGCTTCCATGAAGACGTGCCCCCATGAGAGCAAAGCGGTGATCGACGACAACGGGAAATATCAGGGCGGCGCACGACTGCTGCTCTCCGGCACTCTCCTGCGCAAATTGATGAGCGAAGGAAAGCCGGTGCCTCCTGAGTTCTCGAAGCCAGAAGTCATCGCGATTCTGAAGCAGTACTACGACAGTCTCACCGAGAAGGTCGAAGTGACGCTGCATTCCGCTGCGACCGGCGTTCCCGCGGCAAAAAAGTAGCGAGGAGCCGAACCGGAGCAGATTCGGGGCCCGTGGTGCAGTGCAGCACGGGCCCCGCAATGCGGGGAATTGCGATGTCGGTGATTACGATTTCGAGAGGCAGTTTTAGCGGTGGCAAGACGCTGGCCGAATGCCTGGCGTCACAACTGGGCTATCGCTGTGTCGACCGCGATGTCATTGTCCAGCGCGCTGCGTCCAGCGGTGTATCACAGGAAGAACTGCACGACGCGCTGGAGAAGCCGCCTGGTTTTCTGGAGAGATTCGGACATAAGCGGTACAAGTATCTGGCCATCATGCAGGCGGCGCTTGCCGAGGAAGTGCGGAGCGGAAAAGTCATCTACCACGGCCTCGCAGGGCACCTGTTGCTGGGCGGCGGCCGCCACATCCTGCGCGTCCGCATTATCGCTCCTATGAGCTACCGGATCCGCATGGTGTGCCAGAACCTGCACTACAGCCAGAGCCAGGCCCGCGCCTATATCGAGAACATCGACGATCAGCGGCGGCGCTGGACCAACTGGCTCTATGGTGTCGACTGGGGAGACCCTGCTCTGTACGACCTGGTGCTCAATCTGGAGCACATGACCATAGAGACTGCGTGCCACATCGTCAGTGCCGCGGCGCGGCGGCGCTGTTTCGAACTGACGCCGCCCTGCCGAAAGGCTCTGGAAGATCTGGCCCTGGCCAGCAGAGTACGCGCAGATCTGGCGATTGCATCCTCCACCGAAGGCCTCGAAATGGACGTCAAAGCCGCCGACGGCGTCGTCGCCATTCGCGGCAAACTCGCCGAGCCCGAACAGCGCGAGGACGTGGAGCGGATTGCCAAAGCAGTTCCTGGAGTCACAGCGCTCAATCTGGATCAGCTTGCACCTCCCGTTCGGGTGTGACCGGTCCGGACGCAGCCGAGAGGCATCCGGCAATGAACGAATGGAAGCTGCCCATCGGCGAAAACACGATCCGCTCGCGCTACGTGGAGTTCCGGACTCTGCTGTCGTTGAATAACGACTGCCTCGAAATCCTCGCCAGTATCCAGGAAGATCTGCATTTCATTGCAGCGGGACGCGAAGTGCCAGGCGAGCGAGCTTCGGGGATCTTCGACAAGCTTGGCGATCTCGTGGGCACTCTGGAAAGGGTGACAGGGAACCGCTACCGTCAACTGACGGCGGCAGTCAGCCTCCAGCGCAGAGAACTGGACGCATGGGTTGCTGTCCAAAGCCGGCAGGCGCCAGCGCCTTTTGTGATGCGTCTGGACGCCGTCGATCGCAGATCAGAGCTGTTAGTGGGCGGCAAAGCCGCTGTACTGGGAGAAATTCGCAACCGGTTGCTGCTGCCGGTTCCCGACGGATGGGTTGTCACGGCAGAAGCCTACCGCCGGCTCTTCGGGACGTTCCTCTGGAAAGAGGTGCGCGACCTGACCCGCCGCATCGATCTGGATGACCTTATGCGACTGGAAGAAACGTCCGCACGGCTCGTCCAGGCCGTACAGCAATGTCCCATTCCACGAGTCATCGCGGAAGCCATTGATGAGCGTGTCCTGCATCTGGTCTCGCCCGGAGGCAAACTTGCCGTGCGCTCCAGTGCGGTTGGGGAGGGCGGCAGAAGAACCTTCGCCGGCCAGTTCCGCACCGTCCTGCAGGTCGATCCTGAACACGCCGTGGATGCCTGGCGCGAAGTGGTTGCCAGCCGCTTCAGCGCCACAGCTCTGTCGTACCGGCTCTCGGCTGGAATGCCGGATGTCGAAAGTCCCATGGCCGCGCTGTTCATGCCAATGCTGCGCACGCGGGCATTCGGCATTGTGTACACCCGCGATCCGGGCGATCGGAAGAGCGACGTGCTCTGGGTCACGGCTACCGGTGGAGTCCCGGGAGACAGCAGCAGCTCGACCGCGGAACTGCGGGTGGTCTCGCGCAGCGAGCCATACCGCGAAATCGAGAGTCACATCGTCCCTTCGGGCGAGCCGATCGCAGTGCACCGTGACGACGGGAATTCATGCTGCAGGGCCGACGGTCCGCGCACCCTGAACGGCGAGCACCTGCGCCAATTGGCCGCCTGGGGATGCCGCATTGAGCAGTATCTCGGATGCCCGCA
>JBKICP010000344.1:0-4229 GCA_046567085.1 Acidobacteriota bacterium
GGGCTGGCTGTCATCGAGTCGAGCACCGCTGGATTGCTGATATAAACGCGGCGCAGACGCTCTGCCGTGTTCACAAACATCGATCGCCCGACCACCAGATGCAGCGCGTTCGTGATGACCGTGGTCGTCGCTCCCGCCGCTGTTCCCGGAATGGCCGCTTGAAATGCCTCCGGTACATGTTTCTGTGCGGAAGCCGGCCGGCCTCCCATCGCGACAGAGGCTGCCACACAAATTGCGAATGCGCCGCGGCAGACGGAAAATCCGGTAAGTCGCTTAGTCATTGCTGCCTCCGCTAAAGCTGGCGTCTGTCCGTTTGGAGCCCAGCAGCGTTTCGACCACCCACGGTTTTGGTGCGGGGTGCGCATAGATCCGGCGCTCATGAGCGATCAATCCGGGCCTTGACGATGTCGGTGCGGTCAGCTGATTCAGGCCCACCGGCAGCAGGTTGTCCGGCGCCGTGTCCCGCCCGTTGCGAAGTTCGAAATGGATGCTGCCCTGCGCCGCCGCCAGAACCGCTTTCTGTGCCTCCGCCGGGGTCAAAAGCAGGGTTACGACGCTCACGTTCGCCGGCTTTCCGGAAGGGCTCGGCTCCAGCTGGTGCCCCACCGCCAGCACTTCCACATCCTGAATTACCGTCGCCGTCACAGCCTCGGCCTGGGCTGCGCTGCGATACGTCACCAGTACATCGACGTGGGTTCCCGGCATCATGAATCCTGCCACGCCCACCACCTCGTTCGACTGCAGCGCCACCGCCCGCATCCCCTCCGGAATCCTCGCCGTGATGCCCAGCGCGGAGCCTTTGGGCGCCAACTCGTGGTCGAGCACCGGCTCACCCACCGCCAGAGGATAAAGAACCGTCCGTCCAACAACATCGTCGACCTTCACGAACGACCCGGACAGCGGATGATCGGCTGGCCACGTCACCATCGTGAGATCCTTGCTGTTCAGAACCGTCCCCGGATTCATCACCCGCGCGGCTCCCACGTAGTGCGCCACAGGTGTGCCCTGAGGCCGTTTCCGGTTCATTTTCCGCGAAAGAAAATAAACTGCCGAGCCCGAGATAACCAGTGCCACCAGAAGCGCCGTCATAAACCGTCGTGCCATTGCCTGTTACCTCCTGACGACCGTGAGGCACAGCGTGACAATGCTGCCCGCTGCAATGGCCAGCCCATAGGGCAGGCGAAGAGTAAGTGCATTCCCGACGTTCAGATGGGGATGTGGCTTCAGCCCCTCGTATCTGTGGTGTACGGCGAGAGCGCCAACATTCAGCAGTGTGTCCTTCAGGCGGCCGCGCCACAGCGCCAGCCCAATCGCCATCATCCCGCCCGCCAGTGCTGTCAGAATCAGCAGCCACGCAACATTGTCCAGGCCGGCGATGCACCCCGCCGCCATCATCAGCTTCACGTCTCCCGCGCCCATTCCTCCGGCAATCCAGAAGATCGCGAAGATCGCCCCAGCGATCAGCCCCGATGCCGCGGCAAAACCCAGACCGTGGAGGCCGTTCAGAACAAGATGCAGGAGGAGTCCGGCGAGCATCGCCGGAAAGGTGAGCCGATTGGGAATGCGCCGGCTCTTCAGATCGAAGACCGCGCCGGTAACAGCGCATCCGGCCGCGAGCGTGATGTACAGCAGATCGACATGATATTTCGACATTCCCGGTGCCCCCAAACTGAACGCCTTCCTCCGGGCTTCTCCGGAGCGGGTGTGGACAATAGCAGAACTGCACGCCCGGTCAGCTGGTTGGGGGACAACAAGCCGAGTCCACGGCAGAGAGTACTACCCAATCCGAAAGTCGGCGACCGGGCCACTTTCCGCTGGCCCGGCACGTCGCGCATTCGGCTAAAACCGCATCCCGTTCGGCTCTCAACATCCTCTGCCGAATCGGGCAGCTATCCAGTGAATCATGTGATAACCAGGAGACTGCCGAACCCGAGTTCTGCAGGCAATCGGACCCATCCTGGCTTACATCGACCGGAATTCCCTTCCGCGAAAATTGATCCTGAGCAGGGAAATCCGATCTGGTGGTTGTTACAGCTGGTTCCCAATATTCTCGAATTCGTTGTTGATCTTGCCGGCAAGGTTGCTCATCCCGGTGATGGCGACAAGAGCGATCAGTGCAGCGATCAGTGCGTACTCGATCAGATCCTGCCCGGACTCGTCATGCAGAAGGCTCGTCAGAAGTGCTTTCATTTGCAATTCTCCTCAGGTCTCGCAGTACGCTCCGTTCAGGCTGTGAATGCAGGATCGTGCTGCTTTGTTGATTCTGCATTTCACAATGCGACGGAAACCCGGGCATAACAATCACGCAGTGGTGCCATGCCGCGGGTCCATCGGTGCCAGAACACTGGATCCCTGAGGTGCCATCCGCCGGTTCGCCGACCGGTGCTGCTTACAGCTGGTTGCCGACGCTGTTGAACTCGTTGTTGATCTTGCCCGCAAGGCTCGTCATCCCCGAGATGGCGGCAAGCGCGATCAGGGCTGCAATCAGGGCGTACTCGATCAGATCCTGTCCGGACTCTTCCTGGACAAACGCGGCGAGAGATTTCTTAAGCAGATTCATGGTGTTTCCTCCGGTTCAAAGTGACTGCGCGACGTTCCGCATCGTGGTAACTCCTTTGTGCGTCACATCGGTAATCACACTAGAGGTTACCCGCCCGCCTCGCAATGACCCGTAAGTGGTACAGTCCGATCTTTCGGGCTAATCTTCCTTACCGGCGTCCTTGCAGCTTCCGCGAGCCCAAACCCCAACCCCGCCGCCTTCCCCTAAATCCCTCATGCCCCATCCGCGTCAGCCCATAGCACCGCAGTGCCACCAGTCCGGGACATCCGGGTGTCGACGCCGGGCCTCCCATTCATGGATCATGGCCGTGCGGGCTCTTCGGCCCACGACATCCTTTACCGAAGGTCTCTATGACCGACTCCAATTCCCCTCGCGCCGAGCAGATCGCTCGCGCCGCCATGGTTGCGCTGGTTTGCTCCATCCCCGTCCTCGCCTGCCTGCGCGGAGCCGGCGCCTCGGTCACCGATGCCGATCTCGGCTGGCAAATGACCGCCGGCATGTGGATCCTCCACCATCGCGCCCTGCCGCACACCGATCCCTTCTCCACCATGCACGGCGCTCCCTGGCAGGCCTACAGCTGGCTCTATGACATCCTGCTGGCAAAGCTTTACAGCTGGTGGAAGCTGGTCGGCATTGTCGCCTACACCGCCGGATTCGTCGCCCTCATCACCGCTGCCGTCTATCGCATGGTCAGCCGCCTCACCCCGGACTTCCTCCAGCGCGCCATCCTGACCATCGCGCCTCTCATCTGCATGTCCCGCCTCTACACCCCGCGCCCGTGGCTCATCACCATCCTGCTCTTCGTCCTCGAAATCGACATTCTCATGCAGGCCCGGCGTACCGGCCGCATCCGCGAGCTGCTCTGGCTTCCTCCCATCTTCGCCCTCTGGGCCAATATCCACATTCAGTTCATCGATGGCCTTCTCGTCCTCTTCGTCGCTGCAGCCGAGCCCATCCTCGCCCGCTGGTGGCAATCCGACGCCCGCCCTCCCGGATGGCGTCCCATGGTGGCCGTCACCGGAGCCTGCATTCTCGCCACATTTCTCAACCCCTACGGCCCCGGCATCTATCGCATCGCCTGGGGACTCGCCTCCCAGTCCGGCGTTCTCAACACCGTTGAGGAAATGAAGGCCATGCCCTTCCGGACCATCAGCGATTACGTCGTGCTCTTCCTGGCTCTCACCGCCTCGGGCGTCCTCTTCCGTTACCGGAAATTTCCCCCCTTTGAGACCCTCATGCTCGCCATGGCCGCCGTCCTCTCCTTCCGCTCCGAGCGTGACCTCTGGTTCATGGCCATCACCGCTGCCGCCATTCTCGCCGCCGGCCTGCCTGCTTCCGATCGCACCCGCATGCCGCGGCGTCTTCCCGCCTGGGCTCTGTCCATCACCCTGGTGCTGACCGCCGCCATCGCGCTCGCCGGAGCCAGCCTCTGGAATGTGCGCCAGCAGCACCTGCAGACGATCCTGGCCAGATCGATGCCCGTAAATGCCGTGGTCGCCATCCGGGCTGACGATTACTCCGGCCCCGTCTTCAACGACTACAACTGGGGCGGCTTCCTCATCTGGAAGCTCGGTGATCCCGTCACCATCGACGGACGCGCCGATTTCTACGGCGATGCGCGCCTCGACCGCTCCATCAAAACCTGGTCCGGCCAGCCCGGCTGGGACTC